>JAMPXJ010000050.1 GCA_023701205.1 Oligoflexia bacterium
CGGCCAAAGGCGAAACGGCGTTCGTCTCCATTGGCGAGTCCGGCCGCGATGCCGGCTGGGATTCAGGCCGTGAGGCAGGCTCTTGGGGGCGCTGGACCGGCTGAAAAGCCAGCAGCACGACACCGAGCAAAGCCAAGGCCAGGATCAGCGGGACCAAAAATCTCCGGCTCCCGCCCATATCCGGGTTACTGATAGAGGTCCTTTTTCATCCGATCGATCGCGTTCTGATCGATGATGCGGCCCATCTGGTCGTCGGCGTAGAGGCCGGCGTCGAACTTCACCTTGTCCGTGCAGTTCTCGCAGAACTTCGAGACGTTCTTCAGCATGATGGTCGAGGAGCCGTACGAGCCGAAAGGCGTCTCGTCGCAGGCGTCCTGGCCCGCGAGCTCCGCACCGGTCCAGATGCTCTTCTTGTCGTTGCCGTTCTCGTCCAGGAAGGGCATGGGGCAGGTGGCGTGCGCCCAGTTGCCGTTGCGCACCTCGGAGTGGCGGGACTCGTGGAACACGACCATGAGCCGCGCGACCTGAGGATGACTGAACTTGATGTAGTTGCGGGTGACCCACATCTTGTCGGAGCCCATGAACGGGATCACGCAGGCCACGGCGCTGCCGCCCCCGCAGGAGTTGAACCCGATCAGGTTGATTCGCGACTCGAAGAAGGTCTTGTAACCCGTGCCGTTCACCTTTCCGAAAATCTGCTGATGGAGCGGCGTGGCCTGGGTGCCCTGGATCGTCGCGACGAACTCCAGGTCCTGTTTCATCTGGTCCGCCACGTCCTTGGGCAGACTCCGGTCAAAGCTGTATCCGTGCGCGAATGAGGTCCATCCGAGGATCCCCAATAGCGCGATGAGCGTCTTGTTCATCTCACTTCCCCCTGTAAGGCGAAGAGTCTCGTGGAACGCAACGGCTGTCAATGCACGGGGCCGCAAAAAACAGCGCCGCCGCGGATCACTCCTCCCGGCCCCCCCGGCTTCCTCGGCCGTCCCCGCCGCGCAGGGCGCAGACATAGGCGATCCAGGCATAGGCATTGTCGCCGCTTTCGGCCTTCGCGTACTCGCCGGTGCCGCGCCCGCGGTGCTCCGTCTCCCAATAGACGGAGGTTTCCGCGAAGCCCGCCTCGCGCATCGCTTCACGGACCTCGGGGATCGTCCAGAGGCGCCAGTCGTAGCGGAAAACGTCCTTTTTCTTCGTGCCGTCAGGCAGCTCGAAGTGGATCGCGTAACGGGCATCATGGGTGATCGGGTCGAAGCTCTGCTGGTCCCAGACGTAGGTGTACTTGCGTTTGCCGTCGCGGCCGTAAATCGGGACGCGCTCGCGCAGGGGCTCGATCATCCCGGGGCCTCCGGCCATCTCGAGCACCAGGATCCCGTCCTGCCGCAGCGACCGCAGGCAATGACGGAAATAGTCGATCAGGTTCGCGCGTTCCTTGAAAATGAAAAACGAAAAATTGCAGCCGATGATCAGATCCGAGCGCGGCGCGGTCACCGAGCGCACGTCCTGGCGGAAAACCGTGAGCCGGCGCTTCTGCTCGGCGCTGAGCCTTCCCCGGTGCACGCGCTTGCCGTAGGCCAGGGGCTCGGGATCGAGATCCAGGCAGATGGCCGTGTTCTTGCGGTTGCGCTTCACCCACTCGCAGGAGAGCGCGAAGGTGCCGCAGAAGTCCTCGCGCAGGTTGCGGGCGTACTTTCCGTTCTGCTCGCGATAAAGCTCGACGAACATCTCGATGTGGCGCTCGGGCGTCTGGACCGCCTGCTCGTAGAAGGCATACTTGTTGAAGCGGGCCAAGGTCGCTATTTCCCGGATTTCAGGCCGCCGCGCAGCGAGGCGAGGCCGGCAAAAGGATTGTTGAAGGCCTCCTTCGGCTTGACCGGCGGCTTCGCGCCCGGCTTGCCCGCGGGACGGGCGTGTTGCTTGGCGCCCTGTTCCCCGCGGGGCCCGTGCGGCTGCTCGCGCTGCGGGCGCGGGCCGTGGCCCTGCCCGGGGCGGCCTTCGCGGCGTCCATCGGCGCGTTCCGGCCGCTCCGAACGGTCCTGCCGGATCCGCGGCGCGGTTTCCGCCGCCCCTTTCATCGTGAGCGCGATCTGGTGCTTCTCGAGATTCACCTCGAGCACGCGGACCTTCACGTGGTCCCCGGGGCTCACCACCTCGCGCGGCTCCTTCACGAAACGGTCGCTGAGCTGCGAGATATGGACAAGGCCGTCCTGGTGCACGCCGATATCCACGAACGCGCCGAAGTTCGTTACGTTCGTCACGATTCCGGGGCAGATCATTCCCGGCTGGAGGTCCTTGAGCTCGAAGACGTCCTCGCGGTACTGGAAGGGGACGAACTCCTCGCGCGGATCGCGTCCGGGCTTCTCGAGCTCGCGCACGATGTCCTCGAAGGTGAAATCGCCCACCTCCTTGCGGAACTCGCCATCACCCTTGATCCCTTTCACGCCCGCGCCCATGAGGTCTTTGAGGCTCTTGCCGAGGCGCTCGGCCAGGCCTTCGAGCAGGCCGTAGCGCTCGGGATGGATGCCGGTGTTGTCGAGCGGGTTCTCCGAGTCCGGAATGCGCAGGAATCCGGCGGCCTGCTCATAGGCCTTCTTGGTGAAGCGCGGCACCTCGAGCAGCTCCTCGCGGGACTTGAAAAGGCCCTTCTGCCCCCGATGCTCGACGATGGACTTGGCGAGCGCCGGGCCGATGCCCGACACGTGCGAGAGCAGGTGGTAGGACGCGGTATTGAGCGCGACGCCCACGGAGTTCACGCACGAATCCACGACGAACTCGAGCGAGCGCTTGAGCGCGTGCGGCGAGACGTCGTGCTGGTACTGGCCCACGCCGATGCTCTTGGGATCGATCTTGACCAGCTCGGCGAGCGGGTCCTGCAGGCGCCGGGCGATGGAGATCGCGCCGCGCACGGTGACATCGAGGTCGGGGAATTCCTCGCGCGCGACCTCGCTCGCGGAGTAGACGCTCGCGCCCGACTCGTTGACCATGACGACGGGGACGGTGAGGCCCTTTTCCTTGAGCGTGGCGCGGATGAAGGTTTCGGTCTCGCGCCCGGCCGTGCCGTTGCCCACCGCGATCGCGCGCAGGTTGCCGTTCTTCACGACCTCTTCGAGCAGCTGCTTGGCCTTTTCCTTTTCGCCCGCCGACTGCAGGTGCATCACGGTGCTCGCGAGATACTTGCCGGAGTCGTCCACGACCGCGAGCTTGCAGCCGGTGCGCACGCCGGGGTCCACGCCCAGGACGGCCTTCGGGCCGAACGGGGAGGCGAGCAGGAGCTTGCGGAGGTTCTCGGCGAAAACACGGATCGCGGCCTCGTCGGCCACGTCCTTGAGCGCCTTGTGCGCCTCGTTCTCGATGCTGGGATAAACGTGCGCCCGGAGCGCGAGCCGCGCGGACTTGAGGAGAACCGCGGCGCCGGGCGAGTCCGCGACGGTGCAGGCCGCGCCTTCGAACGCCTTGAGCAGCTGGTCATCGAACTCGGTGTCCGTCGGCGCGCCGCCGACCGAAAGCGAAAGCTCCTCTTCCATCCAACCGCGCCGGATGGCCAGATAACGATGGGTGTTCTCGGGCTTGAGCAGCGATTCGACGGCCTCGTGGTACTGGAAGTAGTTGGAGTACTTGCTGTTGGGCTTGGGCTTCTCGCCCTGAGCGGTCTTGAGGCAGCCCTTCTTGAAGACCGCGTCGCGCACGAGCTGGCGGAGCTCCTGGGTTTCCGAAAGCCGCTCGATGAGGATGTCCTGCGCGCCCTCGATCGCCTTGGCGGCATCGGGGAAGCCCTTTTCCTCGTTGCGGAAGGTGAACGCCCAGATCTCGAGCGTCTGGCCGGGCTGCGGCGTTTCGGTGCCGTGGCCACAGTTCCAGATCCAGTCGGCAAGAGGCTCCAGGCCTGCCTCCTTGGCGAGCGTGGCCTTGGTTTTGCGTTTCACCTTATAAGGAAGGTAGAGGTCCTCGAGCTGGTTGAGATCGAAGGTCGAGGTGATCTTTGTCTTCAGCTCCGGCGTGAGCTTTTTCTGATGTTCGATCTCGCCCACGATGAATTCCTGGCGTTTGAGGATCTTGTCCCATTCCTCCTTGGCGTCGATGCACTTCTGGATCGCGACCTCGTCGAGGTTGCCCGTCTGTTCCTTGCGATAACGGGCGATGAAAGGCACGGTCGAACCGTCGGCGGCGAGCTTCAGGACGGCATCGCAGCCCTTGAGCGCGATGGAAGGATGGACGGACTGGAACCAGGTTTCAAAAGTCATAGACGGCAGAGGATAGCCAAGTCCCGAAGGTTTTCAAGGGAGATCAAAACGGGGATTTGAAACGCCACGTCATAACGCGCGTGGCGCGACCTTCGCGATCCCGCTGAACTCAAGACCCTCGGCACCCGCGAGCTTGGCCAGCTCCTGACGGAGCGCTTCGAGCAAGGCGGGCGGCTGTTCCTCTCCCGCGAGGAGAAGCTGATAGCCCACGCGGCCCTCGTCCAAAGGCATGAGTACGGAAGCGAGCATCTGGCGCGCCATGACGCGCTCGCCGAAACGGCTGGAGAGCCGATCCCGGAGCTTTTTCTCGATGCTCTCGGCCGCGACGATCCGGTTCTGCCGCTCGGGCGCGGGAATTTCCGCGCCGGTGCGGGAGTTTTTCGCGACAAAGACCACGCGATAATCCCCGGGCTCGGTCAGCCGGGCCAGGGTGCCCACGAGCTTCTCGCGCTCGGACGCGCTGAGCGGCCGCTCGGGCAGGTGGGCGCCGTCGTCGCCCGAGAAGAAGGTGTTGCGCCCGCTTCTCCTGCCGAAAAGCCGCTCGATGACGGTGCCGAAGGTCTTTTTCCGCGCATCCAGCGCCTCAGTGGCGAGGGCCTCTCCGGCGCGCCCGAGCTCAAGCGCCCTGCGGCTGTCGCCTCCCTGGCGCGCGGTCTCGGCGAGCGCCGCGAGCGTCTCGTGGATATTGCGGCTGTTCTGCCCGCGGAAATCGACCGAAACCACTTCGGGCCCGCGGCGCCCGATCGGCAGGATCACGCGCTCGGGGACGAGCAGCCCCGGCATGAAGCTGTCGGAGGCGGCGAGGTACTCGCGAAGCGCGAACGCGGTGTCGCGATCGATCGCGTGGTGGAACTTCTCGCGGACGACCTTCTGGATGGCGGTGATCGCGTCCTCGGGACCGCTGCCCGGAGGGAGCTCGAGCTTGCGGAGCGCGTCGATGACCCAAGGGGCGAGGATGGTCTGGCCGTTGCGATGGGGGGTGAGCAGCCGCGTGCGGAAAAGCGCGGAATGCACACGCTTCCGAAGCGTCTCGATCCGAAGGAGCTTCTCGTCAAGGGAGGCTTTCACCTGCTCGAAGGACTGCGCGGGGATCAGCCCGTGGCCTCCGAGAACGCGCGCGTGGCGCGCGGCCGCATCCGCCTCGTCCACGCTGCGGCCGATTCCGGCGAGGTTCCAGGTCAGCGGGTCCTGCGCGAGCCCCTGTGCGGAGAGGAGCCGCTCTTTGAGGCCAAGCTCCTCGATTTTCCTGTCAAAGCTTTGCGCGGCTTCGGCGTAGGCCTTCGCCAGGCGCTCGTCGATCTCCAGGCTGGTGTCCTCGATCCCGACGCGCAGCTGCTTGAAGTTGTGGTACCGTGTGCGGATCCGCGGGGCCAGGACGGGGTCTTTTTGGATCCGCGCGAAGAGCTCGGATTTGAAGAAGTTCATGAAAGCGGTGACGAGCTCCTTGTCGTCCTTGAAGACGTGGTCGTTGAGTTCCTTGGTGATCGCGGTCTCGCCGTTGAAATAGACCAGGGGCTTGGCCCGGCGCTGGGGCACGAGCGTCTGGGCGATGAAGGCGAGATTGTCGCGCGTCGAGATCCCGTCGAAATCGGCGTAGGCGCGCTTGAACTCTTGAACCGCCGGGGAGGCGAGGCTCGCGGGTGCGTGAATGAGCTGGGTGAAATTCTCGGGGCAGGAGGGCGCCTGCGCATGCGCCCCTTCAGGCGCGAAGGCGAGGCTCAGGCCGGCGAGCAGCAGGATGAGGGTCGGGGTGCGGGCGCTCGGCATCGATTACTTTTCGGGTTTATTTGGGGAAAGCTTGAAAAGGAAAGCTTGAAAACTTGAATAGGCATGCCGCGCGGGAGCGATATCGGGCGGTTTGTATGGGAGTGAGCTCGACGTTGGTCCGAGGCATAACACCTGATGCTTGGATTTATTTAGCTAAAGGCTGTTGCTGCTGAAAGCTTAACGAGCAGACGTTGACTTTTATTCAGAATCGGAATCCAGATGGACGATAGGTGAGATATGGACTCTTGGCCTCGATACAAGCTCCTTTTCTTGCTGCTCGGAGTTGGTATCGGTGAGCTAGTCCTGTCATGTGCTCAGGCCGACGCGGCTACCTGTAGCGAGAAGTTCAAGGATGTTTTGCTTTGGCTCCCTCGGCAGCAAAGCCGGTACTGGCGCGACGTCATCGATACGTACGGACGCAGACTCATCCTAGTCCCGCGATCCCCCCGAGATCAGTTCAATCGAAGCGTTCTGTGGGATCCTTTCGCTTATCCCTTTACGGTTCCTCTCGAGCTCCTGAAGACCAAGTACGCATTGAGTGCTCCGGCGATCATGGTCGCCAGCACTCCAGGAGTCGTCACTATTCTGAGTTGGCACGATTCTCAGACCATGGAGAAGGACCGGCGCGCGGGCCTGGCTATTCCGGGTTCGAGGTACACATTATCGCTGGCGGAGGAAGAAAGAATCCCGGCGGAGTCCAAAGTACTGGAGGGGCTCGGGGCCTCTAGCGCTCCGATTGACGCATGGACGATTCTAAAAAAACACCGCCAGTCGATGGACGAATGGATCCGATCCCGAGATTGGAGTAAGCTGCCTCGACTGAAACAGCTTCGAAGTCTTGGCTTCATCCATAGCGATGAAGATGCGATGGCTCTGAGCGACTTCGCCATGGGTGTGATCGCCATAGCTGCTCAGAAAAATCCGTCGGCCGATTTGGCGATGGATGTGGAACGAGAGTGGGGCTCGGCACTGACCTCCGCTGCGCTCCCGATCAAGAAACCCACTCTCGAAGAGCTCAAGATCCTATCTCTCCTTTTCACTCCACCCATGCGAGTCACGCTCGCTCGCGCATCGGTTGGGGGAAAAGTGTACGACGACCTCGAGCTCCTAGCCGGGATCGTGGGACGGAGTCGAGAAAAGAGAATGAATGAATCCCTCGTGACCCTTCGTTCGGTTTTCGCGGAGACGGATCCGATGAGCTTGGTCGTCATGGCCATGCAGGCCATCGAGCAGCCAGAAATCGCCAAACAGAAAGAAGAACGCTGGAGAGCCTCGGTACCAAACGGGAACGGCGAGACGCCTTCATTTACTCGAAGGCCTGATTTTCCGGCGCTATCTGCTCTCGAACTCCACTTCGACCGAGATGGAACCGGAAAAAATCCTATCGTCCTCACGGACGAGCTTTCCTATTGGGAACTGATCTGGAAGGACTCCCGGTTTTCAGCCCTGAAAAATGCTGTAGAGACGCGTCGGATGATCGAGGAGAGTGCTATACAGGTGGCGATCACTGCCATCGGTGACCTCAACCAGTTGTATGATTTGGCCCGTCGAAAAGTGAATCTTTCGGACGAGGACCTCTGCGAGCTGCTAGGTAACTCCGCTTCCGGTTCGGCGAATACTCTACTTTCCAGTTATGTCTCCGATGCGGTCGAAAGGCTCCGAGAATCTCGCCAGATTCCCGCCGATCAGTTGGAATCGTGTCGGCTCGATCTCGCGGAAGCCTTTTCCCGGCTCGTTCAATCAGCAGCGCAAGCCTCGTTTGGGAACCAGCGGCAAACACCTACCGCAAAGGAACTAGGAGAACTAGAAGGGATCCCCAGAACCTGCCCAAGGGCTCCTCGCAAATGCAAGGAAATCAAGTAACGTTAGATCTATCACCGCCGTCCGGCAGGAATTCCTACAAGCTTGATCGGCTCCGGCTTGACGGGAAGCGCTCTCCAGCGGCCGTCCTCCGGAGGTTAGCATATTCAACACTGAAATGAGCTCTTAGGATCTTCAGTGAAACGATCTCCTTCGCCCTTCTGACTCTGGCTTCGTCTGTGCCGCCTCGGCCTGCAAAACCTGATCGCCTTTTTGACTGCTCCGGTTTTGCAGACGAGTGGAACTATCTTGCCTGGTCCGTTCCGTAATAGTGAATCCCATCCATAACCTTAGTGGCGTTCTCATAGGTCTCATGAACCTTCTTCGCAGTACGGGTGGCGACCTCTTTGCCCGCGGTGACAGCAGTCCCTCCGGCAACCTGCAACCCATAGGGGACTTGGCTGAACGGAATCAACGAGATATCTCTTCCTTGGCCGAATCCATTGACAATTCGGGTCACCACCCCCACCGTGCCCAGGATCGAAACTACAGGCGCCACCTTGCGGCCTAAAAACCGCTTAGGGTACTTTAAGCGATCGGCGGTTTCCTCGTTTATACGGCTTATCACAAAGTCCTTTTCTCCATTTGCTATGTTGTAGGACCTCTATTGAGAGTACCGCATTCGCGCCTATCCAGCGATGCGGAAGCCCTCATATCTGTTGAGATCGATGCGCGCGCGGAGGAATTTCGCGAGAGGATGCGCCTCCGCACTGGTCGCGAGAAACTCGGGAAGCGCGTTCCGGAGCGCCATC
>JAMPXJ010000008.1 GCA_023701205.1 Oligoflexia bacterium
ATGGCGCGCAAGGTTTCACAGGCGCAACGGGTGCTACCGGCGCTGATGGCGCGCAAGGTTTCACAGGCGCAACGGGTGCTACCGGCGCTGATGGCGCGCAAGGTTTCACAGGCGCAACGGGTGCTACCGGCGCTGATGGCGCGCAAGGTGCAACAGGAGCTACAGGCGCCAGCCCCTTCCTCCTGAATGGCAACAACATCTACTATGAAGCCGGCAATGTCGGCGTCGGTACCTCCACACCCGGCATTCAATCGGCCGCCGGCAGAAAATATGTCACCGTAAGCGGCTCGCTTGGGCCGGGCATGATCGAGTTAACCAATACGAACCCGGATGCGGTCGGGGATCTCAAGGGCGGAGTTCAGTTTGTAGATCAGAACGTCTCTTCCGCCGATAAGAGAATTGGGCAGATTAGCGTCAGTACAATTGGATCCACTGCCAATGACAAAGGCGGCCGCATAAGCTTCTCAGCAAAGACCGATGCTGCCGCAGGCCTGAAGACACGCATGTTCATCGAAGGAACATCCAGCTCAAGTGGCCTCACCCTGGTAGATGACGATAGCTTGTTCACAGTCGGCTTGGGATTCAATTCTTCAACGAGTGAGAACTACCTTTGGTCATATCGTCTTAATACTGATCTCAAAGTCGGTGTAGCAAACGCCGAAAAGATGCGGATCACCGCTGCCGGCAATGTCGGGATCGGAACCTCTTCCCCCGCCCGCAAACTTCACGTCGCAGGTCCCATGCGCCTCGACTCCGCGGCTCTTCCTGGAACTCCCGCCGCGGGCGATATTGCCATCGACTCGGGCGATGCGAACAAACTGAAATGGTATGACGGCAGTGCCTGGCAGATCGCAGGCGGCAGCGGCTCCGGAACGACTGGTGCTACCGGCGCAACGGGTGCCACGGGCATTACCGGCGCCACGGGCGCCACGGGCGCCACGGGCGCGACCGGCTCCGACGGCGCGCAAGGTTTCACGGGCGCCACGGGCGCGACCGGCGCCGACGGAGCGCAGGGTCTCGCTGGCGCGACCGGTGCTACCGGCAACAACGGGGCGCAAGGCCTTACGGGCGCTACTGGCGCCACTGGTGCCAGTCCCTGGTCGCTTTCCGGAGCAGACGCCTACTATACAGCGGGCAACATCGGCGCAGGAACTTCATCCCCAGCCCGCCAACTCCATGTGGCCGGCCCCATCCGAGTGAACGCGACCGCTCTGCCCGGCACTCCAGCCGCGGGTGACGTCGCGATCGACTCGGCCGACTCCAATAAGCTCAAGTGGTATGACGGCAGCGCCTGGCAAACCGCGGGCGGCGGTGGAGGCTCAGGCACGCCGGGTGGCTCCACGACCCAAGTCCAATTCAACAACTCCGGCGCCTTCGCGGGAAGCGCCAATCTCGTCTGGGACAATACCAACGGACGCCTTGGCGTGAACACCTCCGCACCTGCCGAAGCAGTGCATGTCGTCGGAAATGTCCGAGCGGACGGATACATCACCTCTTCGGACCGCCGCCTGAAGAGCGAAATCCAGGACATTGACGGGCTGGAATTCATCCGCAAGGTTCGCGGCGTCAGATATCTCAGGAATGCAACCCATATGTACGAGTACGGCGTCATCGCGCAAGAAGTCGAGACGGTCGCCCCGGACCTCGTGTCGACGGATCCCGTAACGGGCCTCAAGGCGGTGAACTATCAGGGCTTCATCGCGCCCCTCCTCGATGCCGCCAAAAGAACGGATCAACAGTGCGTCCGAGTGGAGCGCAGCCTGGCCTCGCTGGGCGACGAGAACCGGCGGATGAGAGAGGAGCTCGAGGCCATCAAAGCCGAGCTCGAGGCCATGAGAACCCTGATCAGAGAGAAGTCAGGACGATAGAGGCGCCATCAGACCTCGCCCCCGGATCCACTCCACAGGAGAGACTGGATATTTTCGCTTGCGTTCAGCGCGTTGAACGGGAGATGAGGTGGGCATGCGCGCGCATTTCGACCTGGACCCCAAGCTCATTTACCTCAACTCTGGCACGCATTCGGTTTGCCCGCGCCCGGTTCAGGACGCTCTGACCCGCTACCAGAAATCCTTCGATCGCAACCCGACGCTCGAGCTGTTCAAAACCTGGGGAAGACTCTGGGAAATCCAGAAGGAGCTGTCCAGTTTTTTCGGAGCCGATCCCCACGACCTTTTCCTGCGCCCCAACGTGACGGCCGCACTCAACGTTTTCATGCTGGGCATCCCCCTGCCCGCGCGCTCGGAGATTCTCACGACCGATCTGGAGTACGGGGCGATCGTGAATCTCTGCCGCTTCCGCGCGGAGCAGGACGGACTCTCGCTGCGCACGATCCATCTGCCGACATCGCTCGAGGAGACGCGCAAGCTCACGCCCGCGGAGCTCGCGGAGCGGATCGTTTCGTCGCTCAAGCCCGAGACGAGCCTCCTGCTGCTCAGCCACGTGATGACCGCGAATGGGATGGTAATGCCGCTTGAGGCGATCGCCCGCGAGACCCGGCGGCGCGGGATCCTGCTCGTCGTCGATGGCGCGCACGGACCGGGCTCGGTGCGGCTGGATTTCAGCAAGCTTCAGGATGTCGATTTTTACGGCGGGAACCTGCACAAATGGATGATGGGTCCCAAAGGCACGTCGTTCGGCTGGATCGCTCCGCGCAATCGCGAGCGTCTGCGGCTGACCCAGGCGGGCTGGACGAACTACGAGGTACCCGCGCCGTTTCAGGCTTTCGGCGAGGGTCGGCTCGCGACCGCGCAGCTGCTGATGTCCGCCTGCCATGACTGGGCGCCGTTCCTCGCGATTCACGACACGCTCGAGTTCTGGCGCGCTCAAGGGCCGGAGCGGATCATGAAGCGCCTCGGGGAACTCCGACAGAAGGCCGAAGACCTTTTCACCGCCGAGCTTCGCTGGCCCTGCCTTTCTCCTTCGCATCCGGACCTCAAAGGCCCGCTGATCTCCTTCTACCCTCCGGACAACCTCGCGAAACTCGGCTACGAGCTGATGTTCCGGCTGGAACGCGAACACGGGCTCCAGGTCGCCACGCCTCCCGTCCAGGGCAGAACCACGCTTCGACTGTCACCGGCGATCTACAACACCGAAGATGAGCTCGTGCACGCAGCCGGCATCTTGGGGCGGATGACCGAAGGGTGACGCTGAAATCAGGAAGACGCTATTATCATCTCCCAAGGAAGAAGCGAAAAGCCCTCAAGCTTGGACACGCGGGCTAACCGGAGCGAAAATCACCCCTTCATTCCGGTCCGTCTTTTTCAAAAAAGCCTTCATCAGCTCGAAGTCCACCCCGGTAAAGCTCTCCGAGTCGAGGATCTGATAAGCCGCCGTCTTGCCTTCCTGATGGACGCGCGCGGCCGGCTTTGCGTGGCCGAAGCTCACCGCTCCGCCTTGATCTCCGTCCAAGCGCGATCCCACGCGAGCGTCGCCTCGCCGAGATCCTCGATCATCTCCAAACGCGCGAGCGCCGCCGGCGCCGGAAAAAGCGCCGGGAACTCGCCAGCGAATCCCGCGGGCAAGAACTTCAAGGCAGCCGCGTTTGCCGGCGCGACGAAGATCGCCTGCGCCGTCGCCGCGCCCACGCGCGCTTCGAGCAGATAATCGATCAGCGCATGCGCCTCCTCGAGGTGCGCGGCGGTCGCGGGGATCACGAGGTTGTCGATCCAGAGCGTCCCGCCCTCCTCGGGCAGGATGTAGTCGATCTTCCCGCCCGTGGCCTTCCGCGCCTGCAGCGCATCGCTCACATAGGAGTGCGCCACCGCGATCTCCCCGTTCTTGAGCGCCGCGAGCGTCTCGGAATCGAAAGCCCTCACCTTCGAGCGCACCCCGATCAAAAGCTCCTTGGCCTTGCGGAGCTGCTCGGCATCCCTCGAGTTGAGGCTGAAGCCCAGCGCCTTGAGCGCCGCTCCGATCGTCTCGCGCGAGTCGTCGAGCAACGAGAACTTGCCCGCAAGCTCGGGCTTGCCGAAAAGATCCTTCCAGCTCCGGATCGGCCCGGAGTAAAGCGCGCGATTCACCGCGATCCCGGTCGTCCCCACGTCATAGGGCACCGAATACTCGTTCGAAGGATCGAAGCCGCGCTTCAAAAATCGCGCATCAAGCGCGGCAAAATTCGAGAGGCGCGCCCGCTCGAGCTTGCGCAAAAGCCCGAGCTTGCTCATCGCCTGCACCATGTAATCCGACGGCGAGATGACGTCGTAACCCGAGGCCCCGGCCTGAAGCTTCGCGAGCAGCTCCTCGTTGCTCGAGTAGTGCGAGACGCGCACCTTGATCCCGCTCCGCCGCTCGAACTCCTCGAGGGTGCCGGGTGCGAGGGTATTCGCCCAGATCCCGAGGCTCACCTCTTTTGCGGGCGCGCTCACGGGCGTACTCTTCGTGCAGCCGCTGGGCGCGAGAGCGAGGAGCAAGCCTGTCAGGAAGTTCATCAGGAATGCGGATTTCACCAGAGCCGGAGCATTGCGCATGACCGCCATCTTAACCGCTCAAGGCATATAGCGGAAGTTCACGAAGGCTTTTTTTCCGGCCTGGACCTGCACCGTCTTCACGAGGGGTGCGCCGCCCCCCACGGGCGTGACCCGGACCTCGCGGGTCCCCGGCTCCACCACGAGGCGTGCGACCTGCAGGTCGCGGGGAAGCAGGTTCCAGGAGCGGACATCCGCCTGATCGCTCGCGTAAAAAACCACCTTGGCGAGAAGCCCCAGAAGCGGGCTGTTGGTGTTGCGCTCGATCTGATCCGCCACGACCTCTTTGGCGACCACCCCGGCCAGGCGCTTGGCGATGAGGCCTCCGTACTTCTCCTCGAGATTTTCGATCGCCGTGGCCTCGATGTCATACAGCCGATGGGTGATCCCGAGCGCCTCGCCGTCCACGGCGACGGTGGCGTAGCTGACGGGGTTGTGCCGAGGATAAAAGCGGGGAAGCTGGCTGAATTGCGGATTGGGCTTCTTCACGGGAGAGATCCCGTTCTCGTAGAGCACGATGAGCTCGGCCTTGCCCGAGCGCGGCCCCTGGAGCCGCGCCTGCTCGCGGTCCTCGCGCGTCAAGCCGGCCTCGTGATCCCAGCGCTCCATCTCGTCCCGCTCGCCTCGCAGCCAGGCCAGGCGCCAGAGATCGCGACCCAGGCCCGGCAGTCCCGGCTCGAGCTTCCATGTCTCCTGGTAATCGATGTAAGCGTCATCGAACTCGCCCCGTGACTCGTACAGGATCGCGGAGAGATAGCGCGCGAACGCGTTCTGCTTGTAACGGCGCTGGCCTTCGGTGACCATGAGATGGAGCTTGCGGTTCACCCGCCGCGCCTCGACGATCGCGTCCTCGGCCTCGCCCAGCAGCGCGTAGTTCATCGCCAGATACGTGCTGATCAGCACGTTCTCGAAGTCCTCGGCCTTGTAGTCCTTGAGATTCTCGCCCGTGAGCAGCGTCGCGGCTTCGGTGGCGAGGCTCGTGTAATCCTTGATCTCCGCCAGCTGGTCGGCGCGCAGGAAGGCCCGGTTGCTTTCCTCGTACTTGCCGGCCGAATGCAGCGCGAGCCCGAGATCCAGGACGTAGAGCAGCGAATCGCGGCCTGACTCGCCATGCTCGGCGAGCGCTTTCTCGAGCACGGCCGCGGATTCCTCATAACGCCCGTCCCGGAAGAGCCGGTCCGCCTCGCGCTCGGACATCCGGACCGATGCGCAGCCCGTCGCGGCAAGCAGCGCCGCCGCGACGAGCGCGCGGGTAAAACGACGCGACATCGTTACGCCTTAGAGCCCCACGCTGCGCTTGCGGTACTTCTTGCGGATCTCGCGCTCCTCCGTGCAGTCGATCGTGGAGCTCTCGAGGTTCGTGAGGTTCATGGTGAGCTTGTAGTAGATGAACTTGTCATTGCCCACCTGCTGGACGTTCGTCGCGAGCGAGCCATTCAGGATGTAATCGGCGCCGGTCTGCTTGCCGCGCTTTTTCGCGGTGGGTCCCGAGACGTTGCCGTCCTCGGCGTACTTGTACTCCTCGTCGAGGACGCCGCGCGCTTCCTTGTTGACGAAGCGTACCTTGCCGCTCTTGATGAGCGAGGTGCGGATCTTGTCGGTCAGCGAAACCGTGTCGATATGCTCTTCCGTGCGGTTCTGCACCTTCTCGACGATGACCACCGGAGGCTTGGGCGACTTCGCGACATAGTCGCAGGCGACGATCGCCTTGATGATGGTGTCGGCCATCTGCTGCATGTCGGCCTCATTGTACTTGTCGTCCAGGAGCTCGACGCGCGTCGGATCATCGTACTCGCCTTTGGTGAAAGCCTTGGGGCCGCCGCAGCCAGCGAGCAGGAAAGCGAGAGCGACCGGAGCCAGCAAGATACGACGCGTCACACACTGCAGAACGACACCCACCACGAGATCTTTTTTCACGACATCCCCCCTGGACAGGAAATTGAAACAGTTAGGCTCAGTTTATTGGCCTTGCAGGCAAATGCAAGGATACTCCGTCGAAAAGCTGACACTATTGAAAGCCGGACGCTCCTGTGGTCTTCTTCACCGACAGATGACGCCACCCCGCACGCTCCCCTTCACTCCCTCCGACCAGCTCCGCGGCCGCAAGCTCCTCTTCGTCAGCGGCAAGGGCGGGGTGGGGAAGACCGCCGTGTCCCAGGCCCTTGCGCTGGCGCGGGCGCGCGAAGGCAAGCGCGTGCTCTGGGTCACTTTCGAAGATCCGCTTCGTCCGGCGGGCGAGCTGCGGCAGGTCCCGGGCCCGAAGGGCCTCTGGCAACTCAACTGCGACGCGACCCGGGCGTTCGAGGAATACGCGGCACTGAAGATCGGCATGGCGCCGCTCACCCGGGTTTTTCTCCGGAACAAGCTGATGCAGTACCTGGCCAAAGCCGCACCCGGGATTCATGAGCTCGTGCTCCTGGGCAAGGTCTGGCACGAGCGACTCAACTACGATCAGGTGATCGTGGACATGCCCTCGACCGGCTACGGCCTCGCGATGTTCCAAAGCACCGAGAACTTCCGCACCCTTTTCAAGGGCGGCCCTCTTTTCCGGGACGCCGAGCAGATGCTTCGCACTTTCTCCGACCCCGCGCAGACCGGCCTGCTCATCGTGGCGCTCCCGGAGGAGATGCCCCTGCAGGAGAGCCTCGAACTGCATGAGTTCCTGCTCGCCCTTTTCCCGGAAAATCCCTCCGGCTTCATCGTGAACCGGCTCTTCCCGCGCGTGACCGGCCCGGCCGAGGAGCAGGCTTCGCCACCGGACAGCTGGCCCACGCCGCACGCGACTTCCGTGGGCGAGTACCTGCGGAAGCGGAGCATTCTCGAGAGCGCGAATCTCCGGATCTGGTCGGGGGCCGGATTGGAATATGCAGCGCTTCCGTATGTTCCGCCCGCGCCCGGACAATCGTTCGACACGCTCGTGGAAGCGCTCTCCCAGGAGCTCTCCCGATGAGTCAGACTCCGATCGACAGCATCCTGGCGCGCAGGAAAATTCTGATCACCTGCGGCACCGGCGGCGTTGGAAAGACCACCCTCAGCGCCGCGATCGCGATGCGCGCGGCACTGCTCGGCCGCCGAGCGGTCGTCGTCACGATCGATCCGGCCAAACGACTCGCCACCTCGCTCGGGCTCGAAGGACTCGGGGATCACGCAACCGACCTGACGCCGCTCCTGCGCAATGCCCTGGCGAAGATGCCCGCTTCGGGCCTTAACGGGGTTCCAGGCTCGCTTCATGCGATCATGCCCGATACCCGGCGCACCTTCGAAAGCTTCATCCGGGAGCTCGCTCCGTCGGAGGCGCTGGCGCGCCGGGTGATGGAGAACCCCATCTTCCAGATCTTCGCCAAGGAGTTTTCGGGAGCCAACGAGTACATGGCGCTCGAGCGGCTCTTCACCCTGGAACGTCAGAGCGAATACGACTGCATCATCCTGGATACTCCGCCGAGCCGCGATACCCTGGCGTTCCTGGATGCGCCGAAGCTCCTCGTGCAGTTTTTCGAGGAGCGCCTGATCCGCTGGCTCGTCCTGCCGGCCAATAAGATCGTCTCGGCCGGAATGCGCAAGGCGCTCGGGATCCTCGAGAAGCTCACCGGCGCGGGCTTCATGACGAACCTCTTCGACTTCGCCTCCGCGCTCTTCGAAGTCCGCGCCCGTTTCAGCGCGAACCTCAACGCCATCACGCGCCTGCTCGAGTCGCCGAGGGCGGGCTTCATCATGGTCGCGACCCCGGGCACGATCGGGGGAGGCGAGGTCCGGCACTTCCTGGAAAGCGTGGCGAAGCACGGCTTCCATTTCGATGGCGTCGCGCTCAATCGCACGCTGGGGCACCTCAAAGCCCTGCCGGGCGAGCCCGAGTACCCCGAAGCCCGCGCGGTCCTAAGGGGCCTGCAGGAAAAGGAGGGCGCCGCGCTCTCCGAGGCCCTGGGCCAGGCCCGGAGGGGCGGCGACGATATCCCCGTCTGCGCCCGACTGCCCGAGCTCGCGCGCGACGTGCACTCGTTGGAAGACCTGCTCCACGTCAGCCTGGCCTTCGGCCCTTTGCGCCCCGAAGCCTAGCGCTCCAGGAGGACTCAATTTTTTTTGCGAAATGATCGAAAAGACAGGTGATGAGCCTCTTCCTGATCGTGCAACTCGCCCTTCACCTGATGGTTTCGTCTCCGCATTGCCAAGCTGACGAATACAGCTGCGAAAGCCGCGGGGGTGTCCGCAAGGACGCATCCTGCTACTGCGAGGAGACCCGGAGCTTTTTCAGCCCGTACGAGGCCTACTGCGTGGAGCGCATGGTCAGCCGCCTGGTGGCCGGCTTTGACGGCCGCCTGAGCCTGCCCCAAGACGAGGCCTGTGACTATGATCGCGAGCTCGCCAGCCTCGGCAAGAAGACCAAGCCCTGCGACAATCCCGCCCGGGCCTTCTGCTCGCCGGCGCGCAATCCGAGCGTTTCCCATTCGCTCGAGCTCCGGCGCCAGCTCGATACAATGGAAGCGCAGTTCGAGAACGACCCCAAGATCCAGGAGTATCTCAAGGCGCGGAAAAAACAGGCCTGTTACGAGCTATCGGTCGAGGAATACGAGACTTGCCACAAGCTGCGGCAGGAGCTCTCCAGCGCCAGGCTTTACACCGCTCCGGTCAAGGCGCGCGCAGCGGAGGCCTTCGAGAGCGCACGAAGGGAGATCCTTTCGCTCGCGTCACGGCTTTCCGGCACTTCCGAAAAAACCCTGAAAGAGCTCCGTGAAGCCAAGCTCACCGTCGGAAGAACGACCCAAGGAACTCTCGTGAGCACCAATCATGTCCAGGCTGGCGTCGTCCATCTGGGCCGCTCCGCGCTACTCGCGGCGACGGCTCCTGAAGAGCTGGAGTTCACGCTTCTGCATGAGCTCGGTCACCTGCTTTTCCGCGACTACCCCAAGGCGCTCGCCGCCTGTCTCGGCAGCCCGGAGTCCGTCGCGGCCCAGGCTTCCGATCGCGCCTGTCTCAAGCGCGCCTCCCTCGCGACCCGCGTCTCGCACCCGGAATTTTCCTACAAGCTTCTCCAAGCGGACACGTATTACGACACTCTTCCCCATTTCGACTGGACCCCGGACGACTGGCCCGAGGACGTGCCGAATTGCCAGCATTCGCAGCATATGGAGGCTTACGCCGACTTCATCGCGGCGGAGGCCTTCGGCCCGCGGCTCGCCAGGCTGCCGAAAGCGGACCAGCTTCGCGCCGCGCAGGGCTTTGTCGCTGGGCGCTGCCGGGCTTATCTCGAGGAGCTCGAGAACCCTCCCGTCCCCCTGGATGGTCACCCCGCGGAAGAGGCCCGCATCAACCGCATCGTTCTTGCTCATCCGGCGATCCGAGCGGCCTTCGGCTGCTCAAGTGACGGCAGGAGCAGCCCTCATTATTGCGGAGGAGAGAGGAAATGAAGCAGACCCACCTCGCTCCCCTGCTCGCCGCGACTTTCCTGCTCGCCTCTGTCTTGCCGGCTTCGGAGGCCCGGGCGGCCGACTCCGAGTGCCGCGAGCTCTTTTCGATCCGCGACGATCGCCCGGCCCTCGAGACGCTCCGGTCCGCGCTTCGCCTCTGCGGCGCGCGCGTGGACGTGAAATCCGTGAGTGGCGGCTGGGTGACCCGCGCCTCGACGGCCGCGAGGACGCGCGAGCTCGAAGCCCATGTTCGCACGATCCTCGATAGCCTTCGCGGGAAGCTCCCGTCCCTCCGAGCGCAGGAGGCCTGTCCTCATCCGCTTCGGATCCTAGGGCTGCAACCGAACCAGCGGGAGACGACGATCTGCCCGGACTCCGAGCTGCCAGAGCTGCAGCAGCTTTCTGAAATCGCAGCGCGTTACGGCGGGGCAAAGCCGAATTGACCGGCACCTAACCTAACGAGTCCAGGAAGTCGCGCAACTGATCGCGCATTCCTTCGCGTTCCGACCAGGCCTCGATCTCCGACATGCTTATGGGATGTGCTTTCGCGACAGCTACGGCCTGATTGAGCCCCTGTCTGTCGCTCCAATGATAATAGGCCGCCAGGCGGTCTTTCACGCAATCAGTTGGGGTCAGGAGCTTCAGCGTCCCCTGCGGCAATTTCAGCTCTGCGAATTCACGAATGGGCTGGTCCCCGATGAGGACGGCCGCTCCCGGAAACTCAACCGCATATTTTGAGCCAGCGTGCGTGTCTGTTTTCCGTGTAGACGGACACCACCGCACCACCCGACAGGAATGCATCGATCCCCGCATTCCGAAGCGCCTCGCAAACGACCGCCCCCAGTTCAGCCAACGACATTTTTCCGCTGATCTGGGTTTTCACAAAGGCTTCCCTCTGCGGCGGGGACGCGTACGCCGGGTGAAATACCTGTCGAGAACTTCAGGGGGCAGGTTTTTCAGCGCTTTCTTCAATAAGGCTGCCAACTCGTCTTGAAACAGATACCTAGGGTTGAATTCATAAACGCGGGTTCGTCCAACCAGACGGCTCGACAAGATTCCCTCAAGCTCAAATCGCTCCAGCTGCCGCTGAACCTGGCTGACGGCCAAGCCGAAGGTCGTGGCAATCCCTCTCGGATACCCCGAACCGGTGTTCGCGATCAGGAGAAGGACCTTTTCCGCAGTTTCGTTTCCAAACAAGCCGGACAGCAACATGACCTTGAATTAGGTTAATATGACCTTATATTTAGGTCAATTCAAAACCCCTCACCCGGTCCAAAAATGGGGGTTGGCGATCCCGGCGGGCCTGGGATATCTTAGCCTCGAAACCGGAGATCCATGTCCATTCGGCTACTTGCTCCACTCTTTTTCCTTCTCTCGATCATGGCGCCGGTCGCCCAGGGCGCTCCGACCGAGCTCGGCCCTGTTTCAGCCGAAGAAGCGGCGCTTCTCTGGAAGGACGGCGACTCCGCCTTCGAGTCGCGCGACTATCAGCGCGCGGTGACGCTGCTGCAGCGGCTCGTCGATCGTTACCCCGGCCACGTGGGTTTTCTCGAAAGCCACCGGCTGCTCGGCGAAGCTTATCTCGCCTTGAGCGAGCAGGAAGAGGAGAAAGGCAACTCCGAACAGGCGCGCGCGCTGGCCATCCGGGCGCTTCCCCCGCTTCGTTATTATTCCTCCGGCTCCCGGGATTTCGCCGCGGCGGCGCGGGCCAAGATCCTGCTGGGCCATGCGTTTCTCGCCTCGGGCAAGCTCCATGAGGCGCTCCTTTGCGCGCTCGAGATCGGCAAGGGCGTTCCTCGTCCGCCCGCGCCGGTGCGCGTGCAGGGGCTCCTGCTGAAGACGCTCGCGCAGCTCGCGCTTAAGCGCCACGGCGAAGCCGAGCGCACCCTTTCGTCGGCGCGCCGACTCCTGAACGAGAAAGAGCCCGCCCCGGGTCCGCTTCGCGGCGAAACGGCATTCGTCGAGCTGCGCTTCAGGACCGATCAGTGCGCCAGGCTGCCGAGCGCCCGCAGGATGGGGGAGGCCCAGGCGCGGACCCAGATCGCACGCCGCGGTGCCTGCCTGCTCGAGGCGTTGCTGACCTACCGGACGGCGCTCGAAGCAGGCGATCCGCACTACGCCAGGAAAGCCACGCGGGCGACGAGGCTCTCGATCGAAGGCCATGTCCAGGCCTGTCTCGATCCTCCGGCGCCGCTCCCGCTCAAGCCCCAGGATCGCACGCCGCTACAGCTCCAGCGGTATCGCGAGGAGCTGGTCCTGGGACTCCGGGACGACTGCGCGAAGACCCGCCGCCTCGGGGCCGAGATCGTGACTTCCTGGCTCGGCGCGGACGCCAAGGTCAAGCTTCCCGGCGAAGGTCCCGCGCTCGCGCTCTCGATCGCCAAGCTGCTGGAGACCCGATGACCAAAGCCCTGCTCGCCCAGAAGATCCTGGAGAATCGCCGCGCCCTGGAGGAATGGCACCAGGAGCACGCGCGCCACGCACCTCCCCCGTTCTACTGCTCCATCGATCTGCGCGACGCCGGCTTCAAGATCGCGCCCGTGGACAGCAACCTCTATCCCGCGGGCTTCAACAACATCTGTCCGGAGGATCTGCGCACCGCCGGCCCGATCGTACGTGCCGAGCTCGACCGGATCGCGCGCCGGCTCGGCCACGCTTCGCCTCAGCGGATCCTGATCCTGCCGGAGAGCCATACCTCCAACCGCTACTACATCGAGAATCTCTTTTACCTGCGCCAGATCATCCGGGACGCGGGCCTCGAGGTGGAGCTGGGCTGGTACGATCCCGCCGCGGCCGCGGGCACGGAGCCCGCGACGCCGGTGACGCTGGTTTCCGCGACGGAAAAGAGTCTCCTGGCGCGTCCTCTCCGGATCGACGCCGGCGTGGTTTCCGCCGGCGGCTTCGTTCCCGACCTGGTGCTGCTCAACAACGATTTCTCCGGCGGCTATCCCGAGCCGCTCGACGCGGTGACCCAGCCGATCATCCCGAGCCATGCGCTCGGCTGGCATACGCGCAAGAAATCGGAGCACTTCCGGCATTACAACGCGCTCGCCGCGGAGTTCGCGCGGATCGTCGGTGTCGATCCCTGGCTGATTCAGATCGAGACCGAGGAAGTCGCGCCCGTGAATTTCAATGAGGAGCAGGGAATCGAGGAGGTCGCCCGTTCGGCCGAGCGCATTCTCGCGGAAACCCGGGAAGCCTACAAAGCGCGCGGCATCAGCCGACGTCCTTTCGTTTTCGCGAAGAACAACGCCGGCACCTACGGGATGGGAATCCTGGTCGCGCATTCGGCCGACGAGATCCGCCAGCTCAACCGCCGCGGCAAGAACAAGATGAGCGTGGGGAAAAACCGCATGGTCATTCAGAGCGTCGCGGTCCAGGAGGGCGTACCCACGGCGACGCTCGTGGATCGCCTCGCCGCGGAGCCCGTGATCTATCTGGTCGGCGGCGAGCTGATCGGCGGCTTCCTGCGCACGAACACCGAGCGCGGCGAGGAGGACAACCTCAACGCCCAGGGCATGGTGTTCAAGAAGCTTTGCATGTCGGATCTGCGCGAACCGGAACCCGGCGAGGCCGGCGACGAGCCGCTGCTGGAGCTCGTATACGGCTCCATCGCGCGGATCTCGGCGCTGGCCACCGGCAAGGAGCTCGCGCTCGAGGCCTCGGCCCGCGCGTCCTCGCCGCCGCGGTAAGCTTTTCCGGGAACACTTCACTTACCACTACTGACATCCTCGGGGGCCTGTTACGCTGATGTCATGACCGGGCTCCGGAAAGGCTTTTTCATCACCTTCGTCGCCGCGCTCCTTTGGGCGGGAGCCGTGCTTTCGCGACCGTACGTTCTCCAGCCTCACTGCATGGACCGTCCCGAAAACTGCGCGCCTCAGGCCGTCTGGGCCATGGACCAGCCCGGCCTGGGACTCGAGAATCCCCAGGCCGACGCGCTCTCCGATCTGACCCAGAACGCCGCGGGAATTCTCGCCTTCAGCGCGCCCATGGTCTGGCACGGGACGCTGGCGGCCCTCGGCCGCTCCACCCCCGCCTTGGCGCTTTCGCAGGCCGGATTCGACTTCATGGTCATCCTGCAGAGCGTGTGCTGGAACGGCGTCGGCACCGAGCTCGCGCACGCGCTTTTCCAGCGCCCGCGCCCGTTCGTATTCGCCGCCGCCGAAAAGGCGAAAAACCCCTCGAACTACACCTCCTTTTACTCGGGCCATACCAGCTTCGCCGCCGCGGCGAGCTTCGCGCTCCTGCTCATGCTCATCGCTCGCGGCGCGCCGCTCTGGATGACGTTCCTGGCCGGCGCGGTCGGTCAGGTGCTGATCCTGTCCACCGCGTTCTTCCGCGTGCTGGCGGGCCGCCATTTCGTGTCGGATGTCCTCGCGGGCGCCGTCGCGGGCGCGCTCGTCGCTTGCATCGTGGCTTCGCTTTACCGGCGCGAACGCAACTGATGCGCCCCAGTCCTGGCCCCGCCCTTGCTTGCTAATCCGGCAAAGCGCCGCTTCGGCCCTGTCCCCCTATCCCCCTATTCAAGGAGGCACCGTGATCAAGGAATTCCTGCAAGGCCGCTTCATGAAGCACCCGCTTCACCCGCTCCTGGTTCACATTCCCGTCGGGCTTTGGGTCGCCAGTTTCGTCTCGGACATCGTTTACATGGCCAATGGCAGCCCGAACTTCGCGATCCTGTCGTATTTCTGCATCCTGTTCGGCCTGATCGGAGCCGCGATCGCGGTACCCGCGGGAATGGCCGATTACCTTTCGATCCCCGCCGAGACCCACCCGAAGCGCATCGCCACCACGCATCTGATGCTGAACGTGATCGTCACGGTGCTCTTCCTCATCAACTTCCTCTCGCGCCGCGGCCTGGAGGAAGGCGTTCCGGGCATGATCACCCGAGGCCAGTTCATCCTCACGCTCTTCAGCATCGTGCTGCTCGGGATCTCGGGTTATCTGGGCGGGCTCCTCGTGTATGATCATGGGATCGGCTTCAAGCCGCAGCTTCGCGGCCGCGAGCGCACCGAGGAATCCCGTCGCGCGGCATGAGCCATCTGGCGCTCAGCGACTATGGCCTGGTCGGAAATCACTCGAGCAGCGCGCTGATCAGCTATCTGGGCTCGATCGACTGGTGCTGCCTGCCCTATCTGGATTCGCCGAGCCATTTCGCCGCGCTCCTGGATGAAGGCCAGGGCGGGCGATTTCAGATCATGCCGCAGGGGGATTTCCGATCCGAGCAGAATTACCTGCAGCGTACGCTCGTGCTCGAAACGGTCTTCGAGACGCCGCATGGCCGTGGCATGCTCATCGACTGGATGCCGATGGAGGAAACCGGCGGCGCCTCCCGCGCGCCCGTCATCCGCCGCCGTGTCGAGGTCATCGACGGCCGGATCCAGTGGCTGCTTCACTGCGCGCCGCGCTTCCGGTACGGCACCCAGGCCGCCACGGCCGAACGCTTCCGTCGCGGCGTGCTGTTCCGCTCCGAATCCTCGCACGACGAGCTGGCGCTCCTGCAATCGGAGATTCCCCTGGAGCTCGCGCCGGAAGCGAGCTCGGTCGCGGCGCGTTTCACGCTCGAGGCCGGCCAGACCGCGCATTTCACCTGGAGCTGGGGTCGCCCCCTCGACGAAATTCCGTTCGAGAGCCCCCGTGCCTCGATCGAGGCGTGGCACGCGGTCGCGCACCGCTGTCCGCCGGAAGGGTGCATCTTCGCGGGCCCATGGCACGACGCCGTGGCCCGTTCTTCGCTCCTGCTGCAGGTCCTGCAAAGCCCGGCGCTTGGCTCCATCGCCCAGGCGGTCACGACCTCCCTGCCCGGGCGAGGCGAGCACGGCCGCACCTGGGATTACCGCTATGCCTGGATTCGCGACTCGGCGATCGCCATGCAGGCGCTCGCCAGCCTCGGCGCCAGCCAGCAGGCCCGGAAGCTCTTCGGCTGGCTCACCGATCTTCTGCGTCGCGACGGACCCGAGGGCCTCCAGCCGGTTTACCGGCTTGACGGCGGCAGGTTCCTGCCCGAGAGCGAGGTAGTCGCGCTGGAGGGCTACCGCCATCTCGGTCCCGTCCGCGTTGGGAACAACTCCTCCCGTCATTTCGAGCTCGATCTCTTCGGCCACCTCATGCTCGCCGCCGCGCAATACCACGCGCTCTTCGGCGAGCTGCCCGAGGGCGTCTGGCCGCGCCTCGCGGAGATCGCCGATTACCTCTGCCAGGTCTGGCGCCGACCTGACCGCGGCCCGTGGAGCACTCGCACGAAGAGCGAGCACTTCGTGGCCTCCAAGGCTTACTGCTGGGCGGCGCTCGACCGCGCCTGCGCGCTCGCCCCCCGGATGGGCTGGTCCGTGCCCGCGCGCTGGCGCGAGGAGCGCGACATCCTCCACCGGATGATCTGCACGCAGGGCTACGACAGCGAGCGCCGGAGCTTCATCCGCGCGTTCGGCGACCGCGAAATCGACGCTTCCGTGCTGGACATTCCCTGGCTCGGTCTCCTGCCTTTCGATGATCCGCGGGTGCAGTCCACGTTACATGCGGTCGAAGAGGAGCTGCTCGACGGCGTGCTGCTGCACCGTTATCGCGCGGCCGACGGGCTTCCGGGAACCGACGGAACTTATCTCGGCGCCACCTCCAAGTGGCTCACCTGCCTCGCGCTCTCGGGCCGCGTGGACGAGGCCGGCGACACGCTGGCTGAAATCTGCTCCTTCGCCTCGCCCACGGGGATGTTCAGCGAGCAGGTCACCCCGGGCACGGGCGAGATGTCGGGCAATCTTCCCTGCGCCTCCTCCCATCTCGGCCTGATTCATGCCGCGCTCTACGTGGGCGCCGCGCGCGGAAGAGCGCTGCCGGCGGGGGCCCTGATCGGGATGCCCGCGGCCGTGCTTCCTTCGCCTTTGTCCCGCACGGCCTGAGCGCCGGAACGTCCGGAGCCGAGAAATGCGGTAGTGAAACCCCGGAAACCCATGTAAGAATACAGGAACATGCGTCAAAGCTCCCTGCTCATCATCTTCCTGATCGTATTCATCGATCTGGTGGGATTCGGCATCATCATTCCCATTCTTCCCTACTATGCCCAGCATTACGGGGCCTCCGGCTGGCACCTGGGCCTGCTCATGACGAGCTACTCGCTCATGCAGTTTCTCGTGGCCCCTCTCTGGGGCCGGATCTCGGATTACGTGGGCCGGCGCCCCGTCCTGCTGATCAGCCTTTTCGGAACCGCGCTTTCGCTCGCGCTCCTCGGAGTGGCGGGCTCGCTGAAATGGCTCTTCATCGGTCGCACCCTTGCCGGCATCTTCGGCGCGAACATCTCGACGGCCTACGCGTACGTGGCCGACGTCACCGCCGAAGAGGAACGGACCAAAGGGATGGGCATGATCGGCGCCGGCTTCGGCCTCGGCTTCATCTTCGGCCCGGCGATCGGCGGCCTGCTCTCGCGCTACGGTTTCGGTTTCCCGATGTTCGCCGGAGCGATCCTCGCCTTCTGCAACCTGCTCTTCGCGTTTTTCATGCTCAAAGAGCCGAGAATCTCCGTCGAGATGCGCGCGGCCAACCGCACACGCCGGTTCAGCACCGAGGCCTTCCGCCTGGCGCTCGAGGATCCGCGCACGCGCCTGGGCATCGGGATCTTCTTCCTGGTCACGCTCGCCGTGACCCAGATGGAGGCGGTTTTCGCGCTCTACCTCAATGCGCGCTATCAGTATGACGCCGAGTCCGCCGGGATCCTGCTCGCCGTAATGGGCACCATCATGGTCATCATGCAGGCCGGGCTGGTCGGGCGCCTGGCCCCGCGCTTCGGCGAGATCCGGCTCATCGTGGCCGGCGGCGCGATCTGCGCGGTCGCGCTCGCGGGCTTCGCATCGGTCAACAGCATTCCCCTCGTGACCGCGATGCTCTGCGTGCTCGCGGTCGGGCATGGCCTGCTCCATCCATCGCTCACGAGCCTCACCTCGCTCGGCGCGGCTCCGAGCCGGCGGGGCATGACCATGGGCGTATTCCATTCCATGGGAAGCCTGGCCCGCATCATCGGTCCGCCGTGCGCGGGCTGGCTCTTCGACCGCGTGAGCTGGCGCTCGCCTTTCTTCACTGGGGCGCTCATGCTCACTGCCGCCTCGATCATCGCCCTGCTTTGGCTCGTGGTTCCCTCCAAAGCGCGCAAGCTCGCCGAAGCGGCAAACAATCCGTATCTCGAAGGCTGAGCATCTCGAGGGCTGGGACGCGGGATCCGCGGTTCGCGCTTCAGGCCGCGGGGCCGCGCTTGCGGAATCGCATCCGCCCGAGACGGAACCGCTCCCGGCGCGCACGCACGCGCGCCAGCTCCTGCTCGTCCTCTTCGGCCGGCAGGCTCCGCTCCTCCGAAATTTCCTCGGGCCAGACGTTTCCCTTGAGTATCCCTATATCGCTCGGTGTCCTGCGACCGACGCGGTCCTCGCGCCGCTTGGACATCATCCCGAGGTTCAAGACGAGCAATCCCCCGATCAGGAGTACCGAGACCAGAAAGCCGATCAGGAGCACGTAACCCACGACCGCGGCCGTGTAATCGCTTAAAGGCGCGGGTGCCGTACTTTGCGTCGCCTCCTGGGCGAGACTCAGGCCTCCCACGAGGACGAGGACGATCCACGTCCAGAACGCCGCCAAGGTCAGGATCAGCCGCTTCGTCATTTCAAAAGCTCCCTCGTCAGAAGGGAGCAATGCATTTATCGCGCTCAGCTCATTGCTGTGCCGCAACGAGCTTTCTCACGTGCTCCCGCAGCTCCGAAAGCTGCGTGCCGTTCAGGCTCGCCAGTCCGGGCATCAGGCCGGGCAGGCCGTTGGAAACGATCGACTCGAAGATCGCCGGCGAGCCCACGGCTTGCGAAGCCGAAAGCGGTGCCGTGCGCAGGCGGACCGCATCGAGGGTGCCGGACACCCGGGCGATCGCCCCTTCACCCGCCTCGCCGTGACAGCTCGCGCAGCGAGCCAAGTAAAGGCGCCCACCAGCCGATTCCGCCTCGATCTTCGCTCCGACCTTCGCCGCCCGCGGCTCCGGGCGCGTCAGGCGGCGCATCGCGACCTCGAGCGGGATCGAGGGCGCCTCCTGGACCACCTGCCCGCCGCCCTTCACGTCAATCCCGACCTTGAGCAGATCCTCGTCCGTATCGGCCTCCGGCGCCTCGCCCAGCGAAAGCACGAAATGCGCGAGCGCCCAACGATCCTCCGCGGGCAAGGTCCCGTAGGGCGCCATCGCCGAACCCGGGATTCCCTCGACGAGGGTCTTGAAAACCTGGCTCGGCTTGCGGCCGTTCTTCCAGCCCCCGGCCCGCGTGAAGTCCCGCGGCGCCGGCGTGAGCGAGCCGGCGGCCGGTCCATCGCCTTTGCCCTCTGGCCCGTGGCAAGCCACGCACTGCTGGGAGTAAAGCATCTTGCCCTGGCTGAGCAGAAGCGGCGTCGCCACCCAGGGCCTGGCCACCTTCGGCTGCGCGGTCTTCGACTGGGCGAACGCCGTGAGCGGGCCCTTCACCGCGACATCGCCGCGGAAGAAGAGATCCGTCGCGGTCAGCACCAGGAAGATCGCCAGGAAGAGAAACGAGGTACCGAAGATCACGCCGTTCTCGCGGCGGTCATAGAGCAGGTTCATGAAGAACAGCGCCACCAGCGCGGCCTTGACGCTCGCGACGAGCAGCGCGACCAGGAAGTTGAGCCTTCCCAGATCCACGCCGGCGATCCAGACGGTAAGGCCCGTCAGCAGCAGGAGCGCGAACCCGACTCCGAGCGCGACCTCCGTCGAGAGAATGTGGTGATGCCCGTGAGACTCCTGCGCCGGCTTTTGCGTTTCCATAACTCCCCTTCCTCAGCCCACCAGATAAAGCAGCGGGAAAAGATAGATCCAGACCAGGTCCACGAAATGCCAGTAGAAGCCCACCAGCTCGACCGGCGTGTAATACTGCGGCCCGAACTCCCCGCGCGCCGTCCTCCTGAAAAGCCAGGCGATCAGGCCCATGCCCACGAGGACGTGCACCATGTGCAGGCCTGTCATCACGAAGTACAGCGAGAAGAAAAGCGGTGCCTTCGGGTCCTTCAGCTCCTGGTTGACGAAGTAGCCGCCGGGGAGCAGCCCTTCGTGGAACTTGTGGGCGTACTCGAAGTACTTCACCACGAGGAAGCACCCGGCCAGCAGGAAGGTCAGCACCAGGAAGAGGACCGCGCGGTCGCGCCGGCCCCGCTGGGTGGCCGTCACCGCGAGCACCATGGTGATGCTGCTCAGGATCAGCACCAGGGTGTTGGTCGCGCCCATGTTCACCGCCAGGAACTTGTGCGCCTCGTGGAACATGTCCGGGTAAAGCCCGCGGAAGATCCCGTAAGCGACGAAGAGGCCGCCGAACATCAGTACCTCCGTCACCAGGAAGACCCACATGCCCTGCTTGGCCGCCTCGAACTCGTCGTTCGCGCTCGCGAAGTGATGTGCATGGTGATGCGTCGTGGTCATGGGAGGCTCCTTGAGGCGCTCGCGGGGACGAGCGGGTCGCGGTACTCGTAAGGCCAGTCGGTGACTACGGGAGCCGTGGCGAAGTTATCGTGCGGCGGCGGCGAGGCGGTCTGCCATTCCAGCGTGTTGGCCTCCCACGGATTCGCCGGCGCGGGCTCCCCCGCCCGCATCGCCCGCCAGAGATAGACGGCGGCGTAGACGAAGCCCGCCGCCAGGAACCACGAGCCCGCCGTCGAGACGCGGTTGAGCATCGTGTACTCCGGCAGGTAGTCCCAGTAGCGCCGGGGCATGCCCTGTGAGCCCAGGATGAACTGCGGGAAGAAGGTCAGGTTGAAACCCGCGAGCAGCAGCGCGAAGGAGACGCGAGCAGGCCCCTCGGGATACATCCGGCCCCAGAACTTCGGGAACCAGTAATGCAGCCCCGCCATGAGCGCCATGATCGCCCCACCCACCATCACGTAATGAAAGTGCGCGACGACGAAGTAAGTGTCCGTCACGTGCACGTTGATCGCGAGCGTCGCGAGGAAAACCCCGGTGAGGCCCCCGATCGTGAAGAGCTGAAGGAACCCGAAAGCGTAGAGCATCGGCGCGTTGAAGCGGATCCTCCCGCGATACATCGTCGCCACCCAGCTGAAGACCTTCACGCCCGTCGGCACCGCCACGAACATGGTGAGCAGCGAGAACACGAAGTTGGCGAGCTCCGACTGGCCGCTCACGAACATGTGATGGCCCCAGACGATGAAGGCCACGAGCGCGATCCCGAAAGACGAGTACGCGATCGCCTTGTAGCCGAAGATGGGCTTGCGCGAGAAGACCGGGATGACCTCCGAGATCACCCCCATCGCCGGCAGGATCATGATGTAGACGGCCGGATGCGAGTAGAACCAGAAGAAATGCTGGAAGAGCACCGGGTCGCCGCCGATCGCCGGGTCGAAGATCCCGATCCGGAACAGGCGTTCGAACACGAGCAGCAGCAGCGTGATGGCGAGCACGGGCGTGGCCAGCACCTGGATGATGCTCGTCGCGTACAGCGCCCACAGGAAGAGCGGCAGCCGCGACCACGAAAGCCCCGGCGCGCGGAGCTTGTGGATCGAGATGATGAAGTTCAGCCCGGTCAGGATCGACGAGAACCCCATGATGAACGCGCCCGCGAGCACGAGCGTGGCCGTCGTGTTGGTCCGGATCGAGTAAGGCGTGTAGAACGTCCAGCCGGTGTCCGCGCCCCGCAGGAAGAGCGCGGAGCTCGCCACGAGGGCGCCGGCGATGAAGATGTAGTACGAAGCGAGGTTCAGCCGCGGAAACGCCACGTCCTTAGCCCCGAGCATCATCGGGAGGATGAAGTTGCCGATCGCGGCCGGAATCGCGGGAATGATCACCATGAACACCATGATCGCGCCATGGTAGGTGAAGATCTTGTTGTAGGTCGCGGCATCCATGATCGTCCGTCCGGGGCCGAAAAGCTCCAGCCGGATCAGCAGCGCGAAGACCCCGCCCAGCAGGAAGAAGGCGAGCACCGTGAAGAGATACATCAGCCCGATCCGCTTGTGATCGAGGGTCGTGAGCCAGGACCTCAGCCCTCGCGTGTGTGTCAGGTAGTCGTGCATGGGAATCTCCTCTTTGAAGCTCTGCTCATTTCAAGCTCTTGATGTAAGCGAGCAACGCGCTCAGCTCGGTTTCGCTGACCAGTCCCTGGAAGGTGGGCATGATCGGCTGGAAGCCCTTGACGACCCGGGCCTGCGGCCTCTCGATGGATTCCCGCAGGTAATTCTCGTCGACGAGGGCGCGCCCTCCGTCGCCGAACTCCACCTCGTGACCGAAGACGCCCTTGAGGGTCGGCCCGGGCCGGGCCGAGCCGTCGATCGAATGGCAGGCCGCGCAGCCCTTGGCCGCGAAAACCTTCGCGCCCCGCTCGGCCAGGGTCAGCACCGCTCCGGCGGCGCCCGAGTGCGCTTTCTCGGCCGCGGTGAGCTCCAGGCCGGCCTGCGGCACCGGGCCGATCTCCTTTCCGGCGCTCCAAGCCTTCCACTGGGCGGCCTCGAGCGCGATGACCTGGCCGATCATGCCCGAATGGCTCGTGCCGCAATATTCCGCGCAGAAAATCCGGTGCTTTCCGGGCATCGTGGGCTCGAACCACACGCTGGTGTACATGCCCGGAACGACGTCCTGCTTGACGCGGAAGTTCGGGACGAAAAAGCTGTGCAGCACGTCCTCGCTCGTCATGATGAGCTTCACGGGCCGGTTCATCGGGACGTAGAGATCGTTGACCGTCGTGCGCCCGTTCTCGTAGAGGAAGGTCCAAAGCCACTGCTTCCCGATCACCCTCACCTCGTAGGCGTCCGCGGGCGCGTGGGTCATCGTGCGATAGACGTTATAGCCCCAGGCGAAGATGATGAGCAGGAGCACGGTGGGCACGGCGATCCAGACCGCCTCGAGCAGATGGCTCCCGGTGATGTACTTGGCCTTGGCGCCCTGCCGGTCCGCGCGATACTTCATCGCGAAGATCACCATCCCGCCCACGACGAGAAGGAAGAAGAACACGCTGAGCCAGACGAGGAAGTTGTAGAGGCTGTCCCAGCTGCCCGCGACCTGCGTGCCCTTGAGCGGCAGGTCGCCGTTGAAGATCTTCTCAAACATGGGGTACTGACTCCCTTTCCGTGAATTCCCGGCGCTGCTTGCGCCAGAAGAGCGCCAGGTACAAGCCCAGCGCGATGATGAGAACGGCGCTCCCCGCCTGCACCAGGCGGGTGGCGATGACTGAATACCTGCGCGTGACCGGATCGTAACGGTAGCAGAAGAGCAGCACCCGATCGATGATCGTGCCGAGGCGACCGCTCGAGGCTTCGATCAGCGAGAGTTTCAGGTCGCGCGGAGGGTATTCGATGCCGTAAACGTAACGCGAGACCTTGCCCTCGGGCGTGAGCAGGATGAGTGCCGCGGGATGCGCGTACTGCTGATCAGCCGCGACGTAGCGATAGCCGAAGCCCACCTCGCCCGCAAGCGCGCGGATCTGGTCCTCGCTTCCGGTGAGAAAGTGCCAGCCCCGTTCGATGCCGGGCCTGGCGACCGCCTCAACGAGGCTCTTCTTCTTCGAGCCGGCAAGCTCCGGCTTCTCCCGCGGATCGATGCTCACGGTGACGACCTCGAAGCGCTGGCCGGGAACCCAGTCCAGCTCCTGAAACGCCTTCACCATTCCCTGAAAGATGAAGCCGCAAAGCGTGGGGCAGCCGTAATAAGCCAGGTTCAGCACGACGGGGCGACCCGCCCGGAAGTATTCCGCGAGCCTGACCTTCCGGCCCGACTCATCGCGAAACTCCAGCTTCTCGAGAGAAACCCGCGAGCCCAGGCGTTCGGAGATCCCGACCTCCTTGAGCTCCGGCGGAACTTCCGCCCCCTGAGCGAAATGCAAAAAAGGAAACCCCAGCAATGCAAAGAGCACAGCGAGAGCGCCCGTAAGCTTCGTTCTCAACCCTTTTCCACCCTTGCTTGACATGCTGAACGCCCCTCGGAAATCGAGGTGCCTTGCGTTCGCATGAACCGGGCCACCACGCGGCAATCTTCGACAAGGACGTCACGGCAATGTGGCGTCGCGAATGCAGTGAACCGATGAGCTCTCCTCTTAAATTTGCGGAGAGTCTCTCGTCAAGACAAAGAATCAGCTTCCCGGGTTGATTTTTTGGTGATACCCAAAGGATCTCATGAAATCATCCGTTTTTTCGGCATATTGCGCGCTTTCGAAATCGGGCATCGTGACTTTGGTCCTGATCAGCGTCGTTGGGGGTTACCTCGTCGGTCATCCCCTGGAAGCACCCTTGGAGCTATCCCGCCTCGGACTCACCCTGTTTGGGGTGCTCTGCCTGGCTTCGGGCTCCTCGGCCTGGAATCAGCTTCAGGAGCGCGAGATTGACGCTCTGATGCCCAGAACCGCGAGACGCCCCCTGCCTTCCGGCCGGATCACGCCTCGGGCCGCCGGGATCTTCATCGCGTTCACTCTTCTTGCCGGAGGAATGGCACTCCTTCGCGTCGACCTCAAGGTAGCGGTTCTCGGGTTCCTCGCTGTCATTCTTTACAACGGGCTCTATACGCTTTGGTGGAAGAAGCGCTGGGCCTATGCCGCCGTGCCTGGCGCGATCCCGGGCGCCCTGCCCGCCCTCATGGGCTCGATCGCGGCCAACGGGGATCTTTGGAACCCCGGCGGGATCTTCGTCTTCTGCGTGCTCTTCTACTGGCAGATGCCGCACTTCTGGGTGCTCGCGCTGCGCTTTCGCGAGGATTACCGCAAGGGGAACTTTCCAACCCTGCCGGTCGCGCGCGGCGAGGGCGTGACGCTTTCGCAGATCACGCTCTGGTCGCTGGGCTACGTGGGCCTGGCGCTTCTGGCGCCGCTCTTCCTCAACCGCAGCGGCCTGATCTATCTGCTGGTGGCCGTGCCCTTCAGTCTCAAGCTGCTCTGGGAGCTGCGCGCGTTCCTGCGCGCGAGCGTTTCGGCCGCGGCCTGGGGGCCGGTTGCCGCGCTCGCGGCCGCGCCGGCCGGAAACAGCAAAGCCTGGCTTCGCTTTTTCCTGTGGATCAACTTCAGCCTGATCTTCCTGATCGCCGCCGCCGCGCTGGATGTCTGGAGCGCGTTTCTACTGGCTCCCGCGTGGGTCTGAAGGCCCTTCACGGGCTCGTCAGCGCTCCCGAGCTCATCAGCCTGCCGATGCTGAAGCTGCCTCTGTTGTTATTGGTCATCGCGAAGGCGCTCAGCAGAAACTCGCCGCTCAGGCTGCGCTCGACCTGCTGAAGGTCGTACCAGTGCTGGTAGCTCGCGCTACCGGTCGAGGCGAAGATCGTCCAGCCCTGGGTTCCGAACGATAGATCCGACTGGCCGTTGAGATCCACCCGGGAAAGCTCGAAACGATAACGGCTTACGCCACTGTCGCGACAGCTCGCGATCAGCACGAGGCGATCACTCCCGTCGCGCACGAGCTGCTTCAGCAGGGGTTTCGCGCAGCCGCCCGTCGGAAGCGCCGCGACGCCTCCGCTGCCGTAAGCCGCGACCGGCACGCCCGTCGCGCTCGAGAACTTGGTCAGATGGGAGCTGATGCTGTCGACGGGAAAGGTCATCCCCGATTGATCACGGAATGCCACCAGGATATCGCCGTCAGGGGACTCCGCGAGCCCGACGGCATTCTCATAAGCCCTGTTGAAATCGAAGACACTGACCCCGGGGGCCCCGTTTACGTTACTGGCCGGCGACTTGAAGTTCTCATCGACGGTTCCATCGGACTTCACCTTGAAAAGGACGAGATCCAAAGGCGAGTCGTTCGTATAGATAATGGGCTCGTTTGCCGAAGCGACGATCAGATCGCCATTGCTCAGGACGAGGAGGTCCTTGATCGTCCTCTCAAACCCTTTCGGGAAGTCCGCGTTGTACAGGAACTTCGCGAACCCCGTGAAGGAACCGTCAGCGCCGAAGGTCGAGTCATTCGCGCCATCCACCATTGCTGTCCGCGACGAAGCGAGGCAAGTGAGAAGCAGACATCTCGAATGCGGGCAACTCGATGGCCTTGAAGCCCGCAATGGTCCCTCCCCCTCCGGTGTCTGGAGTCGGCGATCTCTCCGTCATAGGCAAATTCTGAATCGAAGTGCAGGCATTGCCTAAGAGTGATGCCGCAAGCCCCACGACAGCAAAAAACGGTAAGCGCGCCATAATAAAATGATATTACGGATGGAAAAATCGGACAATTGGCAATGTCGTCCAGGAAAACCCCTGCTTCGACTGCGGCCCCTTTGACCCAGGCGCGCCCGACCCGACTTTACCAATCACTGATGGTGATGGAAGACCGACTCTTCCAGCCGCGGGTCGCCGATCGCGACCACGTTGTGCTTGGAGAGGAAGCGGGTGACCGCCAGGCCGAAGAGCCCGATGAAGCCGACCGTCATGCCGAGCTCGATCCAGCCCACGCGCGGGCCCTCTTTGAAGAACTCAGGCTGCACGACCCACATCAAATCGATCCAGTGGGCGACGAGCATGAACATCGCCACACCGGCGAGCACGCGCGGGTTGCGCTTGGAGTCGCGCGGCAGCAGCAGGAAGAACGGCACCAGGAACTTGCCCGCGATCAGGAAGAGCGACACCCAGACCCAGTTCCCGTGCAGCCGATGCAGGTAGTACATCGTCTCTTCAGGGAGGTTGGCGTACCAGATGAGCAGGAACTGCGAGAAGCCGATGTACGCGTAGAACACGGTGAACGCGAACATGAACTTACCCAGGTCATGCAAGTGGTTGTCGTTTACCAGCCCTTCGAGCTCGCCCCGGCGCTTGAGATAGAGCGTCATCAGCGTCGTCGTCGCGAGCACGATGTAGAAAAGGCCCGCGAAGCAGTACACGCCGAACATCGTGCTGAACCAGTGCGGATCAAGCGACATCATCTGATCGAAGCTCGCCATCGTGTAGGTGAGCGCGAACAGGATCAGGAACGCGGGCGCCAACGCGCGGTTCTTGAGCGTGAAGCCGACTTCCTTGGTCGCGTCCTGCGCCGTGGAGTTCCCGATCATCTTCCTTGCGAAGTAGACCCAAAGCCCCAACGCGATGATGTTCCGGATCATGAAGAAACCGGTGCTCAGGTAGCCCGACTTGCCCTCGAGGACCAGATCGCCTTTGACGTGATCCGCGTGGCTCCAGACGTAGAGATCATGGATCCCGAAGTACAGGATCACGAAGGTCACGAGCGCGACCGGCAGATAGGCCGTGAAGGATTCCGAGAGACGCCGGATCGGCGCGCTCCACATCGCTCCGGTCACCCACTGGATGGCCGCGAAGAACAGGCCGCCGATCGCAAGCGACATGAAGTAGAAATGGTTATGGACGAAGCTCGCCCAGGCCCGGGTCGGCTGCAGCGCAAGTCCCGCCGCGAAGGTCGCGATCCCGAGCGCCGCGAAGATCATCAACACCATCCTGAAGCCGGAGGTCGGCCGGTAAACTCCCGGGTTCTTCAGCTCATGAATACCGTGTGCGTGCGCCATGACTCAACTCACTCCTGCTTCCCAGCGGCCTTGAGGTCTTCCGCCGTCGGGTTCTTGGCCTTCTGGAAGGCCCTGATGTAATGGATGATCGCCCACCGGTCGACCGGGTCGATCTGTGTGGCGTAGGTCGGCATCAGATTCTGGCCCGCCGAGATCACGTGATAGATGCGTCCGTCGGTCCAGGTCTTCACCTTGTCCGACTGCAGCGACGGCGGCCGCGGGAACTTCGGCACGATCGTGCCATCGCCCTCGCCCGTCGGGCCGTGGCAAGGCATGCAGAACGTCTCGAACATCACCTTGCCGCGAGCCATCACCTGCTCCGTCGGCTGAACCGGGTTCTTCAGAGCGCGGCCGGCCTCCTCGGGATTGGTCTTGTACGGATACGGCGAAAAGTCGCGTGGCACGGTGCCCGCGGGCGGCATGAGCATCTGCCCTTCCTGCGCCTTGAGCGCCGGACTGTAGACCATGTCCGGCATGTAGATGAAATTCGGCTTGTCATGCTTGCCGCAGCCGGCGAGGCCCGCCAGGCAAAGCGCTGCTGTGATCAGTGATGTGCGACGCATTTCAGAACCACCCTTCCGCGTAGAGCGCGCGAACTTCCCCGGCTCCCGCCTGCTTGAGGAATTGGGAGGCATCGACCTCCTCGAACTTGCGGTGAGCGCCACGGCCTTCCTCCTCCTCGCCCGTCGCCGGCGCCTCGATGACCAGAGCGAACCGGTCGCGCGTCAGCGAGGGATCGAAGGACTTGCGCTTGATATTCGGAAGCCCGTTGAAGGCGAACATGGCCGCCACGGTCGAAAGGCCCGCGAAAAGCACGGTCAGCTCGAACATGATCGGTACCCAGGCCGGCCAGGAGTTGAACGGTTTGCCGCCGACGATCAGCGGCCAGTCCACGGCCGAGGTCCAGTACTGGAACAGGAACGCCAGCGAGCAGCCCGTAATGCCTGCAACCAGGGTGACGTACGGCAGCGGTGAGCGCTTGAGGCCCTGCGCCGCCTCGAGCCCGTGTACCGGATATGGCGTGTAGGCATCGAAGCTGCGGAACTTCGCGTCGCGGACCTTCTGCGTGGCCTGCACCAGCGCACCAGGCTCATCGAAGAAACCGATGACGCCGATGAGCGGACGTTCCATCGTGGCATTAGACATGAGCGGACTCCTTGGAATGAGAACCGTGTGAGGTGGAATCGGGACCGGGGCCACCGTGCGGCTGCGCGTTCGGCATGATGCTCTTCACCTCGGCCATCGCGATCACCGGGAGCACCCGGCAGAACAGGAGGAAGAAGATGAAGAAGAAGCCGAAGCTCCCGAGCGTGATGCCCCAGTCGCTCCAGGTCGGAACATAATAGCGCCAGTTGGACGGCATGAAGTCGCGATGGAGCGACGTCACCGTGATCACGAACCGCTCGAACCACATGCCGATGTTCACGAAGAGCGAGACGACGAACATCACCGGGATGCTGCGGCGGGCTTTCCGGAACCAGAACACCTGCGGAATGATGACGTTGCAGGTGGCCATGATCCAGTAGGACCACCAGTAAGGGCCGAACGCGCGGTTGATGAAGGCGAACCGCTCGAAGGAGCTCCCGCTGTACCACGCGATGAAGAACTCGCAGGCATAGGCGTAGCCGACCATCATGCCCGTGGCCATGATGATCTTGTTCATCTTCTCCAGGTGGTTGAGCGTGATGTAATCCTTCAGGCCGAAGAGCTCACGCGTGATGACCATCAGGGTGACGACCATCGCGAAGCCCGAGAAGATCGCGCCCGCGACGAAGTACGGCGGGAAGATCGTCGTATGCCAGCCCGGGACGTTGGAGACCGCGAAGTCAAACGACACGATCGTGTGCACCGAGAGCACGAGCGGCGTCGAGAGGCCGGCCAGGATCATGTAGGCCATCTCGTAATGCGACCAGTTCTTGTTGGAGCCGCGCCAACCCATCGACAGCACGGTGTAGATGAACTTGCGGATCCCGTTCTTCGCGCGATCGCGGATCGTCGCCAGGTCGGGGATGAGGCCCACGTACCAGAACACGGCCGAGATCGTGAAATACGTCGAGACCGCAAACACGTCCCAGAGCAGCGGGGAACGGAAGTTCACCCAGAGCTCCCGCTGGTTCGGATACGGCAGCAGCCAGAACGCCGCGTACCAGGGCCGTCCGGTATGAATGACCGGGAAGATCAGCGCCGTCATCACGGCGAAGATCGTCATCGCCTCAGCCGCGCGGTTGATGCCCGTGCGCCACTTCTGACGGAACAGGAAAAGAATGGCCGAAATCAGCGTGCCGGCGTGGCCGATACCGATCCAGAACACGAAGTTCACGATGAAAACACCCCAGCCATTGGGCTGGTTCAGGCCCAGGACGCCCAGGCCTTTCATGAACATGTTCGCGGCCAGCAGCGCGCCGATCGCGAACGCGGTGAGCGCGATCGCGAAGGCCGCCCACCACCTTCCGGCGGGAAAGCGCTCCAGCGGGGCCGAAACGTCGTTGTTCACGTCGGCGAAGGTCTTGCCGCCGGTGACCAGGATCTCTGGGGTCAATTGCGTGCTCGTAGCTGACATGGGTTCATCCCCTCGAATCAAGAGTGGTGCGGGGCCGCGTGAGCTCCGCCCTCGTTAGCGCGCGCCTCGACGTTCCTGACCTTGCTCAGGTAGGAGATCATCGGCTTGGCGTTGAGAACCTCCAGCACCCGGAAGGCCCGGGCATCCGCCCGAAGCTTCGAAACACGGCTGTTGGGATCGTTCACGTCGCCGAAGACGATCGCATCCGTCGGGCAGGTCTGCTGGCAAGCGGTCTTGAACTGACCGTCCTTGACCTTCAGGCCCTGATCCTTCGCCTTGTCCTTCGCGTCGCGGATCCGCTGGACGCAGAAGGTGCACTTCTCCATGATGCCGCGGGTGCGGACCGTGACATCCGGGTTCCACACGAGGTTCATCGTTCCCTCGTAGGACTTCCAGTGATCGAAGAAGTTGAAGCGGCGGACCTTGTACGGACAGTTGTTCTGGCAGTACCGGGTGCCGACGCAGCGGTTGTAGACCTGCACGTTCAGGCCCTCGTCATCGTGCACGGTCGCGAGAACCGGGCAGACCGTCTCGCAAGGCGCGTTCTCGCAGTGCTGACAGAGCATCGGCTGGAAGACGACCTCCGGATTGTCCACGCTGCCCGAATAATAACGGTCGACGCGGATCCAGTGCATCTGGCGGCTCACCCGGACCTGGTCCCGGCCGACGACCGGGATATTGTTCTCGGCCTGGCAGCCGATCATGCAGGCGCTGCAGCCCGTGCAGGCGCTGAGATCGATCGCCATGCCCCAGCGATGGCCCTTGTACTCGTGCTCAGGCCACATCGTGGGAACGGTATCCAGGCGCAGATGCGGATCGGTGTGATCCGCGGTCGCCGGATTGCGGCGGTACTCGGCCAGCGTGATGTCGTTGATGACCGGGCGATTCTCGGTCGCCGTGTGCCACTGAGTGGTCGCGAGCTTGTAAATCCGACCGGTTTTCTTGAGCGAAACCGCCTGCCCCGAGAAGCTCAGGCCGTTGCCTTCGAACTTCACGAGCGGGAAGACATCGACGCCCGTGAGGGTGCCGACCTTGCCCGCCGCGCGGCGGCCGTAGCCGATCGCGGCGCTTACGGTCGCGGGATGCATCCCCGGCTGAACGTGGACCGGAAGCTCGATCGACGCGGAATCCACCTGAACCTCCACCACGTCGTTCTCGGCGAGCCCGAGCTGCTTGGCGAGCTTCGGAGCGATGTTCAGATAGTTGTCCCAGGTCACCGAGGAGATCGGGTCCGGAAGTTCCTGAAGCCAGGCATTGTTGGCCTGCTTGCCGTCGCCGATCGCGTTGGAAGCATAGAGCGCCAGGCTGATGCCGGAGTTCGGGTTCTTGGCGTATTTCGGAAGCACCGACAGCGCAGCGCCGCGGAACGAGCGTGCTGAAGGCCGCCCTCCGAAGCCCGCCGTCTGGAAGACGCCTTCGCGGAGCGCGCTCTCCCAGAACTGCTCGAAGGTCACTGACGCCTTGTGCTGGCGCTGCAGTTCCTTCCAGTTCGCCTGAAGATAAGCATGCCAGTCGGCGGCCTGGCCCATCAGACCCGCGGCCTTTCCCGTGCCCTTTGCCCAGACGAGCAGCGAGTCCTCGAAGGCGCGGCTCGAATGGATCGGCGCGATCGCGGGCTGCTGAAGACTGAAAAGCCCCTTGCGCGGCGAAGCGTCGCCCCAGTTCTCCAGGAAATGGTGATCCGGGAGAGCGAAGTCGGCCAGGAGCGCGGTCTCGTCCTCCTGCTCGCCGATGACGACGACGAACGGGACTTTCTTGAGGGCTTCCTCGAAGCCCGCGGCCTTCGGAAGCGTGTAGGCCGGATTCGCGCGATGGACGATCAGGACCTCCACCTGGCCTGCGTTCATCTCCTGGATGAGCTTGGCGAGATCGCTCGACTTCGGCCGGGCCGGGCCGATGTTGGCGGTGCCGTCGATCGTCACGCCCTCGTTCTCGAGAGCGGAGTTGAGGAGGTTCGCCGCCACCTGAAGCGCCAGGGCGTTGCGGTCCTTGGAATGGATTCCGCCGGCCACGATCAGGCTCTTTGCGCGCTTCTCCCAGAGGTTCCGCGCGAGCTCCTTGATCCGGGCCGCGCCGCCCTCGAGACCGATCTCGGCCGCGACCGCTTCCGGGGTATAGCCGTTGAGCGCGGCCGCGACGGACGCATCGCCCGCGAAGGCGGAGCGCTTGCCGGTCACGATCAGCTCATGCGCGATCGCCAGCGCGACACGCAGCTCGTCGCCTGGACGCACCGGATGCCGCTCGTCGGAGTTGGCGCCCGTCAGGGTCATCGTGGATTCGAAGGTGACGAGCTTGGACATGCGCGCCTTGGAGGCATGCGCGGAATCCAGCTTGCGGGCCTTGGCCCAGAGTCCGGCATGCTCCGTCGGCGAGAGCCAGCTTCCGAGGAAGTCGGCGCCCAGGGAAACGATCAGCTCCGCCTCGTCGAAACGATACGAAGGAGTGAGCGCGGTACCGTACGAAAGCGCCTGGGATTCGGAGATCTCCTCAAACGAGAGCAGCTCGTACTGGACGTGCGCGCCGTTGGCTTGGCCGGAGAGGAACTCGCGGATCAGCCTCTGCGTTGAGTCGCTTTGGACATGCCCCGATAGAATGCGGACCTTCGCGGCCTTTTTCAGCCGCTCCTGAACCGCGGCATCGATCTCGGCCCAGGTGACCTCCTTGCGGGCGCCCGTGGCCCGGGTGCGCGCGACCGGCGCTTTCAGGCGATCAGGATCATAGAGGCTCAGCACGGAGGCCTGGCCCTGGACGCAGAGCGCGCCGCGATTGACCGGATGATCCGGATTGCCTTCGAGCTTGATCGGGCGGCCTTCGCGCGTCTTGATGAGAATCCCGCAGCGGCACGCGCACGACTGGCAGGTCGAAGCGTACCAGTTGGCCACACCGAGGGTAATCTCCTCGGGCTTGACCACGTAGGGAATGATCTTGTGCACGGGGCGGCGGGCGCAGGCGAAGCTCGCCATCGCCATGCTCGCGCCCATGATCGTCAGGAAGTCGCGGCGCGCGATCCCGGCCTTGCCGGACTTCTCGAGGTTCTCCAGATACTCCACGGGCTTCTCGAAGAACTCCTGGCCGCGTTTCTCGCGCACCTGGCTGTCGGCCCAGTACCCGGGCTCGAGCTCTTCGGGGCCGATCCAGTGCCGGGGCGGCACGAAGGCGGCGGTGGACTCAGAGGGCTTGGACTTCTCGGTCGTCATATCCATAGTATTCTCGCGTTTCAAAATGCTCGGTGCGCGCTGGTGTCCGTCAGTTGTGGCAGGTGCTGCAGTTCGTCGGCGCCGCATGGCCTTGGGGATTCTTCTCGCCCGGATAAATGTTCTCCATCACCTGCCTCGGGGTCGTCCGGCCGCGATGGCATTCCATGCACCAGCCCATGGTGAGGGGCGAGAACTGATAGACGCGATCCATGGACTTCACGTCGCCGTGGCAGTTCTCGCAGACGAGGCCTTTGGCCAGGTGCCGCTTGTGATTGAAGTAGGCGTGGTCCGGCAGTTCGTGGATCCGCACCCACTCGAAGGCCTTTCCTTCCTTGTACATCTTCTGGAGAAGCTGGATGTGCGGGCTGTCCGCCTTCACCACCGTATGGCAGTTCATGCACACGTTCATTGACGGGATGCCCGAGTGACGCGCCTTTTCTGCATTCGAGTGGCAGTACAGGCAGGCGATCTTGTTGTCGCCGGCGTGGACTTTGTGACTGAAAGGAATCGGCTGCTCGGGCATATAGCCCTGATTGGAGGCCGAAGGGAAAACCGCGGCCAATCCGCCGACCGCGATCAAGGCCACCGTGAGCGCCACTCCAATAGCAAGATTTCTCTGCGTTGCTGAGATGCGAGCCATGAGTTTATCCATCTGAGAGAGCGTTGAATGAGTGCCGCACGAGCCTGCGCCCGTGCTGACGCTCATTATTTTTTGGTCCGAACTGCGTCTTTAGCCCGGATCAATTCAGTTTTCTAGTCTGATTTTTTCGCGCGTGCGCAGAAACTTTCGCGCAAAAAAAAGCGGCGCATGCATTTCGCCCGAGATACCGATCGCGGCGCGCGAGCTTTTCGCGAGTTTTTCCAGGAAAACTTTTCGATCGATCCCTTTCGCGAGCAATGGATAGATACGTCTGTTGAAAAGCGCGACACGCGCCTGTTCTCCGCGCGCCCGAATGTGTCATCCCGTTTCCACCCGCCTAAGGACCGCGTTGGGAGCAGCCTTCGAATGACATTCTCAATTCCCAGCTCTCTCTATTTTTCCCCGCATGGCGATCACCCAGGCAAACCAGTGGGAAGAGGGCGCTTTTTAAAGCTTGACAATTTCACTCAACTTCATTAGGTTAGCCCCGCCATGAGAACCCGTGCCGTCCTACAGGAAAAAGTTCTCGCCGGAGTGACCGCGATCAGTATCGTGACCGGAGCCGTCGTCGTTTCGCGGCAGCTTTCGGCCTCGGCGACACCCGAGCCTGTCAGGCCTGAGATTGTCGCATTGACCGAACCTTCGCGTCCTTGGGCGCAGATCAGCGAGGACATCCGCGAGACGCTCCGGCAGAATCTCGCGGCCCCGATGATTTCCGAATGGCGCAACAGCGGGCGGCTTCCCGAGGAACTTTTCGAGAACCTGCGCGCGCTCGCGGAGCCCGCGGCCTGGCAGGAGCTCTGCGAACGGCTGTCCGCCCTTCCGCCCGAGGATCTGGCCGTCTTCGAAAACGCGATCGAGCGCTTCGCGCGAGATCTCACCTGCGCCCCGGCATTGCAGGAAAAGCAGCGCGCCCACTGGGACGCGCAGCGAACGCGTCTCGGCGAGCCGAGCTTGCGAGCCAGGGCGGCTCGGAACCGCGTGCTCTCCGCCCCCTCCGCGCGCGTCACCGTGGACCAGCTGGCTCCGGGCGAGGTCGCGCTGGCTTTCGCGGGCGGCCCGCACCCGGCGCTCACGGAGGAGACCCTGCGGATCCTGGCGAGGCACGGCGTGCGCGCGAATTTCTTCCAGCTCGGCCGCAACGTGCGCAATCATCCCGAGCTTTCCCGCCGCATTCTCGAGGATCGGCACGCGCTCGGCTCGCATACCTTCCGCCAGCTCCCGCTCGCGCGCCTGGACCTGCGCCGCGCGGGAGAGGACATCCGCGCCGGAGAGCGCAGCGTCTCGGGCGCGGCCGGCCGCGCTTCGCTGGGCTTCCTCTTCCCGCCGGGAGAGGAGACGCCGGCGCTCGAAACGCTCGTGCAGGAGAGCGGGATCACGGCGCTTCACGCCAGCACTGATTCGCGCGACTGGCAGCTGCGCGACCCCAAGCAGCTGGCCAAGCGCGCGCTCTATACTCTGGAGCGCGATCGCAAGGGCATCCTCCTTCTCGACGACACGCGGGCGCAGAGCGTGCTCGCGCTCCCCATGCTGCTCGAGGGCCTGGTGGAGCGAGGCTTCACCTTCGTCGTCTTCGAGTGACGCTCAGCCCGCCACGCAGAGGAAGATCATCCAGTCCGTCGTGTTCGCCTGCGGCGGACAGGTGACGCACGCGCGGTGAACCCCGTGCCGGTCCTCCTGGTCCCAGCTGCCCAGGATATTCCAGGTCTTGCCAGCGGCGCAGCAGCCACAGCCCGTTGCCGGGTAGCCGCTGCACACACAGAGATCTCCGATGGTCGACGTCGGGGTGCCGCAGCCGGAGACCCGCCCTCCCGCGTCGGTCGCGACCAGAACGGGCACTCTCAGCTCGAACGGGCCGGAGGGCCCGCCGCCCTTGCGGGTTCTCGAGACACTCATCACCACCTCGGCGACACCTGCGGAGTTGGCCGCGCCGATGTTCTTGTCGACGAGCTGGATGCTGGCGATCTTGAGCTTGTCGTATGTCGCCGTGGATCCCGTCGGGGAAAAGCGAACGGCATTATTGCGGTCCCTGAGGCTGACGTTGTGCGCCCCCGAGATCACCTGAGTGCCGTTCAGGCTGTTTTCGCAGCTTTCTTTCGTAGTGACGAGAAAGCCAACCTCCTTCTCGAGCTCCGTCCGCGACAAGCGATCTTCAAGATAGCCGATGCTCGCGGCCTGATTCTGGATCGCCGAAGCTCCCGCCATCGCCATGAAAATCATCAGGCTGCCCGCAACGAGGACCTCCAGAAGGGAAAAGCCCGAGCTATTCCATTTGGAATTCTTCTGCGTTTCTCGGCTCGAATCGTCCACCGGGCTTTCCATTGGAATATTATCTTCCGGATTCATTCCCGGCGCACGGTGGGTCCGCCGTGACTGTGTCGCCCCGGCGACACGGTAGGATCCGACACTTCCTCGCAAACGCGCGGGGTGAGATACTGATCGTGATGCACGTAGGCTGCCAGAAGCGAGTGACTTTGACGCTGCTCTCGCTTTTCCTCATACCGATCACCGGCTGCTTCAATGCCGAGGTCCAGGTCAGCTCCCTGACCGAGGAAGCGGGGCGCCCGAGCGCGACTCCGACAGCGACTCCGACGGCGACTCCGACGGCGACCTCAACCGCGACTCCGACGCCGACTCCGACCCCTGACATCTTGATCGGCTCTCCCTCGGCTTCACTCGTCGGGGCGTCACACTCCGTGAGCTACACGGTGTCTTTCACGAATGCCACCTCGATCACGCTCCAGGCTTCGGATGTGATCATGCTCTCTGACCCAGGGGTCAGCTGCTCCGTTGTCGTATCCGGCTCCGACTCTTCCATGCGAACCATCACTTTCAGTTCCTGCTCGGGGAACGGAAGCGCCAGCTTTTCCCTCCAGGCAGGGACAGCCTATAACGGAGGACAGGCCGCCGCAGCCTCGGGTCCGAGCGACTCCTTCACGATCGACACTCTACCTCCCGCCAGTACTGGCATCTCGATCGCGGGCGGAGCGTCGGAAACCGTTTTCAACGACGTACCGCTTTCACTGGCGGCAAGCGATGCCCATTCGATCGAGATGTTCGTCACCGAGGATTCCGCCTGCGCGACGGGCGGAGCCTGGGAGCCCTTCTCCGCGACCCAGAACTGGAACCTGAGCGCAAGCTATTCCACCAAAGGCGTCTACGCGAAATTCCGGGACCCGGCCGGAAACACCTCCTCCTGCGTCGGCGACACGATCAGCTACCGGCAGCTCGGGGTCGAGCCCCGCTTCGCGAACGCGCCAAACTGGAACAACTATGCTGATAAGTCGAACAACGCCTGCACCGCCAACTCGCCCTCAGTCGTGAGCTCCCATCGCGACTGCATTCACGGCGGGGAAAAAAGACTGGTCACGCTCCCCGGAGCGATCAGCTGCGCCGGCCTTTCCGCCACGGACGCCTTGGCCGCGTTCGACTGGGAATGCATCGTCGTCGGAGGCATCCCTGCCTTCGTCTCGACTCTCAAGCCGGAGAAAGGGCTCAAGGACCTCATCGAGCTCACTCCTTTGGCTTGGAAAAGCAACTCCGTGACCGTCACGCGGGCGAGCGATGCCAGCCAGCTCCAAAGTCCGTCCTCCGTCTGGTGGACAAACCCGATCACCAGCGCCCCTTCGAGCTCCACGGGTCTCGCTACCTTGAGCGGGCCCGGCACGATATACGTTTTTTCCGAGACCGGCGCCCAGGACCCCAAAGGTTACAATATCAATGCCGATCAGGTGGGCTTGGTAATCTGGCCCGGAAGCACGTTGACCCTGGCCAGCGGCGCCTCCTTCAACTGCAACACAGCGGCGGAAATCGACACTCCGACCCTCACCTGCCTGGTCGCGGCCGGGAGCCAGCGCTTCCTTTGGATCGAGGGCGCTTTCTCGGGGAATAATGTCTCGGGCTCAACGACGCTTTACGCGAAAAACGTGAGCTTCTCGCAATTCAGAGGTGTGGTCGCCCGCTCCGGCTATAACGGCCTGGTCCTCAAGTCGTCCTCGGGCAACGTTCTGCACGGGCTGCGGACCGGGCCCAATCAGGGACCCGGCTTCTGGCTGAGTTCCGGCTCCGATTACAACACCATTTCGAACGTCCTGGCCGCCCGCTCGAATCCGGGTATTTACCTCCAGGACTCCAGTCACAATCTGCTTTCGAGAATCCGAGCCTTCAACAATAGCGGCCCAGGACTGAAACTCTACACCACAACTGCCTCCAGTCATGACAATGCCGTGACCGATCTGCTCGCCGTGGCAAACCTGGGCGGCGCGCATCTCAGCGGCGGCTCCAATAACCGCATCCTGCAGGCCACCCTTTCCGGTTCGGGCGGCTCGAATCCCGGCCTCGAGCAGAATTCCGAATCCTACGGTGTCATCCAGAACGCCGTCGCCGCGAACAACGGAGGCGCGGGCATCGCAATCTCCAACGGCGCGAACACCACCGTCTCCCAGCTCGCCTCCGCTCACAACGGCAGCGCTGCGGTCGCCCTGAACATTACGACCTACGATCGCTTCACCGGCAACCTCCTGACCGGCAGCCCGAGCTGCCTCGTCAGCGGCGGAGCGGCGCAGGGACTCACCTCGACCTGCACCGCGGCCAACGCCTCCGACGTGACGCTCGTGAGCTCCTCCATAGATCTCCGCGCCTCTTTCCTGGGAAATGCCGCCTTCGACGCAAGCAATACGAGCAATACCTCGGGAGCGGCCTTATTCAGCTCCCTTTCGGACTGGTTCAACTTCGACTCCTTCACGAGGATCTGGCAGAAAGCAGGAACCTTCCTGACCGCGGACGTGCAAGGCCCCTGCGTCACACTCAACTGCCAGATCGCGGACTACGCCTTGAAGGCGAACGACACCGTCCTGCTCGGACGCAGCGGTAATGGCCTGGAACCCAACACGTCCTTTCTCCCCGACGCGGCCTGCCCCCTCGAAGCGGCGGGGAACCATTCGGTGACCTCCAGCGACGGCTCGGTCTTCCTGAAGAATGCGGTCGAACTCATCATCGAGCGCGGCGGCGAGGCCGGAAAAGGCGATCTCGACGGTCTTTGCGAAGCCGGCGAGAGCTGCCTTTACACCCCGAACTTCGGCGCGTACCAGGGACACGGCCCGCTTGGGTCCTGTGTTTACGACGCGGCTGCCGGGCTCTCCGGGATCACTCTTTACGGCCATGCCGAGAACGGCCGGTCTGGCTCTTCGTAGAGGTGCCCAGGTTACTGTCGACCTGGGACGACTGCAGGCCCGTCATGGAGTGGCACGCGGGCGCGGCGACCGCAGATTGTCGGCAGAGCTATGACTCGGATTCATGGACCTGCGCGCGGGTGACGAAGCTCATCCAGAGCTGCATTGAAAACGCGGCGATCTCTTTTTTTGCCTAAATTAAGCCCTTATTTAACTGTGTCTCAATAGCAGGCGCAAATCACAGGGAGTTATTTGATCACCTGGATCGTCTGAGTCCCGATATTCCCTGCCGCGTCCCTGGCATCCAGACGGATCAGGTGGGTCCCCGCAGCCGCCTTGCGGCTGCTCCACTTGTAGGAAATGGTAGCACCCGCGACGGTGGCCTTCCTAATGCCATCGATGAAGAGCTCGATTCCCGCAACTCCGATGTTGTCGGTGGCCTGGCCTTGGATGGTCACCGATGTCCCGATTCCGGTACCCGCAGCGGGACTGGTGATCCGCACGACAGGCGCGATGGTATCCGGCGCGCTCGCCGCATTCGCCACCTGTACCGTAACCGCGCTGGAAGCACTGTTCCCGGCGCCATCGAAAGCCCGGGCGGTCAGCGTAGCGCTGCCGTCGGACAACGGAGTGGTATCCCAGCTGAAGGCAAAGGGTGCAGCGGCATCGGTTGCCAGGATACTCCCATTCACGAGGAGCTCTACCTTCGCGACATCCCTGTCATCGACGGCGCTCACCTCCACGTTCACGATGCCCTTGACGCTCGCCCCGCCGGCAGGCGAGAGAACCGCCACGGTGGGAGCCTGAATATCCGGTGAGACGACAGCCGCGGCCGCCGCAGCCACGGCCCTCCCATTAAGGCCCCCTACTTCCGAAATGGCTGCTTGAAAGCTCAGTATAGCCGCTCTGGGAAGCTGCAGTCAGAGTGTTCGCCCCGACACAGTGTCGCAGCCAACCTGACTGCGGAGCCTCGTGAGAAAATCCCTGCCGAATATCACCCGCCCGGGCCGCGACCGGAACGCACGCGCCGGCGCTTCACCCTGCTTCGCCCGCGAAACCGCGCGAAACCGTGCACGATGAAAACTCCCGACCACGCCAGCCCGAAGGCCAGGTGCATCCAGCCCGCATTCGTTCTCCAGCTTTCGTCGACCAGCACCTGGATGAGCGTGCCTGAAAGGATCAGAGGAAAAAACAGCGCGGCCAGCCCCCAGCCGCTCCGCCGTCCCGTGCCCGGCTCGCGAGCCGAGCGCCGGATGCCCCCCACGACATGCTCCTCCCAGATCCAGCCCACCGCGAAAACCAGCAGCGGCGCGCCGAGCACGTGCAGGTGCTGCAGATGCGGCTGCGCCGGATGATTGACGACGGCGTAGGGATCCTCGGACCGGAGCAGGTGCCGGCAGACGGCGTAGCCGATCCCCGTCAACATGACCCAGAGCTCGGCAGCCCGCAGGAAACGGGAACGAAAGAGTCCCATCATTGTGCCGGACCTTTGGCCACGGCGTGCACCGCGAGGACCCTACGGGCAGCCGCGGTCACCGCGCGCGCCGTCAGGGTCGCGCCGGTGATCGGCTGGATCGCGCGCTTGAGCCTGAGCTCCTCGGAGAGCCCCTGGCCTGCGAACTGCCCAAGCCATTTCTCCCGCGGCTGGTATTCACGCGGCTCGAAAAACGCCACCACCTCGATCCTCCTCACCCGGGCCGCCCCCGAGGGCAAGGCCGGATCGAGCACGATGAGGAGGGTCTGCCCCGAAGTCCGCACCCGATGCGAATCGAGATAGGCGATCGCTCCGGCCGCGCCCTTGCCCGCGGGCGTGACGATGAAACGCTTGAAAAGACGCGATGGCAACGGCTCCCCGGCGGTGGTGTCCGCCGCCTTCTTCTGCTCCTCGGTGAGAAAGACGGACTCGGAACGGAGCTCGCCTCCGGGATAAAGCAGCGCGAGCGCCTCTTCGGGCGTCGGAAATCCGGAGGCGTGGACGGTGTTTGAAACCGCCCACGCCAGCACCACCAGCAGTAGGGACCGCCAGATTCTCATTTCACGTATTGCCTCACGTCGCGCCGTTCAGAAGGCGTAGCCCACGGCGAAGTTGACCTGGTTCACCCCGGTGCCCGCCGCGTTCCAGTTGTCCTGGAAGTCCACCTTGACCGCGAGCTGATCGATCGGCAAGTAGCTCACGCCGAGGGTGAGCACCCGCTTCTCGTTCTCGTCGTTCTTCGTGTACCCCGCCGCGAGCGAAGCCTGCGTGTCATAGCGCTCCCAGCGCGCAAACGGCACGAGCGCCCCTTTCGTCCCCAGCAGCGGCATGAGATCGTAGCCGAGCTGCAGATAATAGCCCTGCTGCTGACTGCCGACGCCCTTGTTGCCGGTGAGCGAGTTCGCGCGGTTGAGGGCCTCGGTGTTCGTCAGGAAGGTCTTCACGCCGAGCGCGCGCAGCTCCAGGCCGCTCCACTTCCAATCGGCGTGCGCCTCGACCATGCGGGTGCCCACGTCGGGCGTGAGCGCGTGCCCCGAATTCCCCAGGTAGCCCGAGACTCCCGCGAGGAGGCCGGGCACGGGCTCGACGTCCAGGCGCCCCGTCCAGGCCAGGCCGTCGGCCTTGGCCTCGGCGCCCTTCTGCCTTCCGCCGCGGATCCCGCTCGCGGTGAAGCCCGAGGCATCCAGGCCATTCACGAGATATGTGCGGTAGGAAACCGGCCCCAGCTCGCCGAAAAGACCCACGCCGTTCTCGCGCCAGGTCGTCGGGATCAGGCTGCTCTCGACATCGGGTCTCCGCGCGCCGAGAAAAACCGTCGGCTCATGGAGCTCGTTGGTGATCCCGACGGGGATCAGGACGAGGCCCGCGCGGAGATTCGCCGCGGGCGAGAGAAAAGCGTCGATGTACGCGAACTCGATCGAGGCCTCGCCGCCCTTGCCGGTCGAGCCATGCTCGAACTCGATCTCGGTGTTGACAAGGAAGGTCTCATTGAACTTGTAACCCGTGTAAAAGACCGCGCGCAGGGCGTCCCAGCGATTGAGCCCGCTCGCCCCCGCGTCCGAGCCGTCATCGCGCGCGTCGGACTTGTTCTGATAAAGGATCTCGCCATAGCCGCCCAGCGAGATGCCGCGGCTCGTGCGGTAGATCTTCGAGGCCGACGGCGCGAAGCCCCAGCTTTTGGCGACCTCGGGGGCGACGCCCTGGCTTTCGCCGGTCTTCAGGCGGTTGAGCTCCTCGGCGAGCACGTCCACGCGGTTGCGAAGCTCCTCGAGCTGCGCTTGCGGGGCCTGCTGTCCCCACGCCTGCGAAACGAAGAGCCCCATTCCCAATAACAGCACTGATCCTTTGATTTTCATATTTCCTCTCTCTGTTGTTGATCAGGTTTCACAATCCCAGCGGACGCTGATCGCGTCCCTTCCGGGGAAAAGCTTGTCGCGAAGGCCGCAGCTCGCGCGCGCGCGCGGCCCGTGCGGGGATCGTTCAAGGAAGACGGCGTCGATCCGGGCGCCCTCGATTGTGGGATTCTCCCGCACCCAGGCGAGCCCGCGCTCAGGACCCAGGACATACAGCGCCGTCGAAAGGCAGTCGGCCCAGAACGCGCCGTCGCGTCCGCGCGCGAGCACCGCGACGCTCCCGAAATCCGGCGCGGGCTCGCCCGTGCGCGGATCCAGGAGATGCCTGCCGCGCTCGCTCGTGCCGCTCGTGGCGAGTGAGCCCGCGCCCTCGGCCTTCAGCCTCAGCAGCGCTTCTTCGCGCCGATCCGGATGCGCTAAGGCGAGCTCCCGCGCCTCCGGCCCATTCCACGCAAGCTGCCCACCGAGATCCAGGAAAGCCCGGGCCCCCGCCCGCGCGAGGGCGCGATCCAGCGCCACTCCCTTGGCGAAGCCGCCTTCTTCCAAGAGCCCGCCCGCGCGGACCCGGTCCGCCCGGACCAGACCGTCCGCAAGCGCCGTGAAACGGAACGCCGGCGCGGCCAATGTCCCGAGCGCCCGTTCGCGCTCCTCGGCGGAGGGCTCGCGAAAACCTTCGCGCACGCCCCAGGCGCGCAGGAGCGCGCCGATCCCGGGCTCGAATGCGCCGTGTGTTCGCTCGCGGCAAAGGCTCGCGAGGCGCAGATCGCGCGCCGTCTCGGGCGAGAGCCGAAGCCCTTGGCCGACCTCGAGCGCATTCAGGCGCGAAAGCTCCGACCCCGGATGGGCGCTCCAGGTCGAAAGCCGCGCCTCGACCTTCTCGATCTCCCGCAACGCGCTCTCGCTCTCTCGCGCGGATGCCCGCAGCTCCAGGCGGGTTCCCATCGCATACGCGCTTCGAGTCAGCACGGGGTCCTCCGCGCCGGCATCCCTCGGGAGCACGAGCAAGAGTGAAACAAGGAGATGAAAAGCGGCACGGGCGTAAAACATAAAGGCTGATTTCCGAGATAGCGGAGTTGAGAATCGTTATCAAGATAAAAACGCCACCGCTGTGCATCCCCTTGCGGTATGGTAGCCTGAGCTTCGTGTCCCCGCCGAAACGCCGCCGCAAGCTGGCCGCCGTCGTGCTGCTCCTGGCTCTCGCCGGAAGCCTCGCGCTCTGGCGATTCCAGCGCTCGGGCGAGCTCGACCGCTGGCAGGCGCGCCTGATCGAGCACCGGCTCCGCGAGTTCTCGGGCCTCCTTCCCTTCGAAATCGAGAGCATCGTGGTCCGGAAGAGCTGGAAGGAGCTCTTCTCCGGCAAGGTCGCGCAGCTGGAGATCCACCTCCGGCGCGACGCCTGGCGCGTGAAGCTGCGGGGCCCTCTGAATGCCGGGAAGATCCCCGATGGTTCCGGTTATCGCGTGGAGTACCTTCCGGAAGCCCTGCTCGAGCGAGCGGACTTGCCCGACCGGACCCGCTCCGCCGCGCTGCCTTTGCGCCTGTGGGCCAGCGTCGGCCCGAACTTCGTCACGCTCACGGGGCTCGGGCTCGAGACCCGGTCAGGCGCAAGTTGGGATTGGCCTTTCTTCGAGCTGCGGCTGGAGGAGCCTTTCTTGGCGTTCAGCTGGAGAGAGGGGGCAGCCGCGATGCGCGGCCAGGTCAAGACCGCGAACTGGGGCAGCGAGGCGCGGATGGCCAGCCTGCAGGAGCTGCGGCTCGCGCTCGATGCCCCGATGACCCTGCAGCCGTTCTCGCTGGGGCCGGCACTCCGCGGAACCCTCGCAAGCGTCGGCGGCGAAGCCCTTTGGAAAGACCGCTATCTCGATCTTCCCCTGAAGCTCCTTCCGGTCCGTTTCGCCTTCGATGCGGCGCTGAAGAAAGCCGACATCGGAATCGGGGAGGGAGCTTCGCCGCCCCTGAGCCTTCAGGCGGACCTCCCGCGCGGTCGGCTGCACTGGCGGCTCTCCCCCCTCCCGCTGAAAGGCCTTCTCGAGCAGCTGCGCAAGACGGCAGGGGGCGCACTCAAGCGCGGGGACGCGCTCCTGCCGCTGCTGACCACCGAAATTCGGGATGGGCGCCTGCAGTCCAAAGGGGAGCTGGCTTTCCGGGACGGAGCCTTTCGCGAGCTCGAAGGGACCGTGAAGATCTCCCAGGCCGCCGTGAGAATTCCCGAAGCTTACTTCGCCGCGCGTGGCGCGGGCCTGGAGCTGGAGCTCTCCTCGCGAACGGGGGCTTCGGGCCTGCTTTCGGCCGAGACGCTGCTCTTCCGTGCGGCGCGCGCCCGGCTTCGCCCGACGGATTTCACCATCACGCCCCGCGAGAAGCCCGCTCCCGGCTCGCTCCTCGCGCGCGATTACGAGCTTTCGATCGGCGAGAGCGCCGAGCTTCCGTTCGAGATCGAGGGCTTGCCGCTCTCGATCCAGTCCCTGGTCGGCAACCTCTCGCCGCCCTCGGGCGACGAGCCGCTCGATTTCACGCTTCAAAGCTCGCTGCGGCTCGAGTCGACGCCCGCGGCCCGGCTGCTTTCGCTGCTGTGTCTCCCGATGAAGCGCGTTCCGCCCGCGACGATCGAGGTGGACTTCCCCCGAGTCGACCTCGGTCCCGACTGGCTGGAACCCGAAGGAAAGATCCGCGCCGCCCTCTTCGACGGAGTCGCCGAGCTCGGCAACTTGAGTCTCTCGCATATCGGAAGCGCCACGCCGGAGCTCGGCTTCGATGCGTCCCTCTCCGGGATCCGGCTCGACAAGCTGGGCGCCTGGCTGGGCCTGGGCAAGGTCGACGGTCTCATCGAGGGCGAAGCCACGGGCGTGAGCTTCCTCTCCTGGCTGCCGATCCGGTACTACTTCCGGCTCGAGGCCAAGCCTCTTAAGCGCGACAAGATCGTCTTCTCGGCGCCGGCGATGAAGAACTTCCTCAAGCTCATCTCCTCGGACGACACCATCGACAAGATTCCGGATCCGGGCGGTTTCGCCTTCGGCTTCATCCGGAAGTTCGTCGGCGGATATGACCTGGACTATGCCGGAATCGTGCTTTCCGCGGCCGACGGATTCATTCAGGTAAGGACGCTCGACCGCAAACGCGTCCTCAAGGAGTCCCGCGAATCCGGCCGTCATTTCATCCTTTACGGCAAATCCAAGTCAGGTTTTACTGAATTTACCATGCCCCTTCCGGGCCCGAATTATCCCCTGATCGTCAGCGCCCCGGCCATGTCAGATTACCTGCGCGCGCTGATGTTCCGTCTGGGGATGCTCAAGCCGGAACCGGGCGAGTCCGTCAATTCGACCCTAACCGAGGAGCCGACCCATGAAGATCTCAAGACTTGCGACCCTCCTGCTCTCTAGCGTGATCGCGGCGGCAGGCCTGCTTCCGGTCACGGGCTGCCTCACCCTGAACGTGAACCTGAGCCTGCCCGAAGCGGCCGTCCAGCGGGCGACCGATGACTTCGTTCGCGATCTCTACCGCGCGAAGGAGAAGGATTCGGCTCCCGCGGCCAAGCCCGTCGAAGCCCCGAAGCCCGCGGCGCTGAGGCTCGAGGACCTGTTGCTGCCCACCGCGCACGCGGCGGACTCCCTCAAGCTCGACAGCCCCAAGGCGCTTGAGCTGCGCGACAAGCTCGCGGCCAACGTCGAGGAGATCATCGCCCAGAAGCGCGCCGGCGTGCTCGGCGAGTCCAACGACGGCATGCTCGTGCTGAAGGACGCCGGCAAGCTCAAGCCCCTGCTTCAGAAAAAAGTGCAGAAGCTCGTCTCCGACGAGAACGCGTTGCGCGTGCAGTTCTATGACGAGGTGCTGAAGTCCAACGGCCTCGAGAGCGCGCGCTTGCAGGGCATCAAGGAAAGCTTCGGACGCTCCTTCCAGTCCCAATCCCCTTCGGGCACCTGGATGCAGGACGCGGAGGGAAAATGGGGGCAGAAACCCTGAAGAAGCCCGCTCTCCATTTCAGCGCGCGGCTCCCTGCCCCTTCCCGCTTCGGCAGGAGCGCGCTACTGATCCATGACCGGGCGATCAGCCGGCACGTCCCGGGTTTCAGGCGATGGGCGCGGTCGTTTCCCGCGAGCTATGCGGTCGACGGCGGGGAATCCCTCAAGAGTCTCGACGCCTTTCCCGGCCACATGTCGCGCATCCTGAGCCTGGCTGACCGGCTTGGGGCGCGGGATTTGACGATCGTGGTGGCGGGAGGCGGCTCCGTCGGCGACTTCGGCGGCTTCGTCGCGAGCATCCTCAAGCGCGGCGTGAAGCTCGTGCAGATCCCATCGACCTGGCTTTCGGCGATCGACTCGGCTCACGGCGGGAAGACCGCCCTCAACGTCGGGGGCATGAAAAACCAGATCGGCACCTTCTATGCCGCGGGCGAAGTGCATCTCGTGCGCGAGCTCCTCGAAGGCCAGGGGGAGGCGCGCGTGCGTGACGCCATGGGCGAGCTCGCCAAGATCGCGCTCCTCGAGGGCGGAGCCCGATGGAAGCGTTTCGCGCGCGAGCCCGCCAGCGGCACGAAGCTGCTGTGGCGCTGGCTTCCCCCCGCGATCGAAGCCAAGTACCGCGTTGTCGCGCGCGATCCGTTCGAACGCTCAGGCATCCGCCAGATCCTCAATCTCGGTCATACGCTGGGTCACGTGCTCGAGGCCCACTATGGGCTCTCGCACGGCGAGGCGGTCGCGCAGGGGCTGCTCTTCGCGGTAGAGTGGAGCCGGAAGAAAGGCACTCTCGCCGCCGCGGGCTACCGCGAGTCCGCCGCGCTCCTTTACGGCAAATGCGCGTTCCGCTGCCGCGCCGGCGAGCTCCGGCCGCTCCTCCGGACGCGCTTCCTCCAGCTCGCCCGCGGCGACAAGAAGCGCACCTCGGCTGATCGCGTGACCTTCATCTTTCTTGCCGGGCCCGGCAAACCCGCGCCCCGGGAAGTCACCCTCTCCGAGTTCGCCAACGAGGCGCGGGCGCAGGGCTGGCTCGGAAAGGCGCGCGGATGATCACGCTGCTGGTCGGCCATCGCGGCACGGGCAAGTCCAGCCTCCTCGAGCGCATCGCGAGCTATTACCGCGACGCCGGCCGCGGGATCCGGGCACTCGATCTCGATCGTGCGATCGTCGAAGCCGAGAAGCTGCCGATCGGCGCGATCTTCTCGATGCGGGGCGAGGCGGAGTTCCGCTCTCTCGAGAGGAGCGCGCTCGCGCGCCTGATCGATGAGCACCGCGCGGCGGCCGAAGACGTTTTCATCGCGACTGGAGCCGGCCTGGAAGGCCCGCCTCCGCCGGAAGCACGCTGCCTCTGGGTGCGCCGCCCGAGCGATCCGCTGGGCCGCGTCTTCGTCGATTCGGGCGAGCCGGACGGCGGGCGCCCTCGCCTGGATCCCGAGAAGGCGCCGCTCGAAGAGTACCTTGGCCGCTATGGCGAAAGACAGAAGCGCTATCGCCAATGGTCCGAGGACGTGCTCACCGTACCCGAGGGTTTCGGCTTCCCCAATCCGTGGGAACGCGGTTTTTTCCTGAACACCCTGGCGGAGGTCGGAGGCATCCTGACGCTGCCGCCGGAGCTCTTCGAATCCGAGGCGCGGTTGCGCGCCTACCTCGCACGCCGGCTCGCCTGGGGCGTCCGCTTCGAGCTGCGCGACGATCTGCTGGGCGCCGAGGAGCTCAAGCTCGCGCTCGCGCGCATCCCGCATGACCGGATCCTGCTCAGCTTGAGAAAGGGAGCTTCCCACAAAGGCGCGATCACCTCCCTGAAGCCCGGCGCGCTCTGGGACTGGCCCGCGGAATGGGCCCTGCCTTCCACGCTGCGGCCCTCGATTCTTTCGCTTCACGAACGGGAGGGCGGAACCTCGGTGCTCGAAGCGGGGCGGCGCCTGGAGCGCCTGTCATCGAAGAACCCCAAGACGCTTCTCAAGCTCGCGGTCGAGGCGCGGGACTTCGACGAGCTGCTCGAAGGCCATCGCTGGGCGATGGAAAATCCCGGCACGCGTTCCTTTCTTCCGCGCTCCACGAGCGGGCGCTGGGCCTGGTACCGGATGCTGAACAAGGGACGCTTCAAGATCAACTTCGTCCGCGAGGGTGAAGGCAGCGCTCCCGATCAGCCTTATCTCCTGGAGTGGCTGCGCACTCCGGACCGGACCGCGACCTTCGCGGCGATCCTGGGCAATCCCGTCCTCCAGAGCCATACGCCGGCCGAACAGCTCGATTACTTCGCCTCGCGCGGAATGCCGGTCTTCGCGGTGGCGCTCACGGAGGACGAATGGGACAATGGCGCGCTCGAGGCGCTCCATGCGCTGGGCCTGCGCGCCGCGGCCGTGACCTCCCCGTTGAAGCTGAACGCCAGCCGAAGCGCCAAGGTTCGGACACCCGAGGCCGAACGTTTTCAGTCGGTGAATACATTGCACTGGAACGAGCCGGCCCGCTGCTGGTCTGGACACAATACCGACCTCGACGGGCTCCGGGCGCTCTTTGAACCCCTCCGTCCCGAATCGCAGGTGGCGGTCTGGGGAGCGCAAGGAACGCTTCCCCTGCTCAAGTCCATGCTTCCGTGCGCCGCCTTCTATTCAGCCCGGAGCGGCGAGAAACGCCCCGGACCGGAGACCACGGCGGACTCCTCTCCCGAGGTGGTGGTCTGGGGCATCGGCCGCTCCCGACAGGCGGATAGCAAACGCTGGCCGCCGGAGAGCTGGCGGCCGTCGCTGATCATCGACCTCAACTACAGCGAGGACTCGCCCGGTCGTGAATACGCGATGAGGACCGGAGCGCGATACGTCTCGGGCATGGCCATGTTCCGCAAACAGGCGGAGGCGCAACGGCGCTATTGGGATACTCAATTCACCCCGAGTTCCTAGACTCGCCCCTCGACCCGTTCTAGAATCTACAGCATGTCGCGCCTCCCTGTCGTTGCCTTGCTGCTGACGTTCACCGCGTTCTCCACCGCCTTCGCATCGCGCAAGCCCGCGGCTCCCGAGCCGTTATCCAGCCCGGTGGCGCCCGTTCCTGGCGGGCAGACGCTTTCCGCGATCATGAAAGCCAACCTTCTCGGTCTCGATCTGGAACCCGAGCAGGAGCGCAAGGCAACCCTCGAGCGGGCGCGGTATTTCGCCACGCTGCTGAAGAAAAAGAACCCTTCCGATCCCGGCGCGCGCGCGCTCCTCAAGGAATGCGAGGAGGACCGCACGCGCCATGCTTATTGCGCTTTTCTCGAAGGCTCGCCCGAATTCAACTTCGGAAAATCGCAGGTTTCGGCCCGTCGCCGCAAGTCCCGGGAAGACCTCCGCCGCGTGGCCAAAGTGCGCGAGTGGCTGAAGGCGGGCGATCTCGCCCAGCTGCAGGGGGCTCAGCCCGACGACCTGCGGGAAGCCGTCAAGAGCGTCCGATCGTCCGACGCGCTCGCGAAGGTCACCGAGAACGTCCTCGCCGCGAGCACCTGCCTCCCGAGCGCGCTGGGGTTCGCCCTGGCGAGCCGGGCAGAGGAGCAGCTGCCGAAGGAGGGCGCTTACGAGAAGGTGCACGGGCTTTACGCCGCCGCCGCGAAGTGCGGCGACGACGAACCGGCGATCCGCTCGATGTACCGGCTGAGCCTCTTCAATATCTGGCGCGATCGGTGCGGCGAGGCACTTCCTCACCTGGAAGCGCTCGCGGGCGGCCTGGGCAACAACGATTACCGCAGCCGCGCTCTTTACTGGAAAGCCCACTGCGCCGAGAAAACCGGAGACCCGGAGGCCGCCGTCGAGGCCCGGACGGCGCTGCTCAACCAGCATCCCTTCAGCCTGCATACGATCATCGCCCGACGCGACGAGGTGACCCGCATGGGCTCTTCCCTGCGGCCGGACTCGCCGGCGATGCTGCGTTCGGAGCTGCGACCCGAGCTGAATTCCCCTGTCCTGGCCGCCGAGGCGCTGCTCGCGATCCGGGAGCCGGGCTACGCCCGCAAGGTCCTCGACACGCTTTCGGAGGTGATGGAAGGCTCGGAGCCCGCTTTCCAGCTCTACGTCGCCTCGCTGTACAGCCGCCTCAAGGACAATATCGGGAAGTTCCGGCTGCTCTCGCCGCTCTTCCGGGACCACTCGGGCCTCGTCTCCCGCTCCTCCCTCGAGCTCTACTATCCGCGCCGCGAGGTCAATACGGGCGCCATCCAGGCAGCGGGCCTGGACGAGCTGCTGGTGCTTTCGCTGATCCGGCAGGAAAGCGCCTTCAACGAGAACGCCCGCAGCCGCGCCGGTGCGCGAGGGCTGATGCAGATCATGCCGGCGACGGCCCGCCGCATAGAGCGGATCCCGGCACGGAAGCTTTTCGAGCCCGACCATAACGTGCGCATCGGCTCGAAGTATTTCTCGGCTCTCCTGCAGCGCTATGAGGGCGATACCGAGCTTGCGCTCGCGGCGTACAACGCCGGCCCGCTCCGGGTCGATCAATGGCTGAAACGCTACCCGATCGAGAACCGGCTGCTCTTCCTGGACCTGATTCCTTTCAAGGAAACCCGGGAGTACGTGAGCTCGATCGGGCGCAACTACTTCTGGTACGTCATGCTCTACGGGAACGCGCCGGCGCCGCTGCCCTCTCCGGCGGCGGGCCTCACGGCCAACAAGGAAGTCTTCCGCATCTTCAAGTTCTGACGACCACCACGGGAATGTTCTGCCGACGCCAGAAATATGGCGTTCACAATTCCTATGCCGTAGGAAGTCGAAATCAAGTTTGCCCTGCAGAGGGTCGAAAAGCTGAAAATGGCGAGGAGAATTTATTTTTTAATTTTTCTGTTCTTCGAATCATGTTTCTCGAACGCTTACGCTGAGGCCGGAAGCCTGTTCTGTGCTGAACGCTTCAAAGAGTTTTTCAAGCCGTTTGTCCAGATACCCACCTGGCTTCCAAACTCTTATAGAGACGCTCACTCAAACTATCAGAGTACCTACCAACAATTGATCAACCTCGAGCTCCTCCCCCTCTCCTCATCTTCGGGCGGGCAACTTGCCGTTACCAATATTGTCAAACGCGAGCTCTCAAAGATGGATTTCCCTACGATGAACTTCTCCTTCGAGGACGGACTTCGCATTACACCGGATATGCTCAAGACTCGGCATATTGGACTTTCTCAGAAGGCATTGCTTCATCCTTTAATGCCAGCCTATCTCCGCGAGCTCGAGCGGTTAGGCGGGAGCCTTTATGTGAATCCGGCGCGCCTCACAAAATCATTGCCAGAGGTGGTATCAGGGGGGGCTTACCTTCCTGTCGAATCAAAGATTTCGATCATGCCCCATACCGCCTGGGACCAATTCCTTCATGAATATCAGCACTTCATTTATGATCGGATGGGATTAATTTGGAAGGATCTGGATGATGACCTTTTTAAAGAGGCCGCTCTCAATCGCCCTAGCTTCAATCTTGGACTCAAGCCCAAGGCGATCGAGAAAGAATTTGCAGCGCTTTCGGAGCTCGGCTTTTCCAATCAGACGATTAACGAATCGATCGCCGTCACAGCGGAGATTAAGGGCCTACGAGACATGGGATATAGTTCCTGGAATCTTCCCATCTACAAGGCGCAACTTTACAAGTGGAGCTTCCAGGAAAAAGAACTGATGGAAGCAGTGCGAACGGGATCAGCAACTCCTGAGCAAAAGCAAGCTTTGATGCTCATCAGAGCAAGGAAATTACTGCTCCACCCTAAATTTCTCCAATCCTTGCTCGCAGCTGGAGCTGGAGCACTCTATTTTTACCGTGAAGAAACTGACGAGCTTCTGGTGCGGACGCAATCTGGCGTACTGCAGGCTTTTGAGATCGCCAGATTTGTGAGTGAGTGAGTGATTTGCGCTTTGATTCCTGCCGGATTACGCACGGCATTAACCCTCAAGCACCTACCCTCAATAAGAATCAAATTTGAGTTATTTGCCAATTTTTCCGAGAAGTTCTCATGTCGTCCAGGCCGGCTCGCGAGTGCAGTCTTTCGAAACGCGCTCTCGAGGGCATCGTTGTCGTCGGAGCTCTCATTTTTGCGCTGCTCCTCCCCCTAGCCTATGCAGGTCCGCGCTTCGGAGTTGAGCTCGAGTACGCCTCAGAGAACTCACTGCAGCCCAAGCTCGAGGGAATCCCGCCAACAAAGTACGTGCAACTTCTCGACACGGTCAAGGAATCCTTCGGCGGGGGAGGTGCGGCTATCGCGCTCTCTCCCTGGACCAAGTACCAGCTCCCAGGGGCCCAAAAAGCCTCGTACCAGGATCCAGCTGGCCGGGTCTGGGAAGTCGTTCCGGAAGCGATCAATACGACAGGCTGGGACGGCTTCGAGCTCGTAACGCCGCCACTCGAGAGCGATTCGGACATCCAATTACTGAAGGGTACGTTCCGGCGGATCCGGGAAAAAGGCGAATTTGGAAAGGGCCTTCGCTCCTCGATGCACGTCACGGTAGACGTCGCCTCGCTCGTGGATGCCGATGGAAGTGCGACCCGGCTAGTGGACACCATTCTTTTCATCGAGAATCATTGGCCCGAGATCTATGGCGCAGTTTCGCCGACCCGCTATGGGACGATTGTCAATCGGTTCAGCGTTCCCCTAGCATTGGCGCAACCGAACCTGCTCAAAGAGCTAGCCGAAATGCCCCCCGCTCAACGGAGCTTCGATAACGTTCGCGCGCTCTTTGAGCGCTACTCCGCTCAAGAAAAGCTCATTAACGAAGGCAACCAGACCAAGGCATGGAAATACCGCGCAGCGAATTACAAGAAGCTCTTTGGCCTCGAGGGCGAATCGCCTTTACGTGTGATCGAGTTCCGCATCGCCGACCTTCCGACAGAGGAGCGGGACCTGGAGAGAAGCCTAGGTATCTTCCGAAACGTCATAGAACACGGTGCAGCGTCCGAGCCGCAAGCTCCCTTCTCGAATCCCTTTGAAGGTCTCACGCATAAAACTACGATCGAGAAAATCAATCAGAAGATCTATACCGGAGCCTCGGATGAACGGTTTCAAAGTTTCCTCAAGAAGATCCGCCTATCTCCCGCCGATCACCCGAAATTCAACAAGCTCAACGGCACGCCCACCCTATTGCCGACAACTCGCCAGATCGAAAAGGTCACACAAGAGATTTCCGAGCGAAGCTCGATTGATTTTGGGCATGGGCCGGTCACCCTTGGGTTCGAGGCGGAGTTTCGCGGCCCCAATAGTGACCGAGTCATCGACAGCGGCCGAGTCAGAACGGACCGGTTTCCCTTTCTCACCGAACGTTACTCCACGGAGATGACAGGTAACATTGAGGTACGCTCTCCTGGCAATGCCGTGACTTTGGGCCAGATCGCAGATCAGATGCAACAGGTCAAGACCGCCTTGAATGATGATCTAAGGGGTTTCCACTTACACATGCGAATCCCGCTTGCGGACGTTCAGAGAATACCGGACTCGGAGCTCCGCGGCTGGCTCTCACGCGTTTCGGACATGATTTATCTCTGGCGTCTGGAAAACAGAAAGCATTACTTCGCGCTCAAGACCTCCACGCAAGGGCGCATCTCACCCGATGAGCTCAGTCAACGCGGTACCATCCGTGCGTTCCGCGTGGGCGATCACCTCGATATCGAGATTCGAGGTTTCATGGATGAGGTAGAGATGATCAAGAGAACAGCCCGGACGATCCTGACCGGCGTGAAGCGACCTGATCTTGTGCGCGGCTTGACCGAGGAACAGCAGGCGCTCGCACGCCCGAACAAGACTCTCGTCGGATTGATGCAGGAGTTTTCAAGGAAGTACCACGGACGCGAGCTGACCTCGCAAGAGCTTTCGGCACTCACGGACATTGCCAATAACGCGGTCCGAGGGAGAGGCCACGTTCCGCTTTTCCCATTCGAAAAGGCCCCCTACCTTAGCGAACTTGAGAAGATCAGGATCCATGACGCCAGTTTCGAGTTCCAGAAGAAAACGCTCAGACTCATTCAAAAGGCCGCAGCTGGCGAATATCCGAGCGCCGACGAGCTTCATAAGCAATATCGCTATCTCATCAAGCAATGGTCGCAATCATTGGGGCTACAGTCGCTCTTAGAGAGATCGCTCCTTCTGGGCGACAGTCTACCTGACCAAGAGACAGCGGCCGGCGTGACGACCATGGATGAAATGCTTCCGAGGATGCGGAGTATGCCAGAGACGCCCCCACTCACCCGACCCATCGCGAACGCACCACGGGTGGAAGTCGTCTTCGACGATAGCGCCCGTCAATCCAGCCAAGTGGCGCGCGAAAGTGGAATCCCGGATCTCGCCCGGGTCCTCAGTAATGCGGTCTGTGCCGATATGTATCGAATGCTGGGCTCGAGTGGGCTCAACGTCCAGTTCAATGTGCGCGGGGGACTTTGATCACTCACCACTTCAATATCGCAGCGAAATTCGTGACACCATTCAGCCCCCCCGATTCCTCGATGAACTTACGCAAAAAGCCCTCTATCAGAAAGCGATCCGGACTCGGGCGGCGGGCCCGACCTTGGACGCCTGGAAAGCTCTAGGTGACGGGGTGGATTTTGGCAGCGCGCGATGATACATGAGGCGCATGTCGCTCAGTCCCGAACTTTTTGCATTTTTACTGGAAATGGCTACTTCTCTTTCCGGCTATCCGGCATTGAAGCCAGATCGGATTCCCACTGTGATTGCACTTCCCGAAAAGGCGATCATCGAGGAGGTCTGCCCAACGGATCCCCAGAATTGTCGAGGATTGGCGGCATTTTTTCATACGGAAACCCGTCGAATCGTCTATCGCGACACGTTTGACATGGAAAATGATACCGATAATTCCTTCCTTGTTCACGAGCTCGTGCATGCGCTCCAATTCGAGGTGCGAGGCTCCGCTCTATTTGAAACGTGTCCCGCCGCGCGGGAGGCGGAGCGAGAGGCTTACGAAATCCAAAACCGCTACCTGAAGCGGCAGGGACAGTTTGCCCGATTCGGCGAAGGCCTTCGATTTTGGGTTTGCCCAGAGGATCGTTCGGGCGACTAGCCAGGCGCCACACCGACCGCTCTATCAACAACGAAACCATCACCGCGACCTGATCTGGACTGCAACCGCAACAGAAACCGGAACCGAGGCCGCACAAAGACCTGGCCGCTCGCACCAAACGCGACGCCCCTTGCCCTCGAATAGCACGTTACCCACTCGAAAGCCGGAAGAACCTAAGTTTATTTGCTAATTCCTATGCCCCGAAATTTTCCGGTTCTTCAGTTTCTGACAGCCGCCGCCCCGGCGGCGCGTGCCGCGAGGAGCTCGGCCCGCAACGGCTTCCCGAGCGGCGAGCGCGGGATCCTCTCCAGCGGCCACACCGCCCGGATTCTCTCGACCGGCAGCACCTTGCGGTCATAGGCCTCGCGCAGGCGCTGCGCCTGCACGAGCGCCGCGCCCGTGGACGGCGCGAAAACCAGCTCGATCACGTGTCCCAGCCGCTCCTCCGGCACGGCCACGAGGAGCGCCTCCAGCTCCGAGCCGAGCTCCGCGCAGGCCTCTTCAAGCAACCGCTCGAGCCGCGAGAAATCGACGCTCTCGCCGCCGATTTTCAGGAAAGAGCCGGCGCGGCCCAGCACCCGGAGCCGGCCGGTCACGAGCTCGCCGCGATCCTCGGTCGTGAACCAGCCTTCGCGCTTCGGATCGAAAAATCGCTCACCCATCCCGTACCCCGTGAGCAAGGCCTCGCTTCGCAGCTCGATCAACCCCTCCGCGTTCGTCCGCGCGGCGACGTGAGGCAGGAGCTTCAGCTCCGGAGCGCTCCCCGAGCCCAGCGATTCGAGGGTCGCCGTCGCGACCTGTGAAGCGCACTCGCTCAAGCCGTAGCTCGGAAGCAGGGGCCAGCAAAGCGCCCGCGCCGAGCGGTAGAGCGACTCCGAAAGCGCGCCCCCGCCTACGACGATCGCGCGAAGGGACCCGGGCGCGCGCAGACCTTCGCGCACGAGATCGTGCACCTGGGCGGGCACCAGCGAGCTCACCGTGGCGCGCACCTCCTCGCAGTCCCGCGCGAACGCGGCGGCGGACCACTTCCCTTCCGGAGTCGCGAGCGAAGCCACCCTGGCCCCGCTCAGCCAAGCTCGGGCCAGTATCCCCAAGCCGCCCACGTGAAAGGTCGGCAATGCCAGGAGCCACGTGTCCCGCGCGTCGCTCCGAAGATGCGCGTTCGCCCCTGCCGCTGCGGCGAGCACCGCCTGCTTCGAGAGCGCCACCCACTTCATCCGGCCCGTCGAGCCCGAGGTCGCCACCCAGAAGTGCCCCTTGAGCTCCGGAAACGCGCCTAGCTCCGCGCGCAGGACGCGCGCCTCCTCGGACGCCAGGCGGGGATTCAAAAGGACTTCCGTGTTCTCGCCGGCGAAATCGAAACTCATGGCAACGGCTTCCAGACGAGGTTTTCGAGCAGAGAATCGAAACCGAAGCCCGTGCCTTCGGGTGCTAGCAGCTGCGCTCCTCGCGTGCGCAGCTGCTCGGAGAAGGCATCCGGCGCGTACACCTGATGCGAGAGCAGCCCGCACTCGAGTACCCGTGCTCCCCGGCGGGCTTTCTCCACCGCCGCGACCCACGCCGCGCAGAGCAGCCCGAGCGGATGATCCATATTGGAAGTGAAGACCAGGGGAAACCCTTCGGCGAACTCCCGCTGCGCCGCGGGCTTGTGCACCACCACGTCCACGGCCTCGGACGGAACGGGGATGCGGCCGGACTCGCGATCCAGCGCCAGCCGCGCGCCATGCTCGCGCCTCAGCCAGCCCCAGGCCCCGCGATCCCATGCTACCGGATCCTCGAAGAACTCCACGCGCTCGAGCCACCCGCGCGCCCGCGCGTCCGCGACGAAGTCCTCGAAGGCGCGGACCTTCAGCGAGGAGTTGAAGTCCAGCCGCAGCAGCATTCCCTCAGGGAGGGACCGGGCAAGCATCGCGAGCGCCCGCAGCTCCCGCCCGGGCTCGCGCCCCGCCTTGAGCTTGAGCCGCCGGAAACCCTCGGCGTGAGCTTGGGCCACGCGCTCCGGAGTCAGCGAGGTCAGATCCGTGACGAGTAAATGGCTGGGAGGAATGTTCTGCCCCGCGAAAACGCTCACGCCCGCGCGGCGCGCCCGCGCATCGATCACGGCGAACTCCAGCGAACGAGCGCTCAATGGGTCGGTCTCTCCGCGCGCGAGCTTCTCGAGCAGGCTCCCGAGCGAAGGATCCCCGAACTCCTCCCAGGGATGAAGATCCGCGTAACCCGTGCCCTCTGGAGTCTCGACCCGGAGAAGCGCGCCCTGTCTCGCTTCCGCGCCGGTGCGGCTGTTCAGGGGATGAAGCGGCCGAAGCTCGTAACGATGGACCCGGATCTCCATCTCACCCCCGCGCGGCATCCCAGAGGATGCCCGCCGACCAGAGCAGCCCGAAAAGAGACTGCAGCGCGGCCGCTTTGCCGAGAAACCCGTTATACTCCGAGCCCGGAGCGGTGAGCGCGATCCGTCTCACGAGCAGGAGCGCGCCCGGCAGCGCGACGGTCGAAAGCAGCGGCGCCGCGCGATAGCCGGCCTCCCACCAGTAAAGGTTCAGCGCGAAAGGAAGAATGGCGAGCAAGCCGATCTCCATGCGCGAGCCGCGCACGCCGAGCTTCACCGCGAGCGTGCGCTTGCCCGCGCGCTCGTCGCCTGCGCGGTCACGCAGATTGTTGATGGCGATCAGTACCGTGGCGAGAAGCCCGACCTGCGTGCCCGCGACCAGCGCCGGCGTGTCCCAAGCGCCTGTCTGCAGGAAGTACACGCCGCCCACCGCGATCCAGCCGAAGAAGATCAGCACGAAAAGATCGCCCAGGCCCAGATAGGCCAGCGGAAACGGCCCGCCCGTGTAGCCATAGCCCAAGGCGAGGCTCACCAGCCCGATCGCGACGAGCGGCCAGCCTCCCGCGGCCACGAGCGGGATTCCCAGCAGCAGCGCGCCCCCGAAGCAAAGCAGCGCCGCCCGAAGGACCTGCCCCGACGTGAAGATCCCGCTCTGCGTGACTCGGCGCGGACCGATCCGCTCGGCGGTATCCGCGCCCTTCTTGAAATCGATCGCGTCGTTCGCGAAGTTCGTACCGATCTGGATCAGCACCGCGGCCGCGAGCGCGAGAAACGAAAGCTCCCAGCGCAGCGCTCCCGTGCGCGCGCGCGCCAAAGCGGTGCCGACCAGCACCGGCACGAGCGCCGCGATCAGCGTCTTTGGCCGGGCGGCCAGGAGCCAGGCACGTGCTGCGCCCATCTCGACTCTCATTTCCGCTTTCACCTCGGCTGTCATCTCGGTTTGGCGGGCGCTGATAGCGCCGTCACGGCAGACGCGGGAATTTCGAGAAATCGGGCTTTCGCTTCTCCACGAAAGCCTTCTTCCCCTCCTGCGCCTCCTCGCTCATGTAGTAAAGAAGCGTCGCGTTCCCGGCGAGATCGAGCAGGCCCATCTGCCCGTCGCAATCCGCGTTGAGGGCCGACTTCAGGCACCGCAGCGCGAGCGGCGAGTGCTGGAGCATCTCCCGCGCCCATTTCATCGTTTCGAGCTCGAGCTCCTCATAAGGCACGACCTTGTTCACGAGGCCCATCTCGAGCGCCTGCTCGGCATCGTACTGCCGGCAGAGGTACCAGATCTCCCGCGCTTTCTTCTGACCCACGATCCGCGCGAGATAGCTCGCGCCCAAACCGCCGTCGAAGGAGCCGACCTTGGGGCCCGTCTGGCCGAAGCGCGCGTTGTCCGCCGCGATGGTCAGATCGCAGACGATATGGAGCACGTGCCCGCCGCCGATCGCGTAGCCCGCGACCGCCGCGATGACGGGCTTGGGGATCTGCCGGATCATCTTCTGGAGATCAAGCACGTTGAGGCGCGGAACGCCGTCGCCGCCGATGTAGCCGGCGTCGCCGCGGATCTTCTGATCCCCGCCGGAGCAGAAGGCCTCTTTGCCTTCTCCCGTCAGCACGATCACGCCGATGGAGGCGTCCTCGCGGCAGAGATGGAAGGCGTCGATCAGTTCCTTGACCGTCTCCGGGCGGAACGCGTTGCGGCGCTCGGGACGATTGATCGTGACCTTCGCCACGCCGTCGGCCGTCTTCTCGAATTTGATGTCCTGATATTTCTTAAGGGTAACCCAGGTTTCGCTCATGGCGGCCGAACCTACCGAAAGGCGCTGCGTTAGGCAAGGTCCCGTTTCGGCTCAGCGGCACGGGTGCGAGATCCGCGGGAGATTGGCCCGAGTATGATCCGAGACCGCCACGAATTCCAGGATCGCTCGGGGAAGCTGAAGATCATCCAGCACGTTGGTCACCAGGTAATCGAACTGATTCCACAGCTCGCGCGTCGGCATCCAGAGGTTCTCGCCGCCCTGGATCACCCGGATCCCGGTGACGTTGGCCACGCCTTCCTGGGCGTCTTCCATCGCCAGGGGATCGTCTTTCTGGGCATAACCGGTGTAGCTGTTCGCGCTCACGACGATCGAGGCGGGCTCGCCCGGACGCAGCGACGCCACGACCGGATTCTCCCAGAGCGTCCCGTTGTCGTTGCGCAGCCGATAGAGCACCTGGCCGGTGAGGCCATCGATGATCCGGAGATAAAGCTCGTCGTTATAGAGCACCTCGACCTTGCCGTCGCCGTTGAAATCGTAGACCGACGAGCCGGTCACCGAAGAGCTGAAATCCCGCGTCTCGAGCTTCCAGAGCTCCTCCAGGCCCGAGCCGCCCTGCTTGAGTCCGCGGAACCAGCAGGTCCCGGCGAAGGTGATGTCCGCGCGCCGATCGCCGTCGAGATCCCCCACGTTGGCCGCACCGATCTGGGAGTTGCTCCGGGTGGTACGGGCCGCGCAGTCCTCGCGATCCGCCGCGCTCTCCTCCCAGTGGGAGATGCGGAGCCCGGTGCTTCCCTTGAAGACGCTGACGCGTGCGGGCGAGTTCTGGGTCATCACGATCTCGGCGTCCGCTTCGGAGTCGAAATTGCCGAACGCCGCCGTCACTCCCGTCAGGGTTTCGGCCGCGCCGGGAACCGCCAGATCGCGGAGCTTCGCCAGTGCCGAGCCGTGGATCGCCTTGGAAGTCACCACCTCCAAGCCAGGCGAGCCGGAATCGACCTCCATCATTCCCAGGACGCCCGCAAGGAGCATCCCCGAAAGCCGATGCGCCGCGAAGTCGTAGCGGTAAAGATAACCCGTCGCGCCCATTCCGATCACGATCTCGTACACCCCGTCGAACTCCAGGTCGGCAACTGAGATCCGGCTCGTGCTCGGGAGGGCTTCCGCGAGAGCGAAACGATCGACGAGCGCGCCGTCGGAGCCGAAAACCAGCAGCGCCCCGGCGCCCGCGACGAGGATCTCCGGCTTACCGTCGCGATCCAGATCGTAAACCGCGGGCGCGGCCACGCCGAGCGGCTGAAGGGAGGCATCCTGTCCGGCTGTCGACCAGAGCTCCCGCCCATCGCGTCCCGAGGCGACACGCAGAATCCCGCCCGAAGCGTAATTCCAGGAGGTGAAGCTGGTGAAAATGAAATCCGAGACGCCGTCACCGTCGATGTCCGCGACCATCGGCGTCGCCATGTTCTGGTTGTACTCCGGAGAAGCCGCGCTCTCCCACTTCCAGCGCAGGTCCCTCGCTTCGAAGGGCTCGACCGAGCCCACGACCTGCCTGCAGAGGGGCAATTGAATGGCGGATACCTGATAGGCCTGCTGGCAGCCGGTGGCCCCGGCAGCGATCAGGACGATGACGATCCTAGGCGCAAGATTTTTCATGGATCCCCCGGCTTCCCCGGGATCCAGGAGATGCAAGGTCGGGTCCGGGGTTCAGGTCCCCTACGTCACGGCCTGCTGTTCAAGAGGGGCACAGCTGTCAAAAGCGTGAACAGGCTTTCGCGCCCTGCCTGGCTCAGAGGACCTCTTCGAGGGATCCGACCTTGCCCTCGAAAAACTGCCGGATTTTCGGATGTTCCGATACATCCTTCCGCCGGACCTGCTTGCGCAGCCCCTCGATCGTGCGTCGGGGATAATCCCGCTGAAACGCTGAGGTCAGCCACTGGGCCGCGCTCCCGCCCAGATCGATCTGCGCCTGATACACGAAATGGGTCCTGCCCTCCCCGCCGGCTTCCGATGGAGGAAGCGCAGAAACCAGATAGGCCCCGCCCAGGACGTTCGCCCTCACGTAGTCCGTGGGCGGCGCGCCCTCGTCCGTGACGGAATGGAACGGGATCACCAGCTGCTTATTCCTCGCATCGAATCGCACGCTGACCTTGATCACCAGGTCCTTGTCCTTGACGATGATCGGGGTGCCCAGATGCCAGTACTCGATCCACTCCGTCTTCGAGAGCTTGCGCACGATCCGGGTATCCTCGACGTTCGGCGACCATTCGTTGCGGCGGGAGGTGTCCCCGATGACGCCGATCACCTTGGCCACCGGGGCATCGATCTCGCCTTCGGCACGGAAAGCCGGGATGGCGCTTCCCGGCACGTTCGCCGAAAACACGCGTATTCCGTCCCGATCCGAGATCTTCTCCCAGGCAAGCTTCGACAAATCGTCCGAAAAAGCGGCTTCAGAAAAAACGGGACTGAGCAGGAGACTCAAAAGCGCCAGGATCATGCCTCCATCTTGAAGCAGGAATTCCCCGGAGTCACTGAAACCTTCTAAGCCTGGATCTCCATCGGCCGATAAGCAGCTAATGAGGGCCGGGCTTCAAATTGCCGTACTATTCCTCGGCGCGCACTTAGGGGCAGGCCTACCTGTTGAAACAGCCCGGGGTGAGTCCGGGACGCACAGCTCCCCCTGCGCGGAAGCCTATCGGGACGTCGCGGAAAACAATTTCAGGGTCGGGCGAAACCTCGAGAGCTACTTGGGCCTGTTTTCCCCTGAATTTGAGCAAGAAATCAGGAGACTTGGCCCGCAACACCATTGGGTGGACTTAGGCGCCGGCGAAGGCCTGGCGGTCGAAGATTATTTAACCCATTTCATCAAGTACTCCGCGGCCGGCCCCGATGAGCAAGGCAAGGCGAGAGCGACAGCAATATCCTACATTGTGACACGTCAGGACTTCACGAGACATGAAAAGGCGAGGCTACTCAAGGGGCGATTCTTTGAAGACATCCCCAATGAGGAGATCGGCAAGTTCGACCTGGCGACCGACTTATTTGGAATCGCCGCCTATACCCCGAAGCTCGATGTCTATCTCGACAAGGTGCTTCGTTTGTTGAACGAGGACGGGTCCCTGTTCATCGCTGTCGGAAATCCAGGGCTAGGCGGTGCTTCACTCCTGAAGAATGAGTTCCACACGAGCGACGGGAAGACCCTGAACTTTGTCGAATGGTTCAAGACGATTGCCGGAATCGAAGTGATCGAGCACAAGAATTCAATGCAAATCAGGATCAAGGACAGGTTGCTGATCAAAGTCCCGCGCCTTATTCTTCAAAGCACGGATCGAGCGAGGCCTCCCTTGAGGGTTTTCCGCGAAATCCCGCGCGAGGGCCGTTGATGAAGGCGACGCACTCCAGGAACCGCTCCGGCGCCTCCCAGGGCACCCGATGCCCGGCGCCCGGAATCTTTTCCGAAAGGGTGCCCGGCGGAAGCCGTTCGAGCTGACCTGCATACTTGCGGTCCTTCTCTCCCGCGACCCAAAGCAGGGGGACCGGCAACCTTCCGAGCCGGGCGAGCAGGTCTTCGTGGCTGCCGACCGACCAGTTGCGAAGCGCCGCCGCGAGGCGGGTACGGTCGAAATCACCTTCCTTGCGCTCCAGCGCCCGTCGATCCCCGCCAAAGACCGGTTGCGCGTCCCAATCCGCGATCAGGCGCGCCCATTCGTCCCTTTCGAAGCGCCGCGCCCAGCCCTCATCCGCCTCCCGACGGGCCTGACGCTCGCCCGCGGTCCGGAGGCCCGGGTTGGCCGAAACCAGCGCGCCCGCGTGGAAAAGCTCGGGCGCCTCGAGCAGCGCATGCATCGCAAGCCGCCCTCCCATCGAGTAGCCCAGGATCGCGGCCTTTTCGCCCGCGCGCGAGCCGGCCTGCACGCGGCTGCAGAAACTCTTGGCCCACTCCGCCGCGGAAGGCGGGATCGCTTCGCCGAGCAGGTCGACCTTCTCGAGCTTCACTCCGGGCAGGAAGCGCGACCAAGGCAGGGTATCCCAATCCGAGGGCAGGCCGAGGAAGCCATGCAGGAGATAGAGCCTCATCTGCGACCGAGCCGATCGAACTCGTCCCAGAACCGCGCGGTGTCCTCGGAGTCGGGCTTGAGCTCCAGGAGCCAGTTGCCCTTGCGGTCGAAGGCGGCGGGCACCTCGTCCCAGCGCTCGTAATTCATTCCCCAGAGCTTCGCCCACGGCTCGAACTCCGTCCGGTGCTCGTTCTGGAACGCGGGGTCCGCGAAAAGGCGCGAGAAGATCTTTCCACCGCCGTTATTGATCACGGCGATGCGGGCCTCGATCTCCGGCCGCTGCGAAAGGATCCAGGGCCCCGGCAGATCGTAAAGCGCGGTGAGATCCCCGAGCACGGCCCAGTTCTCCCGGTCCTCGCGCGCGAAGCCCAGGAAGGTGGAAACCTGCCCGTCGATCCCGTTGGCGCCGCGGCTGGCACCGACCTCGAAGCCGCGGGATTCCCCGGCGGCGACCAGATCCCATTCGCGGATCGGCAGGCTGTTGCCGAGATACACCCGGGCGCCCGGACCGATGAGGCGGGAAAGCGCCCGAACCATTCCGGGCTCCGATCGGGGATAGCGCCCGAGCAAAGCCTCGAGCCCGACCGCGAGCTCCCGATCCTTCGCGAGCGCAGCCTGAGCGAACTCGGCGAATGCGCCCCCGCGCGCCGGACGCGAACCATCCAAGAGCGCCGTGAGATCAGCGTGCACCAGGCCCGAACGCGGCGAGCCCGAGAAAGGGAGCTCGCTCACCGAAAGCAGCGGCAGCTCCGTGCGTTTCTCGTCGAGATCGCGCCAGAACCGGAGCGTCGGCACGCCGCCGATCCGCAGGACCGCGTCGATCGCATCGCGCACCGATTCGGCGAAACGCACCTGCAGGCTCGCTAGCTCCGGCGCTTCCCGCAGCCCGGACTGCGCTTCGAGATAAACCGGCGCGCCCAGAGCGGCCAGGAATTCACGAACCGGCCCGCGGGCCGTCTCGGGGAGCGCCCCCACGAGCACCCACGGCCTTCGGGCCGCCGCCAGGAAGGATTGGAGCTCCGCGCGCGCGCCCGTCAGGTTCGGCCCTTCCGCTCGCGCGGATGCCAGTTCCGCGCGCGGCTCGAACTCCGAAGGCGAAAAGCTGCGATCCAGCAGCGGCTCCTCCAGGCAGACATTCAGGTGCGCCGGCCCGGTGCGTGCCCAGCCCTCGAGCGAAAACTCCTCGCCAGCCGCGAAATCCAGCGCGCGCTGCGCGTACGGCCCGAAGAGCCCCGCCTGCTCGATCGACTGCGGAGCGCCCGTGCCCCGGTAACGCCGAGGACGGTCCGCCGTGATCAGAAGCAGCGGCAGGCCCGAGTAGTGCGCTTCGACCGTGGCGGGCAGCAGCTCCGCGGCTGCCGTTCCCGAGGTCGTGATCACCGCCACCGGCGCGCCCTCAGCCTTGATCCGCCCGAGCGCGAAGAATGCGGCCGAGCGCTCCTCGAAAAAATGAAATTTACGGAATGCCCCGATCGAGCTCAGCACCGCGATGAGCGGGCTGTTGCGCGCGCCCGCGCACAGGCAGAGCTCGCGAACCCCGAGCGACGAGAGCTCCCCGGCCAGCCGGAACGCGAAGTCGATGTTCATGCGAGACCCATCATGCGCTTGACGGATTCGCGCTTGAGCGCGAGCTCATCCCATTCCCGCTCGAGCACGCTTTCGGAAATCAGCCCGCAGCCCGATCCCAGACGGAGCTCGTCGGCGTCCCACTGGATATTGCGGATCGCCACCACGCAGCTCGCCTCGGCAACTTCCGCGCCCGAAGGCCAAAGCAGCCCGAACGGCGCGCCGAAGCGCCCACGCTCCCGCGCGCTCTCCTGCGAGCGCAACCAGTCCCAGCCCGGCTTGCGCGGGAAAGCGCCGAGCGCGGCCGTGGGATGAAGCGCGCGCACGAGCTTCTCGAAAGGCACCGCGCGCGAGAGTCGCGCCTCGATCGGCGTTTTCAGGTGAATCAGCGTCGGCAACTCGAGGACTCCCGTCTCGCCCACCTGGACTTCGCCGAGCTCCGTGAGTGCGGCCCGGATATCGTCGACCACGAGCTGGTGTTCCCGCCGTTCCTTGGGATCATCGAGGATCGCGCTCGACTCCTTGCCGGTCACCTTGCGGTAAGTACCTGCGAGCGCCATCGTCTTCAAAACTCCTCCACGAGTGACCTCGAAGAGGTCCTCGGGCGTCGCCCCGAGCATCCCGCCGTGCTCGTTCCAGATCCCGTAAACCCGGGCGGGGCCCGAACGTTCCAGGAGGCTCGCAATCAGGCTCGCGAGCACCGCAGGCGAAAGCTGTCCCGAGGCCCGCTCGAAAACGACGGGAACGGCCTTGGTCAACGAACCCGAGCGAAACGCCTCCTGCAACTCCTCGAAGCCTTTGCGAAACGCGCCCTCATCCGGACCTTGCCAGGAAAACCGCGCGGTCTCGCCGTGATGTTCGGCGAACACCGCGAGCGCCTCGCGCAGCTCCCGCACGGTAAGCTCCGCCCATTGAGACGGGCTCGCCCAACACAAGGATTCTGAAAGAAAAAAATCCGGCGCGAAGAAAGACACCGCATCGGCGCGAGGCGAAGCGCTCCAGGTCCAATCCCCCCACGCGATACGGACCTTCGAAATTTCGGAGCGAGCGGAGCGCGAAACCAGCATCGCGCCGGAGCTCAGGAATTGCTTCATAATCGGCGCCGTTTCTACAAAGATTCAGCTTGTTTGAACAGCGAATTTTGTTTAATCAGGTACCCTGATTCGGCATTGCTTTGCGGCTGGGGCGCCCGAGGGCCGTTCCAGTCCTGCTGCAGTATTGCTGCTAGTATTGCTGCTAGTATTGCCGAATGAAGAAACGGGGTTTTTCATCGTATGTCTCCTCTGAATCCGCCCAATCTCCCGAGCGGCGCCGCCCCTTCCGGCTCGCGCTTCCGCGCCGGCCCCGTCGAGCTCGGCGGCCCCGGCTTCGTCGTGATGGCTGGTCCCTGTTCCATCGAGTCCCGCGAGCAGTTTCTCGAGATCGCCCAGGCGGTCAAAGGCGCGGGCGCCACGATGCTGCGGGGCGGGATCTTCAAGATGCGGACGCATTCCCATTCGTTTCAGGGCCTCGGCGAAGGGGCCTTCGAGATCGCCGACGAGGTCCGCGCGCGTACCGGGCTGCCGCTCATCTCCGAAGTGACCGATCCGAGGCAGATTCCCGATCTGGGCGAGATCGTCGACGTGCTCCAGGTCGGCGCCCGCAACATGTACAATTACGAGCTGCTCAAGGAGCTGGGCCGGAGCGGCCTGCCGGTGCTGGTCAAGCGCGCCTTTTCGGCGACGGTCGAGGAATGGCTCGCGGCGGCGGAGTACGTGCGCGTCGCCGGCAACCCGCAGGTCGCCCTTTGCGAGCGCGGCATCCGCACCTTCGAGCGGATCACTCGCAACACGCTGGATCTCTCGGCGGTAGCCTACATCAAAGCCAACTCCGACCTGCCGGTCATCGTCGATCCGAGCCATGGCACCGGCGTGCGCGCGTTGATCAAGCCGATGTGTCTCGCGGCGGCCGCCGCGGGGGCCGACGGCATCCTGCTCGAGGTCCACTCCAAGCCCGCCACCGCGCTCTCGGACGGCCAGCAGGCGCTGACCATCGAGGACTTCCGCGAGATCATGCGCGACCTCAAGACGCTCCTGCCCGCGCTTGGTCGCGAGCTCCATTCCTTGCCGCAGGTGCCGGCGCGCGCGGGCCTGAAGCCTGGCGCGAAACCTTCGCTGCTCTTCGCCGCTGGAACCGCGATTCCCTCGTCCGGAAAGCCCTGAGGAACGCGACATCATGGCACGCCCCCAAGCAACCCAATCAGAAACGATTCGCGGGATGTTCAGCGCGATCTCCTCGCGCTACGATCTCGCGAACACGGTCCTCTCGCTCGGGACTCATCACGGCTGGCGGAAGGCCGCCGTGCGCTGGAGCGGCGCCCGCTCCGGGCACAAGGTCCTCGACTGCGCGAGCGGAACCGGGGATCTGGCGTTCGAGTTCGAGCGCGCGGTGGGCCCGCTCGGGGAGATCACCGGAACCGACTTCTGCGAGCCCATGCTGGAGCAGGCCCGGCGCAAGGCGCAGGCGCGCGCCTCGCGGGCGCGCTTCCAGGTCGCGGATGTCATGGCGCTGCCTTTCGCCGACTCGTCGTTCGACATCGCGAGCATCGCCTTCGGGATCCGCAACGTCGCCGACCCGGTCACAGGCCTTTCCGAGATGGCCCGCGTACTGCGTCCGGGCGGCGTGGTCATGGTCCTGGAGTTCGGGCAATCGCGTCTGCCGCTCTGGAGCCAGGCCTTCAACTTCTATTCGCGGCGGATACTGCCCAGGCTCGGTGGGCTGCTCACCGGCAACCGCGCCGCGTACGAGTATCTGAACACCTCCTCTTCGCTTTTCCCGTGCGGCGGTGAGTTCGTGGCGCTTGCCGAGAAGACGGGGTGCTTCGACACGATGGAATTCCGCACCCTCATGGGGGGCATCGCCTTCATCTACCGCCTGCGCCGCAAGGGAGGACAAGCCTGATGCTCGAGCTCATGCCGCAGGATCTCGCGAACTCCCTGGAAACCCTCGATCTCCGGCTCGAGATCCCGCAGGAAATCCCCGAGCTGCAGACGCTGCTCTACGAAACCGTCCTGGCCGGCGGCAAGCGCTTTCGGCCGGGCCTGTGCCTGATGATGGGCAGCGTGCTCGGCGTGGAGCCCGCGAAAGCCGCGCCGTACGCGCGCGTGGCGGAACTCATGCACGCCGCCACCCTGGCTCATGACGACGTGATCGACGAGGCCACCAAACGGCGCAACAAGCCAACGCTCAATCAGATCGCGTCGAACCAGAAGGCGGTGCTCACGGGGGACCTGCTGCTGGCGCGCGTCGTCTACGAGATCGCCGATCTCGGAGACCTCGATATCCTGCGCGAAGGCTCCCAGGTCCTCGAGGATCTCGTCCGCGGGGAATGGCTTCAGATCGAGCGCCGCGGGAAGAGCCGGGTCCAGCGCGCGAACCTCGAGCTCGCCGCCCAGAAGAAGACCGCGAGCCTGATCGCCTGGTGCTGCACGACCCCGGCCCGCCTGAGCGGGGCGCCTTCGGGTCCGACCGCCAAGACCGAGCTCATCGAGCGCTGCCGCCGACTGGGCAACCTGATCGGGATCTCCTTCCAGATGGCCGACGACATCCTGGACTTCGAGGTCGACGGCGAGAAGCCCTACGCCAACGATCTGCGCGAAGGCCTCGTGAATTTCGTCGTGCTCGAGATGCAGGAGCGCGACCCTTCCATGGTTGCCAAGGCCCAGGAGATCCTGGACTTCTTCGAGCGCAATGGCGCTCACGCTGCCGGCAGTCCGTGGCCATGGAGTCCCGCGCAACTGGAGGAGGCCCGCGAGGGCGTCCGCCGCCGCGTCCGGGAGATGCTGGACGAGGCCCGTCGGGAGCTGCGCATGATCGCGGAGCTATCGCCCGCGCCCGAAGCCCGCCGCGCACCGGCGACCGAGGCCCTCGATCAGATCCTTTTCCTGATGGCCGAGCGCGTCCGCTGATCGGCCGCCGTTCCAAAACTGTTGCCTTTGATTTCGCGAGAGTTTACGTTTCCGCAGATGAAATACGAGATGAACCCCGCGGAGATGAAATTCGGAACCCTCGCGATCCATGCCGGCCAGGAGCCTGACCCCCAGACCGGAGCGGTCATGACTCCCATCTACCAGACGAGCACCTACGCCCAGGAATCCCCGGGCAAGCATCGCGGATACGAGTACTCGCGCACGGATAACCCGACTCGCACCGCTTACCAGGCCTGCGTGGCAGCGCTCGAGAACGCCAAGCACGCGCTGGCCTTCGCCTCGGGCCTGGCCACTACCGACTGTATCCTCCATACGCTCAAGCCGGGCGATCACGTCGTTTCGTGCGACGATGTTTACGGCGGCACCTTCCGCATCTTCGACAAGGTGTACAAGCGCCTCGGGATCGAGTTCACCTTCGTGGACCTCTCGGATCTCAAGAAGGCCGAAGCCGCTTTCCGCCCGAACACGAAGCTCCTCTGGATGGAAAGCCCCACCAACCCGATGCTCAAGATCCTGGACATCCAGGCCCTTGCGGCCCTGGCCCGCGCCAAGAGCGCGCGCTCGGTGGTCGACAACACGTTCATGAGCTCCTACTTCCAGAAGCCGCTCAACCTCGGCGCCGATGTCGTCGTTCACAGCGTGACGAAGTACATGAACGGCCATAGCGACGTGGTCGGCGGGGTGCTCGCCACGAACGACACGTCGCTTTACACGGACCTCAAGTTCTTCCAGAACGCCGTGGGCGGGGTGCCCGCGCCGATGGACTGCTTCCTCGTCCTCCGGGGACTCAAGACCCTCCATGTCCGCATGGAGCGCCACGCCCAGAACGCGATGGCGCTCGCGCGCTTCCTCGAGAAGCATCCGAAGGTGGAACGTGTCATCTACCCGGGCCTGGAAAGCCACCCGCAGCATGCGATTGCCCGCAAGCAGATGTCGGGCTTTGGCGGAATGATCACCTTTTTCATCCGCGGCGGACTGCCGGAAGCCCGGAAATTCCTCGAGAAAGTGCGCATCTTCACCCTGGCCGAAAGTCTCGGCGGGGTCGAGTCGCTGATCGAGCATCCAGCGATCATGACGCACGCGAGCATTCCGCCGGAAACCCGCAAAGAGCTCGGCATCCACGACAACTTGATTCGAATCAGCGTGGGAATCGAGGATCTCGCCGATCTCAAGGCCGACCTCGAACAGGCCCTTCAGTAACCGGGGGACTGATTCAATCGGATTTTACGGTTGATTTCCCGATTAATCCGCTCTATTCATGGGGTATGCGCAAGCTCAAGGAAATGATCCGGAGATTTCTCCGTTCCAACGCCCGCCTCGCCCTCGCGTGAACGAACGCGCGATCCGTCCCTTTCCATCGCTGACCCGCTCAGGGTTGCGGTGGCTCCTCTTTTGCGACGAAAACTTCCCGATATGACGTGTAGATCGTGATCTGAAACACGGGGATCATCACGATCAGCGCCAGGCCGAACGTGATGACCGCGAGGAGCGAGATCGGCAGCGCCGCCAGCCCATACACCGTCAGCGCGAGCCAGTTCCCCGCGACCCCACGGAAGCTCAGCTTCATCGCTTCGATCGTGCCCCGCCCATCGATGATGATCAGCGCGGGCGCGTACCAGGTCGCCATCACGAACGGGAAATAGACCAGAAGCGCCGCCAGCAGCGAGCCCAGCAGCGCCGGAAACAGCAGCAGCAGCTGGGAAGGATCCGCTTCAGAGCCCTTTTGAAACAACCGGAGGAAGTCCGCGAAAGTCATGGGTGACAGCAGCGCGAAGAAAGCCACGCCGACGAGCAAGGCCAGGATGCCCGCGCCCAGGCCGATCGCCGCCAGCCCGAGGATGCTCCCGAGCCGGTTGCGGAAGGCCTCGAAAAGGTGTTCGACCCGCACCGCCTCGCCGCGATCCGAAACTGCGCAGGCATGGAAGAAACCCGCCGAAAACAGCGCGTTTAGCCCCGTGGCGAGCAGGCCGCCAAGCAGCGGGACGCTCGCCGCCATGGCCATCGTGATCAATGTCGCGATCAGCACCATCGCGATCCAGGTGAATGGCGCCCTCTTGAAGATCGTATAGGCCTGCCCATACCAGGCCCAGCCCCCGGCGGCTTCGATCACCCGGACTTCCAGCTCGCGACTCTTGTTCATCTCACACCACCCTCATCACGCGCGCCTCGACGTCGAAGAGCACGGCCGTACAATCCTGCGCCGGCAGTTCGTCCGGCTCGGTGAAGCGTTCCTTGACCTTGAAAACCAGCTCATTGATGCAATCGACGGCCTCGCTCGCGCGGTGCCGGTTGAGGACCTCCAGCACGGCGGGCATGCCGCCGAGGCACTCGACGAAGCCGTCGGAAACCAGCGCGAGCCGGCTCTCGGGCAGGAGGGGCAGCACGCTTTCCTCCCCTTCGGGCAGGCCCGACTTCTGTGTCAGCAGCGGCCCTTGCGAGGAGACCTCGGCGAACTCGCCCTTGGGCGGCGCGAGGAGCGCGCACGAGTTGCCGAGATTGAGGAACCGCAGCCGGTAATCCTTGCGCGAAACGATCCCGTAAAACAGCGAAAGCCGGTCCTTCTCGCCGAGCGTGAGCGCGAGCTCCTCGTGGATCTTGCGGACCGTCTCGCGGCAGGAGCGGGTCTCCTCCGCCGAAAGCTTCATCGCGACCTTCATGAGGACCGAGAGCACGGCGCTCGACAGCCCGTAGCTCGACGAATCCGAGAGCACGATCGAGAGCTGCTGTCCGTCGCGAGACTCGGCGAGATCGAAATGATCCCCTCCCGAGCGCATTCCCGCGAGATACCGGCTCGCGATCCGGAAGCCGCGCACCTCGGGGAAGCGCGCGGGAAGCTTGTTGCGCTGGAGCCGCTCGGCGAGCTTGAGATCCTCCTGCAGCCGGGCGATCACCTCGGTGAAGGAGGTGTTCAGCTTCGTGACCTCCTCCCACATCGTGGCCTGCTGATGCTGGCGGACCCTGCCCAGCACCTCGAGTGGCCGGAACGGGAAGATGAGCACGTCATCGACCCTGCCTTCGGCCAGCGCCTCGGGCATGCCCTCTTCCTCGCGGACGATGAGGAACAACGCGCGCCCACGCCGCTCGATCCGCTCGAGCGCGTCACGCAGGCCCGGCATGCCCCCGTCGACGAAGACGACCTGGCCGAGCGGGGCGTTACCGCCCTGTCCCGGCAGGATTTCAGGCTGAGCGAGCGTCCCCAGGGCCGCTTTCAGGGCCCGGATCCAGCGGGATTCCGCCGCCGTGTCTCCGGCGATCACTGTCAGTTGCAGAGCCATTCGTCGCGCCTCCTCGCCTTTTCCTATTCAGAATGCCCGTACCTGGTACTGCATCAGATAACGCAGATCGCGGATATCATGGAGCCGGCTCCCCACCTCCTCGCTGTACCAGGAGAAGGAGAACTCGCCGCCCTTGCGCCGGAGCCCGAGGCCCACGGCGGGATAGCCGCTCCCCCAGCCCCCGCGCAGGAAGAACTGGTCGCGGAACGAGAACTCCACTCCCACGGCGAGCCGGCCCATGAAAGCCACGCCCGAACGATTGGTGAGATCGCGATCCTGAACGACGATGTTCCAGTAGCTGCCGCCGCCCATCTTCGGCTGCAGGCTGAAGGACGCGTCGATGGTCATGGGCTCCTCCGGCGGCGTGCCGTTCGCGTTGCGCGCGAGCGACACCACGGAGTAGCCGGAGAATCTCGCGCCGAGCACGTTGCGCGCGACGAGGTTCACCTGCGGGAGGTAGCGCACCGGCAGGGTCAGAGCGAAACCCACGTTGTGCGAGAGCGCCGAGCCCTGCGCCAGCTGCTCGTTGTACCCGAGCGGATCGGCGTCCCGAGCGACGCCGTCGATCGTGCCCAGCGCCTGATTCACCCATTGAAGGCTGTAGCCCACGCGCACGATCCCCCCGGCGAGGCGCGTGCCGATGGAGACGGCGGGGACGAAGCGGTAAGTGCTGCGATAGCGGACGGTGCCATCGTCGTTCACCTGGGCCGCCACGTGGGACTGCATGAGGACGCCCGCGGCGAAGTTCGGCGTGGCGAAGCTCGGCAGCAGCGAGGCGCCCACCCCTGCCATGGTTCCGGGACTCCCCGTAAGCGTCGGAAGATAGCTCTTGAGGCTCGCGACCCGGTAGAAGCCCAGGTTCCGCAGGCTGAACAGCCCGAGGTAGGAGCTGTTGGCGTAGAGGCTGAAATTGGCGGGCTCGATCTGCGGGGCCCGGAGCTTTCCGATCCCTGCCGGATTGTAGAACAGCGCCGAGGGCCCGTCTTCGGCGAGCGGAAGGAAGGCGTCCCCCATCGCCGCCGCGCGGGCAGACGTATAACGGGAACCCGGCACCACGTCCTGGCGCGCCTGCGCCGCAGCCGACAGTCCCAGCAGCAAAAATACGGGCCAACTGACCTTCACGGCTCTCATGAAGATCCCTTCGGCAGAAATCATTGAAAACAATAGAGGAATTCCGAAGTTTTTCGAAAGCTAAGGTCCGGGCCGAATTCAGCCGAAAGGCCTGGAGTGAGGGATACCCGCAAAATCCTCAGCCTGGATGAGCTACCCGAATGGGCGGTCAATGTCTCCGAGACGCTTTTGCGCGCGCTCAAGGAGCGGGACCCCTATACCTATGGCCATTGCCGCCGGGTCTCGCGCATCGCGCGCAAGCTGGCCGAGGCGGCGGGCCTCAACGATTACGAGCAGCAGGTCGTGGAGTATTCCAGCATGTTCCATGACCTGGGCAAGCTCGGCATTCCGGACCACATCCTGCTCAAGCCGGGAAGGCTGAACGCGCAGGAAGAAGAGATCATGAAGCTTCATCCGGTGAAGAGCGCCGAGATCGTCGCGCCGCTGGCGCACGTCCCGTTCTTTCGCTCCACCATCCCCGGAATCCGCTACCACCATGAACGCGTCGACGGGATGGGCTACCCCGACCGGATCAAAGGGGACAACATCCCGCTCACCGCGAGGATCATCCTCATCGCCGACACTTACGACGCCATGACCACCACCCGCCCTTATCGCAAGGGCATGGGCTCGGACATCGCGTACAAGGAACTCCGGCTTTTCTCCGGCCGGCAGTTCGACGCGCATCTCGTCGAGATCTTCGTCAAAGCGCACCCGCATTGGGGCGAGCTCGAAAAGGACATCGCCGCGGAAGTCGCCGCCGCGATGGACACCCGCAAGATCGCCTGAGCGCCTCGTTCAAACGACCCGCGAAACGGCCTTCAGCAACGAGGGCACGTCCACGGGGAAGTCGGCAAGCTCGACGCCTTTCCACAGAGGCAGGATCGGGTCATCCGCTTTCTCGGCTTTCTTGAAGTTGTTCGCGATATTCGTCGAGAGACAGATCAGCGAAGCCAGCTGTCCGAGCCCGTCCATCCCGCCTTTGATCAGATAGGGATTGTGGTGATAGAGAATGGCCTTCTGAACGGGCTGGAAGGCGTGGAAATACTCGCAGCAAAGGCCTCCGAGCAGCGAATGACTCACTCCGAAGCGCTGCCGCTCGGCGAAATGCCGGATCTGCCGCGGCAGCTCCTTCTTACCCGAATCCTCGATGAACTGCGAATAGGCCGGATTGATGATCGCGTGGATGATCTTACCGATATCGTGGATCAGGCATGCGGAGAAGACATACTTCTTGAAGCCGAAATCCGGGATCGAGCTCGAGATCTCGGCCGCGATCTGGGCGGTGCGAAGCCCGTGCAGGTAGACGGCGTCGATGGTCGCGAGCGTCTTCTTCTTGTCCTGGGCCATTTCCGAAGCCAGGAGCGCGAGGATGTCGAAGATGAGGCCGGCCGCATAAGCCGTGTCCGAGTAGCCGTCCTTGCGTCCCGAGAGCAACTCCTCGGTACGCAGCGCGTACTTGAGAACCTCCGCCGGGTTGACCTTGAGCTTGCCTTCTTTCGTCCACTCCGGATGCCCCCCTTTCACCATCCGCAGCAGCTGCAGGGCGATCATGGTATTGCGGGTGTTCTGCATCCCGAGGAGAACGATCGCGCCCTCGAGCCGCTCCACGCTCTCGCGCTTGCCGAGCGATTCCACGATCCGGAAGAGAATCGCCTCGTAATACTGGTTAGCCCGGAGGATCTGCGCGACGCGCTCGGCTTTGACGTCGATATTCGAGAAGGCTTCGATGATGTGCCGGCTGGTGTAAGGAAGGTTGATCCGCGGGACGACCTTCTCGAAAAAATCACTGAAAGCCGGGCAGTCCTTGGGCTGGACGATATTGGGAATCGAGAAGACCCGGTCCTCGACCTTGCGGTTATCATCTGCCGCGGCGGAACGCGAGCCGAGCCCGGCGGGACGGGCACCACCGAGTCCGGTGGGGCCGGGAGCCTTTGCCGGGAACGGCGCTCTAGCGGCCATCCCGGTCGGGACTTTCCCTGCCGCTGCGGGTGGGGCTTTCGCGGCGCCGGCAGGCGGAGCCTTCTGAGCACCGGCAGGCGGAGCTTTGGGGGCGGGCGCCACCGGTTTCTGACCCTGAGGCGGAGCGATCGCTGCGCCAGTACCAGCCCCGATCGGGGCGGCCGGGCCCGCTGGCGCTTTTTTCGGCGGAGGCTTGTTGAGGGCCATTATTTCCAGCTTAAAGAGACTTGATACTTAAAACAAGCAAATGCCTGAGATCACCGAAGGAAGCCGGCCGGAGGAATTCCGCCGGAAATGGCCTCCGCCGCCCGTTCGTCCGCGACGGATTTTTGACTGGCGTGAGTCGCCGGCGCCCTACTTTTCGCTTCCGGACGCTCCGGCGCCAGTGTTAGACTTTTTTTACAAAGTTAGGAGCGGAGGACGTGAAACTCAAGCTGGAGGTCCAGGATAACGTGATGATTCTCGCCGTGAGCGAGTCGGTCACGGCTGACCAGATCGCGATCCTCAGAGCCGGACTGGGCAAGCTCATCCAGGCCGGGAAAAAGACGCTGCTGCTGGATCTTTCGGATCCGAATCTCGCCGTGGCTCCCGCCGAGGTGAAGGAGATCGCCGCTTTGCGCGACTGGGCCTCGGAGCTGGGCGCGCAGCTCATGATCGCGAGCCCCATGACCGGCCTGGGCGACGCCCTCACCCGACCGGAGACCTTGAAGCTTCTGACCTCGCCTCTGGGCCGCCTTCTCATGCTCGAAGGCCGGCTTCGCTCCCAGCTGAAGGCGCTGGAACAGCACAAGATCGATCTCGAGAAGAAGCTGGCCTCGGTGAATTCCGGGCCGAACTCGGTCAACCTGCTCAAGAAGGAGAACAGCGATCTCAAGGCGAGGATCGTGGATCTCGAAAAGCAGATCAAGTTTCGTCTCGACCACCGCACTCGTCCTTACGAGACGCCGGGAATGGGCGCCAAGAACGACCTGGCCCATCGGATCCTGGTTTCGGTGCTCGAGCAGGAAGGGATTCTCCCGGTGACCTGATGAGCGAGAAGAAACCTCCGAAAACCGCCTCAAACACGCCCGCGACGCCCGCCCCCGCGGCAGCGTCAGCCACCCCGACCAGCTTCCCCACCCCTGAGGCCGAAGTCAATCACCGCATCAAGGAGCTGCAGGCCCAGGTCGTCACTCTCCAGAAGGAAATCCGGATGACGCAGGGACGTTTCGCCAACCGCAGCCCGGAAATCCAGAAGGCGCTCGAAAAGGAGAACCAGGACCTGCGCCTGCGGCTTTCGGCGCTCGAGAAGGCGCTGCTCGCGATCCATCTGGACGCGCACCTGCCACGCCGCCTCGAGGAAGAGAAGACCCAATACGAAGCCCTGCGCCTCGCGATCGTGGAGTACTGCAAGAAAACCAACATAGACCCGGAGATATGGAAAAACCTCGTATCCTGATCATCGAAGACAACGCCGATACCCGCCGCTTCCTCGAAGCGATGCTGGGCAAGCAGTTCGAGATCCTGACCGCCGAGAACGCGGTCATCGGGATCGATTTCGCGCGCAACAAGTCACCCGACCTCATCCTGCTGGACATCATGCTGCCGATCCTCAGCGGCTACGATGCCTGCAGCCTGCTCAAGAAGGACGAGCGCACCAAGGGCATCCCGGTGATCTTCCTTTCGGCCAAGAACAGCGTGCCGGACATCACCCAGGGCCTCACCACGGGCGCGGACGATTACATTCCCAAGCCCTTCGACTACAAGGAGCTGCTCGCGCGCATCCAGGCGCGCCTGCGCAAGAGCGCCGACACGACCGCGCAGGCCGTGCAGATCGGCGACCTGAAGATCGATCCGGCCAACCGCGAGGTGAGCTTCGGCGGCAAGAAAGCCCACCTCACGCTCACTGAGTTCGATATCCTGCGCTGCCTGGCGCTCAAGGCCGGCACCGTGGTCTCCCGCGAGGACATCCTCAAGGACGTGTGGCGCGACCAGTCTCTCAAGACGAACGATCGCACGATCGACGTGCACATCCGCGCCCTGCGCCGGAAGATCCCGCCGCTCACCAAGCACATCATCTCGATTTACGGCGTAGGCTACAAGTACGAGAAGTAAGCTCAGTTCCTGATCTCGAGGCGGACATCCATCTCGACGACCTTGCCGTCCTGGATGTTCACAAGGAGGGTCTTCTCCATGCCGAGAACCTCGTTGGTGAGCTTGACGGTGTAGCTGCCTACCGGAAGCTTCTCGTTCTGGATCGGGGTCCGGCGCACCCAGGGATGCCCGTCGAGCATCAGCGAGGCGTCCGCGCTGGGCGTGGAGCGCAAGGTGAGGAAGCCGAACTCGACCAGCTCCATCGCGAGCTCCATCCGGACCTCGCGCTGACCCGCGTATTTTGACTCCTCGAGCACGAACTCGCGGCGGATCGCCTTGTAACCGCCGCGCTCGGCCGTGAGCTCCAGAGGCGTATCCAGCGGAACCTGCAGCACCGGAAAATCCGGGTCGAGCCGCTTGCCGTTGATCAGGATGGCGGGCCGTCCCGGCGGAGAGATCTCGAGGCGCAGCAGGACAGTCTTCTCGCCATTCGCGGCCTGGACCGATTGCACGGCCTGCTCCTGCCGGACCGAGGGGAAATTCGCCGAAGGCTCCGGGCGCGCGTCGTTCGCGATCGCCCGCCCGGTCAGGCGCACCTCGATGGATTTGCGCTCGCCTTTCTTGACCACGAGCTCCTGCTCGAAGCTGCCGTGGGCTCCGACCACCGAGAGGCGGAAGGGCCGATCCGATGGGAGACTGGAAAGCGACAGCGGCAGGGACCAGCCCACCACCTTTCCGTCGACCGAGACCGTCACGTTGCTTTCGTTTCCTTCGAGCGTCAGAGCTGATTCGGAGCCGCCCAGCAACCCGGCGACCTCCGCCGGCAACGGGATACCCAGCTCGGGCGCGAAGAAAATCGCTCCCAGCAGCGTCGCGAACGCGATCGCCGCGGCCTGCAGCAGTCCGCCGGCCCGGCCCTTCGCGCCCCGCTGCTGCGGCGGGGATGCGCCGACGCCCGAGCCGCGGGAGCTCGGCGCGGAGGCTCGGCGCGGAGCCGTGGCGCTCGGCGGAAGCGCCTCGACCTCCAGGCGAAGGGGCTTCTTCCCGTGTTCCGGAGCGATCACGATGTCCTCGGAACGGCGCACGGCACCGACGACCGTGGTTTCCTCCAAGCGCTCGGCGGGAGCCTCGCTCTCCCCGCCCCGCTGGGGCGCGAGCTCGATTTCCATCGAGCTCACCAGCAGCCTTTCGACCTCCTCGTTGAGGCGCTGCACGCGCTTGCGGTCCTCGACGATGTGCTCCTTGAACAGGTCCTTCGCGTAATAGCCGAGGTCCGAGGGGTTGAACTCCGGCATGTAGCTGTACAGGAACTTGTGAAGCGCGCGCTGGAACTCCTCGGCGCTCTGATAGCGCTTCTCGCGCTGCTTGGCCAGCGAGCGCAGCACGATGTAATCGAGCTCTTTGGGTACGCGCGGATTGAGTGTCGAAGGCGGCTTGACGTGCGACTGGCAGCTCTCGATGAGCTTGAGCACCGCAAGGTCGCTTTCGCCCGAAAAAAGCTTCTTCCCCGTGAGCGTCTCCCAAAGCACGGTCCCGAGCGAGAAGAGGTCCGAGCGCCCGTCGAGCTGGTCTCCGCTGATCTGCTCGGGCGAAAGGTAGCTCGGCTTGCCCTTGATCACGCCAGCGCGGGTGCTCTCGACGTTCGTCGTCGCCTTGGCGATCCCGAAGTCGATGACCTTCACGGTTCCCTCGAAGGAGATCAGGATGTTCTGGGGGCTGATGTCGCGGTGGACGATCGAGAGCGGCTCGCCGGAGATCTTATCGCGGAAGCTATGTGCGTAATGCAGCCCGCAGGCGGCCTGCTCGGCGATGTGGGCCGCAAGCTCTATCGGGAAGGGCTGCCGCAGCTCCGCGAAGCGCGAGATGAACTGCCGCAGGTTCTTGCCGTCCACCATCTCCATCGCGATGTAGGGCTGGTTGTTCTCATCCCCGAAATCATAGAGCTGCACGATATTGGGGTGGCTGAACCCCATCGTGACCTTGATCTCGGAACGGAACATCTGGAGGAACTCGTTGTTCTGCCCGTAGCCCGCCTGAATGCGCTTGATGACGAGCAGCCGCCCCGCGCCGTCCTTCGCGGCGAGACGCGCGCGATAAATCTCCGCCATCCCGCCTTGCGCGATCTGGTCGAGCAGGAAATAGCGGCCGAATTTTTTGAGGACCTCCGCCATTGAACTCCCCTTCTTGAAGCTTTTCGGTGCGCCTGGGGATAAACTGAAATCCAAATTTCCACCAATTAACGGTGAATTAGGGCTCCGAGAGCGCTCCACCAGCCTGGCTTCGTAAAGCCCTCCTGAACGCAATTGAGCCCTCTTCCTCGGGCTTTGAGCCGGGTCACCGGTGACACAATCGACGGCTTTTGAGGAAAAACCGATAATCAAGGCGTGCCGACGGGCGATCAGGCGCCGGCCTTGTCCCATACGCTGTCGGGACGACAGTGAATTTCACCAATTATTACATCCAGCCCTGAGCCACCCGAGCCTTCACGGTCCTGCGTATCCCGGGACACAACTATTCCTCCGAGTATTTTAATCGGACAATGAAAGAAGCTGTCCGCATTGGGGTGGGGGCAGCGTGGGGGACGTAGTCAAATGGGTAGGGAACGCTCGAGGGGCTCCTCGACGATCATAGCGCTCTTGATCATCAGCGCGGTGGCGTTGACCGTCACGCTGAACATGACCGACTTCGTCACCTCGCACAACCGCCTCAACCAACGTTCCGAATCCGGATTTTCCAAGGACCTCGTCCTGCGAAGCGCGCTCGCCTATACTAAATATGCCCTGAAGAATCGCTGGTGCATGACCGAGGTCTGGGTCCAGGACCCCTCCTGCGCGACGAACCTCACTTTCGCGCTGGGCCATCCGCGCGCGCTGGAGCGGCTTCTGCTTACCGAGGACGAGATCGTCAAGATCCGGATGATCGCGGGCAGCGAGCTTTTTCCCAACCCCCTCGCCTCGATTCCGCAGCTCTATCTGGAGTCAGTCGAACAGACCGTCACGACCAGCTCCTTCAAGACCCTGGACTTCACGAGCAGTAACGGCGGGCTGGGCCAGTTCCACCCACTCGTCACGATCACGGAGGGGCTGACTCGCGCGAGCATCAAAGCGCTCACCTTCCGGCTTGACCGGATCGTCAACAACCGGAACCCTGATCCCACAAACTGGGTACGGGTCAAGATCCGCGTCACGGCGGATGGCTCCTCCTTTGTCGAGGAAACCATCCTCCTTTCGGCCATGGAAGTGGGCAATTACGCGCTACTGATGAACGGCGGTATGAACCTGAGCGGAAAGCCGGCGATGGGAGCCCATTTCGATGTCGCTCCGTCGGCCTCCGGGCGGGCGGGGGCAGGACTCCACTTCCTGAGCCCCGTCTTCCTCAACGGGAACCTCATCTTGCCGGATCCCGCCGCCACCAGCTTCACGAACGTGACTTTTCACGACAAGGTGACGCTGGCCACTCTCCCGCTCGCGGAGGGCGTGACTATCCCCGAGGCGGCCGCGCTCGCCACACGTTCTGACCTCACGCCCTACGCTCCGGAAACCTATGGCAGCCTGGGCAAGTCCACTTACACGGACATCAAGAATATCGGAGGGCTCCTTCGGGGGATCCAGCTGCAATCCTCCGAGGACTGGGGCGCGTTCTTCCTCTTCGATTCACGGGCAGCCGGCGCCGATCCCGCGCTGCTTCGCAAGAACATGGATCGCTGCATCCTTCGCAACGAGATCCTGGCCGATCTTTCACTCACGAACGATTCCGAATTCATCATCCGAAAAACGACCACTGAATACACCCAGAATGCGGAGAGCCAGACACTCGACTATCTTCTCGGGCTCTCGCACGGGAACAACTTCTACGCGGCCTCGAAAGTCCTGCCCAAGATCATCTCCCAGTCCGGTGAACTCCTGGTCGGCGACAATCCCCCCGAGCTCAAGCAGACCAGTTCCCTTTACACCCGCCCCGTTCTCGGGATCACGATCGACGTGGGCTCGGGACTTCACCTAGAATCCTGGCTGACCCGCGAGTCCACTCTCACGATTCCGCTTTACGCTTTCAACCCCGACCTGCTCGACACCATGGAAGAGACGATGAAGACCGCGATCAAGAACCGCGAGGCCGCCGAGTCCAACCTCGACTCCTCCAAGTCCTATCTCGACAAGAAAAAGAAGGAATACGACGCGGCCTTGCTTGCCTACAATGCCGCGAAGACCGCGTCCGAAAGCTCCTCGACCACGCTGGCACAGGCCAAAGCGGCCTACGACGCCGCGCTGGCCTCCCTGTCAGGAGCGGAGACCTCGCTTACTTCAGCCCAGGAGTCCTTGACCACGGCAAAGTCAGCCTACGATGCGGCAAACAAGGCATTGGTCACCGCGAAGTCCGAATACGATCTCGCCCTCGCCGATTACAAGGACGCCCAGGATGCCGTAACCGCCGCGACGACGGCCGACACGGCCGCCCAAACCAGTCTGGCGACGGCGCAATCCGATCTCGAAGCCGCTGAGGCCCTGTTGGCGAAAGCCAAGAACGATGCGCAGAAGGCGACGGCCCAGGCAGATGTGGACGCCGCCCTCGCCTTGGTCGCGGAGGCCACCGCCCAGCTTGAAGCCGCGAAGCTCGCCTACAACGAAGCCTTGGACAAGGCAACGGCAACCAGCGCGGCCAAGACGGAAGCAGAAGCCCTGCTCACCATCGCCGACACGGACCTTAAATCCGCGCTCTCGGATCTGAACGCGGCCGAGCTCCTCGTCCAGAAATGGCAAACGGCCGTTCTGGAAGCCCAGTCCCTCGTCAAGAGCGCGGCGGCCGCGCTCGCGACGGCCGAAAGTGACATCGCCACCAAGGACAGCTTGCTGGCGGCGGCGAAAAAGACCCTCGATAATGCCAAAGCGGCCCTGGATCTCGCCCAAAAGGACTACAACGCCAAGCTCACCACCTACACCGCCGCAGCCAAGGCCGCGACCGAGGCCACAACCGCGTACAATGCGGCACTCAGCGCCCAGAACAAGTATCCGGTGATGAAGATCAGTACCGCGAGCGTCCGGCTGGACCAGGTGCAGTTCAAGATCCAGATCGACAACGCGGGAAATATGCCTGGGGATTTCAGCATCGACCTCTATGCCTGCGAGATCGGGACCGACAAATACTGCAAGAACAGACGCATTGTCGATGGCGTGAATGTCGGCGTGAACTACACCAAGCCCCATGTGGCCCAGTTCGTCCTGGACGGCCCTGCCTACGATCGGAAGGTCCTTCCCAAATATCCCTACAGCGCGGATTATTGGTCAGACCTCGCGGGCGGCGCGGTGCCCTCCTCCGGTCTGCCCGATTCCATGGATCCGGCCGTGCTCGATGCCTCCTGCTTCGGAACTTCGTCGTCCGCCCTGGCGGATGCCGGCTCGTCGAGTCCGCTGAACCTGAACATGCTGTCGCCCTCCTTCCGCTTCGGGGGCTTCAAAGCCGACTACCTGAAGGGCGCCAAGGTCTCCTGGGACTTCGCTCCGCTCAGCACGGACCTCAACTTCACAGACGTGACCGATCAGGATTTCCATATCTACGGGATCGTGCCCCGCTGCGTAGTGAAACCCACGGCGAAGTTCGTTGCGGGCTTCCTCGTCTGCGGCAAGTTCGTGATCGAGCCCCGCACCACCCCGCTGCGGATCGTGGGTTCGGTGCTCACGGGCGAGGTCACGATCGATCCTTCCGCCATTCAGGCCGGTATCCGCTGGTCGACGATCTATGAGCCTGAAGGGCTCGCGGGCCTCCACGAGAAGCGCATCCTGCACAGCGGGCTCTTCGACTCCGTCGGTGTCGAGATCCCGTGCGGCACCCTGATCGCGGGCGCGGACGCGTTGAACAATCCCATCTGGAATCCGCGCCCCAATCTCGAAACGCGCGCGGCGCTCATCCGCTGCTCCCCTCTCGCGCTCCGGGAGCGCGCGGATCCGTTCACCTGGAACTCCGTGGATCCGCTCTGCGGCCTGGTCGACGAGACGGCAACCGTGACGACGTGCAAAATCCGCCGTCCCATGAGTTTCCGGGAAATCTCCCTGGGCAAGCGGGAGTCATTATGAAGCGCGAAGACGGACTGACTCTCATCGAGCTCATGATCTCCGCGGGACTGATCATCATCGTCGCGCTTGGCGTGGCCACCTCCTTCACCTACGCGCGAAAGAGCTCCGTCACCGTGGGCGCGCAACGCCAATCGAGCGACGTGGGAATGGGTATCCTTCAGCAGACCACGGACGCCTTCACCAAGTACCAGGTGAATTTCAACGACACCGCCTCGATGAACGACTCGGGCGGGGTCTTTCCGATGAACGCGCCGCTGCCGATCGCCTTTTCCCGCGAGATCTACTCGAGCGCCGAGGAGTGCCCGAGCTGCCCCGGTCGGATGGGCTTCGTGATCCAGCCGCTTTCGGGCTACCGGGGCATGTATCGCGCGACGATCCGGATCCAGAACACCGACTCGACGGACAAGTCGCAGCGGGATCTCAACCTCGTGATCGGGGACATGGAATGAGGGCGAACCACGGCTTCACTCTCATCGAGATCCTGATAGCGGTATCGATCTTCGTCATCCTGATGGTGGCGATCTTCACGTTGCTTCAGAACACCCAGATCGCCGCCGACAGAACCATGGTGTATCTGGATCGCCAGGCGAACTTGAGTCTGATGATCCAGGTCCTCAAGCGGGACGGGCTCGGCTCGGCCTTGTCCTTCGGGAACATTAAGGGCACGGACGACTCCGGACGACTCTTTTTCGAGCATAATCCGAGCTGCATCGCCGATTGCGAACGCAAGCTCACGCTGTCCTCCGACAAAGGATCGTTCGTCTTCATCACCACGGGCTTCGGCAAGTCACCCGCAGTCCCCTATGATCCGCCAAAGGCCTACGTCATCGGGGAACCCTCCGTCATCGATGACCAGGGAACTCTGACGTTCCAGTCTTTGAACAAGGACGGCTACTTCGACGGGATCGCGCCCGGCTACTGGACGCAAGGGAATCTCATTGCCCTTTACAGTCCCAATCCGGTGAATGCTTACGACTCCACAGGCGTCGTCGACCTCTCGGTGCCCGCCCGCCCGCTGGCCTACCTGGGTTACGTCAACGGTGACCGGCTCTCGCAGGCGATTCCCGCCGATTTCGTCACGGTGGATCCCTCCGGCAACGCGATTCCGAATGAGGATGTTTTCTTCCGACGTCTTACCGGCGTGGGCGGGGGGACCGTCCTGCCGCTCGCGCAGCCTGTTCAGGCGGTGAAGTACGCGCTCGTGCCGCGTACGCCCGGCGGTGGCTTCAATCTCGTGCGGAGCCTCTGGACGGCCGCAGACGGCGGTGGCTTCTCGCAGACTTCGGTTACCCTCGAAGGAGTTGCCTCCGTCACGTTCAAGCGCCCCACGATCGCGCAAACCGAGTTCGCCTTCGACATCAGGATGTCGCTGGTGAAGATGAATTAGGCGAAAAGGAGGGAGCGATATGAGAGCCAAACCAAGAAAAAACCTGCTCGCGGCACTGGCACCCTTCCTGTCGCTGGCTTTCGCGGCTCTCCCGCTGCGCGCCGAGGAGATCGCCACCGCCAGCCGCGTCCAGTCCGTCACGAACGTGATCTCGGGCTTTGCTCCCATCACCGCCACCTCCGAGCTCACGACGATGTTCAAGATCCAATGGCACTCCACCTGCTTCGGGACGAACAACCGTTTCGTCAAGAACCCGCTCTCCGTCAACGCCGATATCCAGATGCGCGTGAAGTTCAAGGGCTACGACACGGTTTACGTGATCACCTGCCCCGCCACGATCACCAATCCGGTCCTCGACGAGATCACCGCCGCTCCCCTTCCGCCCGGAACCTGCTCCGTCTCCAAAGGCACGGTCGACGCGGATAACAACTACACGGCCACCGCCTCGCTCGATCCTGCCAAGAGCCGTGCCCATCTCGTGACAGCGGTTTTCCCCATCCCCGAGATGGCGACAGTTTCCGTTGGCGCGGACGGCACCTATAACGCCGAGAAAAAATCCATTTCGACCATCGACTACATCCAGTTCGTGCAGCGCCTGCCCGCCATCGCTTCGGATCTGCCGGACGCCTACCCGGCGCTGGACAACGTCGAGCTGACCTCTTCCACGCGCTACTCGATGTCACCCAAGCGATCCGTGCTGCAGATCTGGTCCTCGTTCCCCGGCAAAGGGGGCAATACCTCGCTCTACGACTGGACGATTTCAGGCAAGACCGGCCTGCCGCCCGGGAACTACTGCGGTGGCTACTACTCTCCCCTCATGCTGTTTTTTGATGCGAAGCGCCCGCGCTTCTCGGGCACCAGCGGCTTTCCGCTGGCTCCTGGCAAGAAGATCTACTGGCCCGAGGCCGGCGCGCCCGGCCACTTCCTCGCTCGCGTGGATCGCAAAGGCGAAACCGCGATCTCGCGGGCCGATCAGCTTTTCGGGCAAGGCGACGGGTTCCAGAACGGCTTCGACTCCCTCAAGCGGCTCGACTCGGATGGCAACGGCTTGATCGATGCGAAGGACGCCGAATTCGAGCGTCTGGTGCTTTGGCAGGACCGCAACTCCGACGGACAGTCGACTCCCGAGGAGGTCCAGTCGCTGCAAAAGGCCGGGGTCCTTTCGATCAATCTCAAGTATCACGACCCGGGAATGCTGAAATTCGGCGGACGCGCTCTGGTGCAAGGCGTGAGCGACTTCACCTTCGCCAAAGCCAAAGGTGCCAAGCGGATCAAAGGCGACGTACTCGACGTCTGGTTCAACGTCACGCCGGAATCGCTCGTCCAGAAATAAGCCTAAGCCCGCTCGGTTGAAGACGGGTCACAACGGACACATTGTAACACCGCCTCGCTATGCAATAATTCCAATTAACAGCTATGCATCAAACATCACGTTTCCGGATCCTTCTGAGCTCCCTTGCCATCGCTTCGTTCCTGCTGGCCCTTCCGGCTGCCTTCGCGTCGGAGGTCGACGTCGACGCCGCCCAAGCCCAGGCCCGTCAGAACAATTGCCTCAAGTGCCACGGCCTGACCAAAGCGAAAGACGGCCCTTCCTTCAAGGAGGTCGCCGAAAAGTACCGCGGGAAGGCGAATGCGGAGGCGCGGCTCACCATTCACATCACGACCGGCGAGAAGGCCAAGTTCCCCGACGGGCACGAGGAGGAGCACAAGATCATCAAGACGAAGGACAAGGAGGAGATCAGCAACCTCGTCCGCTGGATCCTCTCGCTGTGAAACCGAATCAATCCGCGCTGACGAAGCTGATCCTCGCGGGAATGGCGCTCGGGGCGCTGCTTTTGGGCGGGGCACATAGCGCGCTCGAGGCGACCAATACGCAGCGCTTTTGCGCGAGCTGCCATGAGAGGGATGCCTCCTACAAGGAGTACCGGGCGTCACCGCATTTCAGCAACCGCAGCGGGGTGCGCGCCGGCTGTCCGGACTGCCACGTGCCCAGGCCCCTGGGCGCGAAGCTCGCGCGCAAGCTCGTGGCCGCGAGGGAGGTCTGGGCGCAGGTCACCGGCGCCATCGATACGCCCGAGAAATTCGAGGCCCGGCGCATGGAGATGGCCACGCGCGAGTGGGACCGCATGAAGGCTTCCAACTCGCGCGAGTGCCGCTCCTGCCACGTTTTCGAGGCGATGAGCGCGGAGACGCAGAAGCCGTCGGTCTTCAAGAAGCACGTGGATGCGGAGGCCGCGGGCAAGACCTGCATCGACTGCCACAAGGGCGTCGTGCACAACCTGCCCAAGGAATACCGCGACCCCGACGAGGAATAAGCGCGGGGAGAAACCTACTTTTTCCCGAGCTCCGCCAGGAGCTTGGGGATGAACCCTTCGAAGCCGCCGTTCGAGAGCACCGCCACCACGTCCCCCGCCCTTGTCTTGCGCGCCACCGCGGGCACGCCCTCGGATACCGAAGCCATGAGCGCGGCGTCCTTGCCGCAAGCGACGAGATCCACGATCAGCTGCTCGCTCGAGAACTGGTTCGTGGCGTCGATCTTCGTCTGGTCATAAGGCTTGGCGATGAAAACGAGATCCGCCTCGCCGAAAGCCAGCGCGTACTCATTCTGGAAAACCTTGCGCCGCGAGGTCGCGCTCCGCGGCTCGAAGACCGAGATGAGCCGCCGGCCCGGGTACTTCATCCGAAGCGCCCGCAGCGTCTCCCGCACGGCCGTCGGATGGTGGGCGAAATCGTCGACGACGAGCACCCGGCCCACCTCGCCGCGCTCCTCTTGCCGGCGCTTCACGCCGCGAAAGCTCGCGAGCCCAGCCCGGATCCGCTCAGGCGCGATCGCCAGCCGCCGGCACTGGATCCATACGGCGAGCGCGTTGGAGACATTGTGGTTTCCCGGGACCGCGAGCGTGAGCTCGTCCACTGCCCGGCCGCCATCGAGCACCTCGAAGCGGATGAGTCCGTTCTCGGCCGAAATCTTGCCCGGCGTGTAGCGGACACCCGGGCCCGGTTGAACGCCGTAGGTGATCACTTCCACGGTCTGCTTCCATTGGGCTTTCGCCACGAGCTCGCGGATCGAAGCGTAATCAAAGCAGGCGATTAACGCGCCTTCGCCACGGATCCGGCCCAGGAGCCCCTGGAACGCCTTCATCACCGCCGCGAAATCCGGGTAGATATCCGCGTGATCGTACTCGACCGAGGTGAGGATCACCTCGTCGGGCAGGTAATGGTTGAACTTGGGAACCTTGTCCCAGAACGCGGTATCGTACTCGTCGCCTTCGAGCACGAAGCAGCGCCCCTTTTCGAGCTTCGGGACGTTGAAGCTGTAAGGCAGGTCGAGCGACACTCCGCCGATGAAATAACCGGGATCCTGCCCTGCCTGTGCGAGCACATGCGCGAGCATGCTGGAAGTCGTGGTCTTGCCATGCGTTCCCGCCACCACCAGGTTGCGGGTCTCCGGGAGAATCAGCTTCTCCATCGCCTCAGGCAGCGAGGTGTAGGCGTAACCGCCGTCGATCGCCGCGCGCGCCTCGGGATTCGACGCGCCAATGACGTTGCCGATCACGACGAGATCCGGCCTCGCGGCCAGCCCCGTCAGATTCTCGGCGCGATACCCTTCAAAGAGGACGACGCCCGCCTGCCGCAGGATATCGCTCATCGGAGGGTAGACGTTCTGGTCGCTGCCGGTGACCTCGATCCCGCTCCGCTTCAGAAACGCGGCGAACGCCCCCATGAGCGTGCCGCAGATGCCGATGATGTGGACTTTCTTGAGGCTTTTCAAATCACGAAGCATGAGTCCATCTTGGCTTACCCGAAAGAACGGAGTCAATACCCGAGATCTTCTCGGATCGCGTCGTGGAAGCGCGGGCGGAACGCGCGGATCCGCTGGTTCTCGCGCGAAGGATGCACCCGATTCGTCAACAACGTGACGGCCAATCCGGCGCCGGGATCGATCCAGAGCGACGTTCCCGTGAAACCCAGATGTCCCACCGAGCCGCGCGGGAAATACCGGCCCGCCGAGGAATCAGCCCCCGAAGGCGTGTCCCAGCCCAGACTGCGCTCGCAGCCCGCTGGCTCGCATACGCGGGTCCAGGCCTCCGCGCGCACGCGCGCCGAAACGAACCCCGTCATCCACTGCCGCGCGAACTGAAGCACGTCGCGGACCGTGCCGAACGCCCCCGCATGGCCGGCATAGCCGCCCATCGCCCAGGTGTTGTCGTCGTGCACCTGCCCCTGGAGCACGTCTCCGCGCCAGGGACAATCCTCCGTTGCGGCCACGCTCTCGAGGCGCGCCTCCGCGACCGGCCGCGTGACCCGGCGATAGAACGCGGCTTCAAGTCCCATCGGCTTCCAGACGAACTCGCGGACCGCGCGATCGAGCGGCATGCCCGTGACCTCCTCGAGCATGAAGCCCAGGAGCAGGAAGGACACGTCGGAATATACGCAACGCGCGCCAGGGGCCGCCTCGGGCGCGACCGCGAGAACTCTCCGGCGCATCTCGGCCTGCCGCTCGGCGACCGGAACCGCCGAAAGCTCCCGCTCCGGGAAAGCGTGACGAAGCTCCTCCCAGAAAGGCTTCCAGGCGATGAACCCCGCCGTGTGCGAGAGAAGGTGCCGAAGCGTGATCCCCCGAAAGGACGCGTTCGGGAAAAACGCCTCGAGCGGCGTCGACCAGCCGATCCAGCCGCGCTCGACCAAAACCGCCGCCAGGCTCGCGGTCGCCATCACCTTGCTCACCGAGGCGAGATCAAAGACGGTCTCCGGCTCCATCGGCTGCTCGGACGGGATTTTGCGCCGTGCGCCCGCCGCGAGAACCCGGATTTCCGCGGGCCGCGCGAGGCTATAGAGCCCAGCCACCATTCCCGGCGCGACGCCCTCGGCGAGCGCACCTCGGATCGCGGCCACGGCTCTCGGAAATTCAGCCTCCGAAAGCTCTCTCAGGATCAGCTCCGAACTCGTGCTCACCCTGAAGAGCGTAACCTAAAAGGCGGTGAAAAAGACGAGGCAAACGAAAATGCTGAGCGCATAGAGCGCGGAAACATCAATCATGGATCGGTCCTCCGAAGCCCTGCTCCCAAGCAACCGGAGTACCAGCCCGATAAGTCTGATTTCCCTTTTATTTCAAAGATGTAATCTTAAAAAAACACCCCTATTCCTGAAAAAAGGAAAGGGGTGTCAAAGTTTTTGACGCTTTTCGTCAAGAATCAGTTTTTCAACGTCTCAAGCCACTTCGTCAGAAGCGTGAGTTCTTCCGGAGTGCCCTTGAAGCGGCGGGTGTGCTTGCGGCCTTTGATCTTCTCGCGCTTTTGGAGGAAGAGCTCCATCCAGTCCGCATCGTGCTTCTTGCCCACACCGGAGAGGTCCGGGGCCTCTTTGTCGTCCTTGGCCTCTTCCTCGTCGCCTTCGTCATCTTTGAGCGTGGGATCCTTCTGAAAGCCCACCGCCTTGATCGTGTGGCACTTGTTGCACTGGTTGCGCTTCATTAGCGCAAGCGCCTGATCCTGATTGGCCTCCGCGGCAAAAGGCAGGAGCCACACCATGGCGAGGACCAGTGTCAGCAGCCCTGTTCCGGTCGTTGTTCGTGTCTTCATACTCACCTCCAGATCCGGTCTCTTCTTATCGGAAAGCCCACCCGGGGCCTTGAGTCGCGGAAGCACCCGAAATCAGAAGCGATACGAGGCCTCCAGATAGAGCGTGCGGGCGGCGTAATTCTGGTCGCTGTAGGCGCCGGTGAGAAGCGCCGCGGGGCTCGTCAGACGATTCAGGTAATTGTCGAACTGGAGGTCGCTATAGATCAGGCGCTCCCATTGGAAGCCCAGAGTCCCCGTCAGCTCCTCGGAGTGCCGGTAGACCGCCTTCGCATTGAAGAGGCTCTTCCGGTAATCGTCATAGTTATTGATGTTCCCGAGAGCCACCGAGCTCGCTTCCGCCTGCGGCGTCCAGATCACGTTGCCATCCGAACGCAGCTGCTCCCACGAGAGGATCAAGTTCAACCGGCGGCGCTTCAGCGTCACGTCGCAGGTCAAGCCGTAGTTCACGCTGAAATCATTGAGCGTCGAGCCAAGATTGTAATAGCCCGCCGAAACGTTCGGAGGCGTGCTTGGATTGGTCCAGCTCTCGTTGGGCACGGTCACCGTATTCGGCAAGACGCGCCTGTAATTGGAGTTGATGACCCTTTCCACACCCGTAAACCCGCTCACGGTCACGATATTCGGCAATTCCCAGGAGACATTGGCATAGCCCTCCTGTCGCGAATCCTCGAGCCGCCCGAGGATCGTCGAAGGGTAATCGTTGCGTTTATAGCCGTACTCCAAGCCTACGGAGATACGATCCGTGGGCTCGATGTCCACGCCGATCGAATAGCGGTTCTCATTGCGATCCGCGAGATCCGTATAGCGGAAATAGCGCTCCACCGCATACTTGCCCGAGGCCGATGCGGCGGAGGCACGCCAAGCCGCCTCGCTATCGCCTGCCACGGAAGTCCGCACCAGCCGGCTCACCTTCAGATTCCCGCTCAGGAACTCCAGGAAGCCGTTCCGGACCTTGGCGTAGTACTTCCGGTCCGTCGTTTCAGTGGCGTCAGCCCGGTCGCGAAACGCCCGTCCGAACTCGAAGCCAGCCGTGGCCTTGCTCTCGAACGGAAGCCTGTAGGCCCCCTCGAAGCCGGCGAGGTGCTTGCGATAGCTGAAGTTCTCCGTCGTGTCGCGGGCAGCCCCGTTCGTGAAGACGATCTGACTGGACTCGTCTTTTCTCTGAATGAAACTGTAATTCAGCTTCGTCGAGAGATCCTCGATCGGCCGCGAGCTGAGCGCCACTGCGGCGTTATTGTATTTCACCTTGCCTTTGTAATTAGGCTCATTGAGGGCAAGGGTCGCCATGGTGGCGCCGCTCACGATCTGATCGCGCACCGCGAACTCGTTACTCAAGGTGGAAACCCCCGCGCGCGCGGAGAGATTCGACCGCAAGGGCAGGTCCGAAACCGAAGTCTGGGCGAGCAGGTGAACGAGATCGTTGCCTGGCGCGACCGAGGTGGTCTCATAAAGCGAGCCCGACGTCATTCTCCAGGAGAAGAACTCGTTCTCGTTCCTGAAGTTACTGAACGACGCCCGAAACGAAGCGAAGACATTGTCCCGGCGGTAATTGAGATCACCGAACGCTGCGGTGGTCGCATAGTCCACTGGCTCGGGCAGCTCAACCGCGCCCCCAGCGACCGGCCGGATCCCTGCCTGGGTCAGCCGGTTCACGCCGAAGGAGACATAGAAGGGGTCGAAACGCGTGAGATGGATCTCGCCGCCCAGGTCCTTCAGCTTCATGGTGTAATCGAAGCTGTTCCAGGAGTCCGTCGAGGAGGTCGTCGGATTCAAGGTATATTCGAGCCGTGCGTCCCCCGGATTGGCGTAGAAGGTCCGCGCCCCGTAGGTCACGTCATGCGGCGTCTGGTTGAAAAGCAGCGCGTACCGATAGCTGCCGTACCCTCCGCCGCGGACGCGGTAGGATTGGTCGTTGCGAAGGATGTCCTTGGACTCGAGGTCCACGTAGTAGCCGCCGGCATCGTAGAACCCGCTGACCTCCCCGTAGAGCCCATCCCGGATGCTGCGATACTCGTTGAAGCGCGCGCTCGCGTTCTCGCCGTCCACGAGACGGACCCCGAACTTGCTCAGCACGGAGTAACGCAGCTCCTCTTCCGCCCAGCCCGAGGCCGGCAGAAGCGCGCTAACCAGCAGTGTCACGGCCATTCCTTGAGTCACTTTGATATTTCTCATTTTCATTTCCTCGCGTTAGCGCAAGAATCTCTTCCCTGAGTTTCCACGACCCGAGAAATTCGAAGGGGCGTTGCTCCCGTGCACCTTCGTGTGGCAGTTCAGGCAGGCGCGTCCCACGAACCGGTTTCTCATGCTGCCCGTGCCATCGAAGCCGTTATTGGAGTCATAAGCCGTGCTGACGTGGCCGGACGCCTGATGACACTCCTGACAAAGGTTCGGCACCTTCTCCACCAGCAGCCGGTTGTGATTGCTCCCGTGCGGATTGTGGCAGTTGAGGCAGTTCTCCTCCACCGGCTGGTGCTGCCACATGAAGGGCCCGCGCTTGTCACCATGGCACTTGGTGCAAAGCAGGTTCACGTTGGTCTCCACCCAGCTCTTCTCCGAGAGAGAGCCGTGCGGGTTGTGGCAGTCCTTGCAGCCCACCTTGCCTTCGAGGATCGGGTGGTGCGAGCGCTTCTTCACGAGCTGAGCGATGTCTTTGTGGCAATCGAGGCAATGCTCGGGCGAGGGCTTCACGTGCATGCGGCCCTTGTGATTGGTATGGCAGCTCGCGCACGAAAGATCCGCGCGGTTATGCGGGCCGGAGTTCCAGTGCGCTACCTTCGGCTCATTCTTGTGGCAGTTCAGGCACTGTGCGGCCTGCTGAGCCGGCGTTTGCGCCGACCCTTTGGTAAAGCTGACAATGGACTCCTTGGTCTTGAGCTTCGCGTGCTCCGCCCCGTTGTCGCCATGGCAGGCGGCGCAGGCCTTCTCAACCCCTGTTTTGGCGAAGACGCCGAAATGCAGGTTGTCGCGGAACGCGGCGTACTCGTCCTCATGGCATTTGCCGCACTTCTGCGCCTCGGCCGCGAAGCTCAGCCCGCCCGCGCCAGGCGCCGCCGGCGCCACGGCTGCAGTCGCCTCCGGCGCAGCCACTCCCTCCTGGGCCGACCCCGTCGCAGCCGACACAAGGTTGATAACCGCGAATAACGCAATCGCCCCCATCCGCATTCCGCTCATCCCCACTCTCCTTGTTGGATTCCTTCGCAAAGTTTCGCAGCAGCGCAATGGGCGGTAAAGATTATTTTAATCAGCAGCGATATTTTTTAAGTCATTTATATTTAATACCCAGGGTATGAGGCGTCAAACCGCCATCGTTCGCCGGAATCCTAGCCCCGCCAGAGAATTGGCTAAAACATTCCAGTCCCCGAACCGATCAGTATCCAGGACACGAGGTGGACCCGCATGCACATACTGAGACTCTGGAAAAAACTCGACGACACCCTGAGCATGAAGGTGAAGCTCCTGATCACCTTTGGAGCGACCGCCGTCTTCCTGCTGACCGTGGGTGCGATCGGCTTCTTCTCGCTTTCGCAGGTGTCGCGCACGTATGAGCACGTCTCGGAGATCGACCTGCCCAAGACCGCGGAGCTCACGAGCATGCGCTACAACGCTATCGGCATCGCGCGCAGCGTGACCCACCTTTCGATGAACGACCTCTCGCAGGACGAGATCGAGGAGCACGAATACAAGCTCACTCATCACATCAAGAAGTACGAGGAAGCCGAGAAGGATTACGCCAAGCACCCGTTCACCGCCGGTGAAGGCGAGAAGTACAAGGACGTCCAGGATCGCTGGCGCGAGACCCAGGATATCGTCACCCGGATCCGCGCGCTCCAGAAGTCCACTCGCGCCGAGGACCGCGCCAAGATGCATAAGCTTTTGGCCAAGGACTTCAGCAACGTGATGGATGACCTCAACGAGGACCTCGGCATCCTGCGCGACACCCAGGGCCGCGAAGCCGCGAAGTGGTCCAAGCAGGCCGAGAGGATCGCGACCGTCGGCCGCGCCCTGGTCTCCATCGTCGTGATCTCGGGCTTCGGCCTCGCGCTGCTCGTGGGCTATCTCTTCTCGCGCCGACTGACCACCTCTCTGGGCGGCATCACCCGCAAGCTCGCGATGGAAGCCGAAGGCGTCGCGACCGCTTCGGGCCAGATCTCCTCATCCAGCGAGGAGCTCGCCTCGAGCTCCAGCGAGCAGGCCGCCTCGCTGGAGGAGACCTCCGCCGCGCTGGAGGAGGTCGCCGCGATGGTCCGCAAGAACGCCGAGAACGCCAACCACTCCAAGGCTGAATCAGAGAACAGCCGCAAGAGCGCCGAGAACGGCAAGCAGGTCATCGACCAGATGATCCGCGCGATCGATGACATCCATTCGAGCAACACGGAGATCATGTCGGAGGTGGAGAAGAGCAACCAGGAGATCTCGGCCATCGTGGGCGTCATCCGCGAGATCGGCAACAAGACCAAGATCATCAACGACATCGTCTTCCAGACGAAGCTGCTTTCCTTCAACGCCTCGGTCGAGGCGGCCCGGGCCGGAGAGCACGGCAAGGGCTTCGCCGTCGTCGCCGAGGAGGTGGGCAAGCTCGCCCAGATGAGCGGCAACGCCGCCAAGGAGATCTCCGAGATGCTCGATGGCAGCATCCGCAAGGTCGAGGCGATCGTGAACGCGACCAAGGCCAAGGTCGGCACCCTCGTCGCCACCGGCAAGGAGAAGACGGATAGCGGCGCCCAGATCGCGCGCCGCTGCGGCGACGTGCTCGAGGAGATCGTCCGCAACGTCTCGAACGTGAACCAGATGGTGGCCGAGATTTCGGAGGCCTCGAGCGAACAGTCGAGCGGCCTGCAGGAGATCCACAAGGCCGTGGGCAACCTCGACGCCGCCACGCAGAAAAACAGCTCCGTTTCGCACGAGGCGGCCTCCGCCGCCGAGAAGCTCTCCGGCCAGGCCAAGGCCCTCAAGTCGATGGTGCATGAGCTCGTGACGCTCGTCGAGGGCAACCGCGGCACCGAAGCCGCCGCCAAGCCCCAACCGAAGGCGAAAAAGCAGGGGCCCGCCCCCAAGCCCGAGGGTGGCGCGAGGGTGATCCCGCTCGTATCGAAGAAGACCCCGCAGCCAGCGGCGCTCAAGCCCGTGGCCGAGTCCAAGCCCGTGCCGATGAAGATCGCGGCCAACGGCGGCGGCGGCGAGGTCCCTTCCGAGAGCGATCCCCGCTTCGAAGAAGTCTGAGCGCCTAGGCGTTCAGCGCGGCGATGCGGGCCGCCAGCGCGAAGTCGCGCTCGCTGAGCCCGCCGGCGTCATGAGTCGAAAGCGCGAGCTTCACCTTGTTCCAGCGGATGTCGATGTCCGGATGATGATCCGCGGCCTCCGCCAGCAGGCCTACAGCGTTCACGAAGAGCAGCGCGCGCGCGAAATCCTTGTGCTCGAACGCCTTCTCGATCTCCCCTCGCGAATTCAGGCTCCAGCCCGGTAGCTTGCGCAAGCCTTCCTGGATCTCCGCTTCCGAAAGTTTTCTGGGCTTCGCTGACACGGTTCACCTTCCTTGCAAATGATGCCTGAAACGAGGTCGGCCCGACCTCTATTCAAACCACGAGCCAAGCGCGGGCCGGACTCGCGCTTTTTACCACATCAACGTGGTGTAGGCCTCCGAGATGATCCGCGGCTTGGCCGCCTCCTCGGCGATGGTGAGGATCTTGGTTCCCCGCGACCGATGCCCCACGCCACCGTTCTTGAGCGTCGAACGGTAGTTCTGGGTGAAGGTGATCATCGAATACTTGGGGTGGCGATAATACTGCACATCCTCGGGCCCGATCGCGATCGTCTTGTAGCGGGCATTGAGATTCCCCTTGAAGGACTTCCACTGATCCTTGTTCATGCCCTGCGCCGAGAAGTCGGAATGATAATGCGAGATGTAGGAATCGACGTCCTTGGTCTCCCAGGCCTGGATCCAGCTGTCGAAAAACGCCTTGAGCTCGACCGACTGGCCCGGCTTGAGGAACTCGTCCTTCAGCTCGTCGAAGACGAGGATCGGCGTCAGCCCCACGCGGACCCAGGGCTGGATCTCCGTGATCTCCTCGTTGTTGACCACGATACACCCTTCGCTGTCGTAATTCTGCTTGAGGCGCTCGGGCTCGTTCGTGGCGTGCAACATGATGTCGGAGCCCGTGTAGCCGGCGATGCGATCGAAGTCGTTCGGGAAGTTGAGATAGAAGGCCATCTTTCCGAACTTCGGCTTCAACGTGGGCGGCGTGAGCCGTGACTTGAAAGTATAGATCCCTTCGGGAGTCTTGAGATCCCCTTCGCTGACCTTGTCTCCAGTCACCTTGCCCAGGGTCGCGTGAAAAGACTTCACCGGCTCATATGCGCCGTTGACGTACTTCACCACGCGAAGCGTGTTCGTCTTCTTGTCGACCAGGATCGCGGTCTTGTCGCCCCCGAACGCCGGCACGGCGCTTGGCGCGAAAAAGAAAAAAAACAGAAAAGCCGCCCTGGCATTGACCTGAAGGGGAAACATCCCTTCAAGTTTAGGGCTTTCGACTTTCAAGTCAAGGAGCCTCGCCGGAGCCGGAAGCCCCAGACGCGACCCAGCGCCTCGATCACGATCCTGCGGTTCATCTTGGATTTGCCGACCTTGCGATCTTCGAACACGATCGGGAACTCGGTGATCCGGAACTTCCGGAGATAAGCCCGATACTTGAGCTCGATCTGGAAGGAATAGCCGTCCGAGCGAAGCGTTCCCAGATCGACCGCCTGAAGCACCTTACGATGCCAGCCGTTGAAGCCGCCCGTGAAATCGCGGATACCCGCGCCGAGGATCAGGCGCGAGTAGAGGCTGCCACCCCGGCTCAGGATCTTGCGCCCAAGCCCCCAGTTCACCGTCCCGCCGCCCGCCACATAGCGAGAGCCGATCACGACATCATGAGTGCCCAGCAGCTCCAGCATTCGGGGAAGATATTTGGGATCGTGCGAGAAGTCCGCGTCCATCTCGATGAAAGCGTCGTAGCCCTTTTCCATTCCCCAGCGGAACCCGTTCACATAAGCCGTGCCCAGGCCCATTTTCCGCGGGCGATGCAGGACTTGAATCCGCGGATTCTGCTGCGAAATCGCATCCGCGAGCTGCCCCGTCCCGTCGGGAGAGCCGTCATCCACGATCAGGAGATCGACCTCGGGCGGAACGACTGCCATCACGGCCTCGGTCAACGACTTGAGGTTCTCGATCTCGTTATAGGTCGGAACGACGATCAGAGTACGCATCAGAACGGAATGTCATCTTCCGTGAACGAAGGGCCGCCGCTCATGCCGCCGCCCTGGCCCATGGGAGAACCCATCGGCTCGGCGCCCATGGAATGGCCGTAATTGCCCTGTTCGGCATTATTGGAGACGCGCTCACCGGCACCCACGCCCTGGCCGCCCAGGAACTGGACCGTCTGGGCCTGGACTTCGGTGGTGTATTTCGTCTGACCGTCTTTATCCTGCCATTGACGGGTCTGAAGGCGGCCTTCGACATAAGCCTGACGCCCCTTGGAGAGGTACTGGCCACAAAGCTCCGCCAGCTTGCCCCAAACGACCACCTTATGCCACTCCGTGCGCTCCTGCTTCTGGCCGGACTTATCCGTCCACGACTCGTTCGTCGCGACGCTGAAGTTGGCCACCGCGGCGCCGGAGGGCGTATAGCGCACCTCGGGATTTTGCCCCAATCTCCCCACCAAAATCACTTTATTGACTGACATGGGCCAACGATTACGTTCCCGCTTCAAGCCTGTCAAGCAGGCATTTGTCCAAGGAAAAAACTAAACCCCGACCGTCTCCTCAGCCGCATCCTCGACAGGGGAAGGATGAGCCGGAGCAGGCGCGACGGCGGCTCGGGCGCGCGCTTCGAGCGGCCGCTCCTTCTCGGGAAAAGGAATGTTCTTCTCCGCGAACTTGCGCCGCCAGTGCGCCTCGATCTCTTCCCGCGCCCTCTTGGCGTCCACCAGGTAAAGATAGGGATCAAATCCGCAGTGTGGGCAGTTCAGCACCACGCGCGCCCGGCTTCGAAAAAGAACTTCAAACACCATCCAGAACGGGATGAACGAAATGATTCCTTTCCACCCCAGCCATTGCCAGCTGGCCAGCATGAACACCACCGAGGTGAGGCCTACCTGAAAATAGTGCTTCGCCGCAGGCTTCGTCCGAGTCGCGACCTTGCGCGTCGCACGGCAAAGGGGACAGTAAAACGACCAGGCGTGACTGTGACGGTTTTTCCAGATGGATTTCAAGCCTCGCGCCCTCCCAACAAAAAGTGTAGCATAAGCCCCACATGGCGCAAAAATCCCGGAAACCATCCCTGACGCATCGCGTTAACTCTTTTCCTGCGGCCTGGTCCTGGTTTGTGGACGAGCTCATTCCGACTTATGTCAAGCGCACCTACAGTCCGCGAGAGAGTTGGAAAGACAAGCCGTTCACCACCGAAGACGCCCGCTTCTTTTTCAAAGGCATCAGCGAGCTTTCGGAGCTCTTCACGGAGGAACGCCCCACGAAGCTGCCTGAGTATTTCGCGCATCCCAAATTCCGGTCGGCCTACCTGCTCTATTTTCTGCCGCTCCAGGCGGCGAAGTTTCTGAGCGTCTTCCAGCTTCATCCCGAGGCGACCCAGGCCGCGCTCAAGCACGCAGCAAAAACCGGCACGCTTCATCTCGCGGATCTCGGGGCCGGTCCTGGCACTGCCTCGATCGCCTTTCTTCTCTGGCTGCTCGATCAGCCTCTGCCGGATGGCCGCAAGGAGCTGCCCACGATCGAGCTGCACTGGTTTGATACCAATCGCGCGATCATGGACGACGGCGCGGCGTTGATTCAAGCGCTCTCGGACCAGTTCCCGAAGCTCCGGGGCAAGGTACAAGGCCATATGCACGGAGAGCCCTGGTGGAAAGCAACGCCCCGCCTTCCGCGAGAAACCTCGCTCATCTTTTTCGGCAACGTGCTCAACGAGGCGGCGCTGCCGCAGCAGGCCTCCTGGTCGGCGATCCTCGAACGCGCGCAGGGGGCGGGCACCCTTTACATCGAGCCTGCCCTGAAGCGCTCTTCTCAGCTGCTTTCGCAGCTTCGCGACGAGCTTCTCGAAGCGGGGGCGATCGAAAACTCGGCACGCTCGATCTGGGGCCCCTGCCTGCACGCCGAGCGCTGCCCGCTGGCCGCCGGACGCGACTGGTGCCATTTTTCCGTGCCGGTCGAAATCCCAGGCCGCTGGTTCACGTCCTTTTCGAAAGGATTAGGCTCCGAGCGCCAATGGGTGAAGTTCTCCTACCTCTGGCTGTCCTCGCCCGAGGCGCGGGCCCCGGTCCCTTCTCCGCGCCTTCGCCGCGTCGTGAGCGATCCGATCCAGAAAGACCGTAACGCGGATGTCGTTCTGATCTGCGAGCCTGAGCGGCCGGGCCGCATCCGGGTGCCCTCCTCCAGGCACGTTCATCGCGGCGATCTGATAACCGAAGACTGATTCCGGCGGTCTCATTCGCCTTGAAATGACTTGACGCAGCAAGGATCAGCGGCTAAACCCTCCAAAACTATTTTTTTCTGGGGGCTTCCGATGAAATACCTGCTGGCGCTTTTACTGCTTGCGATTCAACCCTCTTCGCACGCACTGGAGCAAAAGCCCCAGATCCCCACCGTGTTCATCCGACCTGCCGCAGTCACCGACCTCTTTGAGGTCCTCACCTATCCTGCTCGCGTCTCCGCGAAGATCAATGCCACCTTGCTGGCTGAGACGGATGGCGTCGTGACCCGGATCCTTGCACCCCTCGGCCAACGGGTGACCCGCGGCCAGCGGATCCTCACCATCACCCACACGGACCCCATCTATCAATATGCGCCCGCGACGATCACCGCTCCGATCTGCGGCATCGTCAGCGCCATCGAAGTCACCGAAGGCAGCCAGGTCGCCAAAGGAAGCCGAGTGGCCGCGGTCCTCGATCCTTCCAAGGTGAAGATCCAGGCCGAGGTGCCCGCCCCCGACCTCGCCGCGCTCAAGCGCGGGCTCACCGGCGAATTCCGGGTAGGCGGACGCGAGAAGCCGCTCCCGGTCCGGATCCACGGGCTCAGCCCCTTCGTCGATCCCGCCACCGGCACCGCGACCTGCGAGATCGAGCTTCTCTCCGCCGAAGCGCTCGCGCCGGGCGGCCTGGGACAAGTCTCCTTCAAGGTGAATTCGCGCAAAGGGATCACTCTGCCCGACCATGCGATCGGCTATCAGGGTAGCAACCCCTACGTGCGGATCGTCGAAGGCGGCAAAGCCAAGCGCGTCTCCGTCGTCCTGGGCTCCAAGCAGCAGGGTCTCGTCGAGGTTCTCAAAGGCGTGCCCGAGAACGCCGCGGTCATCGAGCGTTCGAGCCGCTTCGTCGCCGACGGTGACGAGGTCAAGGTCGAAGGATCGGCTCAGTGAGCCGTCTCTACGCCTCTCCGCTTCGGGTCTATCTTTGCCTGGCCGCGCTCGCCATCGCGGGCCTGGTCTCCGGCGCGCGCCTGCCGGTGTCTCTCTTCCCCAATACGGCCAAGCCCAATATCGTCGTGAACGTCTCGTACGGCGGCGGTACCGCGGGCGACTTCCTTCAGGCCTATGGGCGCGCCTTGGAGGAACAGCTGCGGGCGGTCTCGTCCGAAACACTCGAAGTACAGGCGTTCAAAGCCAATTACGGCTCTTCCAGAGCCAACTACACGCTGGAGTTCCGCTGGGGCAACTCGCCCACCGAAGCGCTCAAGGAAGTGCAGCTCGTCGCGAACTCCTTCGCGAGCCGGCTCCCCACCGAGATCCGCGAATCCCTCGGCGTCTGGACCAATAACGAGAACTCCGGCTTCCTGGCCGTAAGCTTCTACAGCGCCACCCGGAGCCTTGACGAGCTTTACGACCTGCTCGAGCCCACGCTGGTGCCGCCGCTCTCCCGCGTGAAGGACGCGGCCGAGGCGGATCTCTGGAATCCTTCGCGCAAGGAGATCCAGATCGAGCTCGATCCCGAGAAGATGGCCGCGCTCCAGCTCTTCCCCCGCGATGTCGAGCGCGCGATCTCGGGCACGATGTCGGGCTTCGGTGGCGGGTCCGTGACCGTGGGCCTGCGGAATCTCGGGATCGAGATCGCGCGGCCGGTCAACGGCCTGGCGGATCTCTCGCGGATCATCGTGACCACGCGGGGTGGCCGCATCGTCCATCTCTCCGACATCGCCAAGATCGATTTCGCGGCGGCCGGCAAGAACGCCCGTAGCTTCAAAACCAGCGGAGCTCCGAGCCTGATTCTCTTCGCGACCCCAAAAGCCGGCGGCAACGTCAAGCGAATGAGCGAGGAGATCCTGGCCATCATCGGGCAAACGATGCCTTCGCTTCCGAAGGACGTCGAGTTCCGCGTGCTCGTTGACCCTTCCGAGTTCATCCGCGCCTCGATCAGGAACGTCCTGCACGAGGTAGCCCTGGGCGCGCTGCTTGCCGTGGCCATTCTCTTTCTTTTCATCGGCAGCTTCCGCAATACCGTGACCGCCGCGATCGAGATCCCTCTGAGCATGATCCTCGCGTTCATCCTGATGCGGCTCTCGGACATGAACCTCAACCTCATCTCGCTCGGCGGGCTCGCGCTCTCGGCGGGCATGAACGTCGACGCTTCGGTCGTGGTGATGGAGAACATCTTCCGCCGCTTCGAGGGGGTGACCGGCAAGCTCCCTTTCCAGGAGCGACTGCGCCTCGTCTCTGAAGCCGTCGCCGAGGTGCGCTTCCCGGTGATCGCCTCGACGCTGGCCTCGCTCGTCGTCTTCCTTCCGCTCGCCTTCACCTCCGAACTGAGCTACGCCATCCTGGGCGATCTCGCGAAGACCGTCGTGTTTTCCCACGGGTTTTCCGCGCTCGTGGCGCTGATTCTCGTCCCCACGGTCCGCCTGCAGCTCCTGGCTCGCGGCGACGACAACGCGGCCCATTCCCCGATCGAGCCCTGGATCAAGCGTTTCGAGAACCGCTACGGCGAGCTCCTCGCCGCATTCATCGACTCAGGCCGGCGCAAGATCGTGGTCTATTCCGGGCTTGCGGCGCTCCTGGCGGTGCTCGCTTTCGCCGTCCTGCCCCGCCTTCCCAAGGAGATCATCGGCACGCCCGATACTGACTGGATGGTGCTCGCCATTAGTACCCAGGGGAACTCCTTCGTCCGCCAGATGGAATCGCAGACCGAGGAGATCGAGACCGCCCTGCTCAAGGAGTTCGGCGAGAAGATCCAGTATACCTTCACCCAGGTGCAGAGCGCGGACCACTCCAACATCATGGCCCGCCTCAAGCGCAAGAAGGACATGCGCGCGCTCTGGAAGTCCATGGAAGAGCGCTTCGTCAACACGCCCTTCGTCCGCTACTGGGTCGGTCCCTGGAATCCGGCCGAGCTCCCCATCCCGAACCCACCCGAGCTGCGGATCGCGCTCCGGGGCGGCACGCTCGAGGAGCGCGCCGAGGCGACCGATTCGCTGCAGACGCTGCTGCAGGAGAAGCAGGTGCTCCCCCGCATCTGGACCCGGCCCGGCGTCAGCCATACCGAGAGCATCGTGCTTCGCCCGGGCGCCGAGCAATGGGCCGCCCTGCGCGCGCAGGAAGGCGGCCTCCATCCCGGCGATCTCGCGGATCTCGCGCGCGTCGCGACCGAAGGCAAGCGCGTCGGCAGTCTCCTGATCGCGGGAAAGGAGTCCTCCCTCTTTCTCCGTTACCCCGAAGGCTTGATCGCCACGCCCGAGGCCCTGGGCGCATTTCCCGTCGGCATCGCTTCGCGGATCGTCCCGCTCAAGGCGCTCGCGCGCGTGCAAGTCGAGACCGTTCCGCCCACGATCTATCGCGAAGACGGGCGCGAGCTTTTCCTGATCGAAGGCAAGCAGAACGAGTCGTCCGAAGGCAAAGGCGACAAGGCTTTTCTCACCAAGGCCCGCGCGCTCGTCGCTCAGTGGGCCCAAGGCAAAAAGATCACGCCCCAGTTCGAGGACGCCGAGAAGGACCTCAACGAGGCGCTGCGCCAGCTCGGGATCGCCGTCGCGCTTTCGGTGCTCCTGATCTTCCTCACGCTGCTGATCCAGTTCGGCGACGTGATGAGCGCGGCGCTCGTGCTCGTGGCCGTGCCCCTGGGCTTCATCGGCGTGCTGATCTCTCTTTTCGCGTTCCAAAGCAGCCTCTCGCTCAACTCGGTGCTCGGCGTGATTCTTCTCAACGGGCTCGCCGTCGCCAACAGCATCATCCTCGTGGACTTTCTCAAGCGCCGGGTCGAGGCCGGGCTGAGCCCCCGTGATGCCGCGATCCAGGCGGCGCGCCAGCGGCTGCGCCCCATCCTGATCACCTCGCTCACCACGGTGCTCGGCATGCTTCCCGTGGCGCTCGGAATGGGCGAGGGCGGCCGCATTCTGCAGCCCCTCGGCATCGCCGTGACCGGCGGCCTTTGGGTTTCGATGAGCCTGACGCTCTTCGTGGTGCCCGCGCTGCAGGTCTCCTATCTCGATTGGAAGCGACGCCGCGGCCACGGGTTCCGCGTCCTTCCATCGTTCCTTCTCTGCGTCGGCCTGAGCCTTCTCGCGCCGATGCGCTCGCCCCTGGCCGCCGAAACGCCCGCCTCACCACCGGCCCGACTCAGCTTCGACCAGGCCCTCGAGCGTATCCTTTCGCGCTCCACCCGGATCGGGATCGGCGAGCTCGAGCTCGCCGAAGGACAGGCCCGGAATCTCCCTTCTCGACTGCACTTCCTGCCCTCGATCTCCCTGGGCGCGAAGCAGAGCACGAGCTCCATCGGAACCGGCACGGACTCCTCACGTACTTCCTCGCGCAGCATCGAGGCCGACGCGACGATCAATCTCTTCCGCTTTGGCGCCGACGCCGCGGCCTCGAAGGCCGCGATCCACGAAGAAACGGCCCTCCGCCAGCAGGCCGATTCCGCCCGGCTTGAAGCCGAAGCCGAAGCCGCTGCGGCCCTGCTGCAGGTGATCCGGCGCTCGCAGGAGATCCAGATCCTCACCCGGCTCGCGAAGATGGAGGAGGACTCCGTCCGGATCGCCCGGGAACGTTATGCGAGGGGTCTGCTTCCCCTGCAAGAGGTGGAAAAGGTTTCGATCGACCTAGAGAATGCCCGCGCCCGCCTCAGCGACGGGGAAGTTCGGGCTGCGGAAGCGAGTGCCCGCCTCGTCGCGCTCCTGGGTCAAGCCGATCTCGATCACGACTGGCCTTGGATCAATCGTCTCAAGCAGGGCTCCTTCGATTCCCTTCTCGGCGCGCCTTCGGGGGTTCCGCTTCAACACCCGCGCGTGCGCGCTGCCGCATCGCGCGCCCAGGCCGAGGAGGAGCTGCTCTCGCGGCAATACCGGCTGCTCCTGCCTTCGCTCGACGCAAGCCTGGTTTACGGCTACTACGAGCCCAAAGCCCAGGCAAGCTATCCTGCCTGGACCGGCGTCCTGACGCTTTCGCTTCCCGTCTTCGATCGCCTGGCGGGAATTTCCCGGACCAAAGCCCTGGCCCGCTCGCGCGAAGCCGCCCTGCTTCGGTTGGAGCAAAGCCAGCGCGACGCTCTAGAGACGTGGGAAGCCGTCACGCAAGGCTTCCGTGCCGCTCGGAGCTCCGCGCTCGCCCGCGAGAAGACTCTTCTGACCACCCGCAAGCTCTACGAGGACGGACTCAAGCGCTTTCAGCAAGGCCGCATGACCACGAATGAGCTTTTCGTCGAGCAGTCGCGCCTTTCCGAAACGGAATTCCTGGCGGTCGAAAGCTGGAGCGCTGCACACCTGGCTCTGACTCGCCTTTGCCACACGCTGGGCAAACGCCTCGCGGGCTGTCTCACCGAACTGAACTGATCCACAGCTGCCCCAACGACGCGCGAAGCGCGGAGCGGAGAGAGCGAGCGTTATAAAGAGATCCGGCTGGCTCCCTTTCGGGAGCCAGCGGCCTGAGGTGGGAAAAGTAGCGGATTTTGGAAAGTGCAATTTTTTGATGACATCTGCCGCCCCCACTGCTGACGTACCGCCATTCACACACGCAGCGAAATGTCCTGCAGGGGGTTATTGCAGCCGTTGTGCCAGGGGGCGGCCCAATGACCTTTTTTAAAATCGTGAGCTCTAGCTTCTCGAACCGCCTCGCGTTTTTCACTTCGCCTGAGCCAGCCTGATCCCCCGAATTCCGCTCCTGGAGCGGATCCCGAGCTCTCTATACCTATGGCTTTCTTGACGGGGTGTGGTCGAAACGCCCCAGGGACCGAAGGCCCATCCCCCTTCCAAAAACATAAAAACAATGGAAACCAAGGGTTTGGAATTGCTCTGTTGCAATGCTTCTCATTGCAAACTGCTTTTCAACCGGGGGAAAGGGTGCGCTTTGCCTCCAGCGAAATCGAAGAGGGGAACCGAGCATGAATCTACGGCTTTTTCAGCAGTCCCGCCCAGAAGCCGTCTCCGAAAGGCGCGAGATGCGGCCCAAGCTCCCAGCTCTTCATGCAATAGCCCTGCAGTTCCGACCTCTCCAAAGCCTCGGGGCCTTCTTCTTTGAGAATCGAACAAACGGAATAAACCAGGTATCCCCCCGGACGAAGCTTCTGCCAGCCTTCCTTGAGGACACCGGCCTGAACTTCCAAAAGCCCCTTGAGCTCGTTCTCCCGCCTGAGCCAGCGCACATCCGGATGGCGTCTGAGAATCCCGCTGCCGGAACAAGGCGCGTCCACCCAGACGAGATCCTGGGGACCGACTTCAGCAAGCTGCGGCTTGGAGAGAATCCGCACCTCCCGCGGTGCCGCGCGCGAAACCGTCTGCCGGAGCAGGCCGAGCCGGCCCTCGTCCCGATCCGAAGCGATCACCTGGAAGCCGCTCCAGGCGAGCCCGATCGACTTTCCTCCGGGAGCGGCGCAAAGATCCAAAGCGCGCAAGGAGCCCGGACCCAACTCCGCCCGCACCTCGCGTGCGACCTCCGAGATCAAAAGCTGGCTCGAGATGTCCTGAACGATGAACTCGCCTTCCGCAAAGCCTTCGCGCTCGGGGATCGCGCCCCCGGACGTGATCCGATAGGCCCCCGGCACCGGGCCCGCTTCGGCCCACCCGGGCTTCCACTCGGTGCGCCGTGCGCGAATCCAGACGCCCGGGCGCTCGAGACTCGCGCGCGCATAGGCCTCCGCCCACTCCGCCCCGTGCTGCTTCACCAGGCGAGACCACAGCCAGTCGGGAAGACTCGCCCAGGCCGCAAGCTCCGCCTCCGGGCCACCGGTTCGCGGTGCAAGCTCGCGCCACTGCTTGCCATGCTCCGCGATCTTGCGAAGAATCGCGTTCGCGAACTTCGAGGGCGCCTCGCCCTCCTTGCGTTTCACTTCCGAGACCGTCTCCGACACCACGACCCCGGGCTGCGTGCGCTCCTGCGCGATCAGCTGATAGGCCGCGATCAGCAGAACTTTTCGAAGCCAGCCCGAGGGCTTTTTCTTGAGCGCCGTGGAATCAATGACGAGATCCAGCCGCCCTTTCCAGCGCAAGGTCCCGGCGCAGACCTCCTGCAGCCAGCCGCGCGCACCCGGCGAAAGATCCGCCGGAAGCCCGGCCAGCGCCTCGTCCAGAGGCATGCGATCGCTCAGGACGCGCGTGAGCACGCGCACCGCGAGATCCCGGGGGTAGTCGATCCGCGCCTGCGCCATTCAGTAAGCCCCGCGCCAGAGCCAGTAAACCCCCGCCGGAAGGGTCCCCGTCAGCAAACCAGGCACGTCCTGACTCGTCGTGCGCGAAAGCCCGCCCAAAAGCCGTGAAAGCATGCTCCGTGAGGAGGCCTCCGACTCCTCGTCGTCCCCTCCGTCGAGGATCAGCTCGAGCAGTCGGCTCCGCCGGGGAGTTTCAAGATAGGTGATCTCGGGTTTGCCCTGGATTCCGCCCTGTTCCGCGGCATCATCGATCGCGTCCTGCAGCGTCCCGAGTTCATCCACGAGCTTCGACGCTTTGGCCTGCGCGCCCGAGAAGATGCGGCCGTCCGCGAGCGCGGTTACCGTCGTCATCGGGAGCTTGCGGCCGTCGACGATCGCCTGCTTGAACTGCAGAAGCACGTCATCGACCATGCCCTGCAAGAGCGCACGCTCTTCGGCCGGCATGGCACGGTAGCTCGCGCCGAGATCCTTGAACTTGCCCGTCTTGATCGCGTAGCGCTCCACCTTGGCCCACTCGTAGAGCTTCTCGAGATTCGCGAACTCCATGATGACGCCGATCGAGCCGGTGATCGTCCCGGGATTGGAGTACACCTTCTTCGAAGCGCAGGCGACGTAATAGGCGCCACTCGCCGCGACAGACCCCATCGAGACGACCAGGGGCTTCTTGATCTTTTTCACGGCCTCATAGATTTCCTGCGACGGCGCGACCGCCCCTCCCGGCGAGTTGAGCCGCAGGACGATAGCCTTGATGTCCGCGCTCAGCTCTGCGCGCTCGAGCTTCTTGAGGACCCGCTTGGAATCCATGATCACGCCGTTCAGCTCGATGATCGCGACCGCTCCCTTGTTGAAAAGCGAAGGTCCCGAAGCCTTGCGCGAAATCGTCGATGGCCCTTTCGTAAGGAAAAGCACGCCCGAAACAAGCAGAAAGAGCAGGAAAAAAGCGGATGAAAGGACCAGGACCAACGCGAGGGGATTGAGCTTGCGCTTCGGGACTTCGTTCATAGGGAAAATCCTCCTTCATTCGGAGAATCAAAACAAGCGGGAAGGAGCAGGAAGGCGACGTCGGAAACGCAAAAGGATCCTGCCGCGGATTCTCGTCCCGCCGCAGGATCCTCCAGACCAATCGGATATCAGTTCTGACTCGCTTTGAAGCCCACCGCGTCGACGGCTTTCATCATCGCGTCGGTGTTCGTCTTGTCGGGCGCATACGCGACCGTGACGATGTTCTTCTTGGAGTCGATCTTCACGTCGGTGACTCCAGGGAGCTGCGAGAGCGCGCCATTGACCTTCTTGTAGCAGGCGCTGCACATCATCCCTTTGACCTGAAAGGCCGCCGTCTTGGCGCCCGGCGTTTCGTTGGCGTGCGCCTGCGGGATCAGACTGATCTCATGGTGCGCGGCCTTCGCCTCCTTGTGAGCTTTGGCTTCCTTGTGGCCTTCACCCTCCATGTCACAGGCGAGCGCGGAGCTCGCGGTCAAAGCGGCAATTGCCAGGATCACGAACGTGGATTTCATCTTCATTTTCTCTCCTTAAGCAGAGGTTCAAAGTAAGAAATCTTAGCAAGACCCCTGGGTGTAGGCGAGAGCCAAATAGTAACGCTCTGCCGCCAAGCCCAAAACCTTTGACATCACCTCCGAGCCGGATTAATCGATGCCACCCCAAAGAGGCACCCGGGAGGCACTGAATGAAAATGGCCGCAGCTTCGTTTTTCCTGATTTTTTCACTGAACCTGTCTGTCAGCCTGACTGCCCAGGCCGAAGCGCTTCGGGATTTCGCCGGCTCCTTCGCCCTGATCGAGGCAGTTCCCGAGCTGAGCGTCAAAGCCCCCCAGCCCATCCCCTGCTCGAAATCCCTCAGGATCACCGAGGGGACCGCCACTACTGGGGACGAGCTTTTCGTGGACGAGTGGAACGACCCGCAGCAGCCGCATCAGACACTCTTCAAGCTGGGGCGCCTGCAGCTGACCGAAAACACCTTCGCGCAAACCACCCGAACCGGGAATACCCTCACGCGCACGATTTTCCAGCAGACGTTCTTCCACCCCAAGGGGCGCGAGGTTTCCGCGACCTATATCGCAGCCCTCGATACGGCCGCTTTGCCATCTGATGGCATCGCGCTGTATCTAGAACGCTCCCAGGGCGGGCACGTCCTTGCGACCTGCTTCTACAAGCGAAGCCTGAACTGAGGCAGCCCGCCGCCGGAGTGCTCCGATCCTATCGCCCGTTTCAGCTCACGAACCGGATATGCCGTGAATCCCCGAGGGGCCGGTAGCCGATCTTCTGATAGATGCTGTTGGAAGTGGGATTCGCCTGATCCGTGAAGAGCAGGCATTTGCGGCCGCTCCGGATGATTCTCTCGCTGAGCTCGGCCACGACCGCCGAAGCGTAACCCTTGCCGCGGAAACGCGGCGGCGTATAAACCGGCGCGATCCAGCGCCCGGCGCTTGACTCGCGCGTGGATCCGACGAAGGAAACCGGTTCGCCATCTTCCCAAAGGGCATAGTGCCCTTTCACGATTCCTTCCCCTACGCGATCCCGGCGCTCCGCCTCGTCAGCGACAGGGTCGTTGGGCATCGCCTCCCGCGCGAACTCCCGGGTCCACTCCAGCAAAAGCTCCAGATCCCTAAGATCCGCGTCGCGGAACCTGCCAGAAGGTCGAACCGGCGCGATCACCGCGTCCAGCTGGAAAAGCCGGAGATTCACCCCAAGTTCGAGCCGACACCCCGTCCGGGCACACCAGCCTTCCGCGAACGCATCCGCGCCCGGAACCGGCCCGTTGACCCCCGGTAGAGCGATCTGCCTGGCGCAAAGCGCCTCGGCGAACGCCCGCGCTTCCGACTCCGAACCCTTCGAAATTACCAGCGGATACCCATGGCTGGTCTGCACCCCCGCAATGCGAAAACCTCCGCCGGCACCGATGCCCCGAGCCATCACCGGCGCGGATTTCCCCGAATCCCTGACCCGCGCCACAAGACTCAAGAAGAACGAGTGGATCGCAGCCTCGCGCTCGAGCGCCGGCGAGATCGAAGCGAGAAATGCCGAAATATCGTCGTCAAGCTCTAATGAGACCACCTTTAGCCCTCCTCTGTTGGCGAACCGAAAACAAAGCGACGATGATTGCCGCAACGAAGATCGCGAATAAATCACTATTCATCGGAGCGCCCGGCTCGCCGGCTTCCTTGAACCCGTTCACTGAATCAATCGCCACATGCCAAGCATCTCGAGGGCCACCGCCACGAAAAGCGCGCCGAAAGCCCCAGCAACGTCCCCGTAAAAAGTAAGGCCCAAATGAACGCCCGGAAAAAAATCACTTTCTTCATAGTCGGCATCGAAGGCATTTCAGCATGACTCATATCCAGAATCGAGTGATAACGGAGGCTTTCGCTGAGGAATCAGCGAAAGCTGCAGCACCTTGCTCCGGGTCCGTGAGGTGGCTGCCCGCAAAACCTGTCCCGGGACAGGTTCTGATCACCTCCTCCGGGCCCGCCAAAATAGACCCGAAAAGCGACACAGACCGGGACAACGGAAGGGACCCTGACCCGAGATCCGCACTGGCTTGCCGCAGCCAGGAAGGCTCAAGAAGCGCGAAGCGCTTCTTTGCGGAGGGCGCAGGAAGCGCCCCGCCAGGCGGATCGCGGACCAGGGGTCCCTGCAACTGTGCTGGCCTGAAAAGCAAAACGCCCGCTGAGGATCCCTCAGCAGGCGTTCCGCGATTTCCTGGTTGATCGAGAGCTTCAGCTCTTGTCCGAAGCCTCGTCCTTCTTGAGCGCGGCCTTGAGCTTGTCGCCCAGGATGTCGCCCATCGAGGTCTTGCGGGTGCGCTCACCCACGAAGCTCTCGTAGTTGGCGCGCTCTTCCGAACGGCCGAGCTGCTTGATCGAGAGGCCGATGCGGCGCTCTTTGGGTTCGATCGAGAGGATCTCGGCGCGGACTTTGTCGCCCACCTTCAGGATGTCGGAGGGCTTCTCGATCCGGTGATCGGCGATCTCGCTGACGTAGATCAGGCCTTCCACGCCCTCCTCGATTTCGACGAAAGCGCCGAAATCGGTGAGTTTCGTGACGGTGCCGTCCACGGCCTGGTTCTGGCGATAGCGGGACTTGATGCTTTCCCACGGATCGCGCTCGAGCTGCTTGATGCCCAGCGAGAATTTCTCGTTGGCCTTGTCGATGCCGAGCACGACGGCGCGGAGCTTGTCGCCCTTCTTGAACTTCTCAGAAGGATGCGCGAATTTCTTCGTCCACGCGATGTCGCTGATGTGCACGAGGCCGTCGATGCCCATCCCGATGTCGACGAACACGCCGAAGTCGGTGACGGACTTGACCTCGCCCTCTTCCACGATCGTGCCGACCGGGAACTTGACCTCGAGCTCATCCCAGGGATTCGCCTGGAGCTGCTTGAGACCGAGGGAGATGCGCTTGTTTTTCGGGTCGACTTCGAGAACCTTGCACTCGACCTCGTCACCGACGTTGATGATCTTGGAGGGATGCTTCACGCGCTCCGTCCAGGACATCTCCGAAACGTGAATGAGGCCTTCGATCCCTTCCTCGAGCTCGACGAAGGCGCCGTAGTCCTTCAGGCTCACGACCTTGCCCTTGACCTTCACGCCGACCGGGAACTTGTACTCGACATCGTCCCACGGATTCGCGGTGACCTGCTTGAGGCCCAGCGAAACGCGCTCTTTCTCGCGATCGTACTTGAGGATCTTGACTTTGATCTCGTCGCCGACGGCGAAGAGCTCGGAGGGGTGCTTGATGCGGCCCCAGCTCATATCGGTGATATGAAGCAGGCCGTCCATGCCACCCAGGTCGATGAAGGCGCCGTATTCCGTGATGTTCTTCACGGTTCCGGTCACGATCATGCCTTCCTGGAGGTTGGCCAGCGTCTCGGCGCGCTGGAGCTCGCGCTCCTGGGCGACGACCGCGCGGCGGGAGAGAACGATGTTGCCGCGCTTCTTGTTGAACTTGATGATCTTGAACTTGAACTTCTTGCCCAGGAACTTGTCGAGGTTCTTGACCGGCTTGGTGTCGATCTGGCTGCCGGGCAGGAACGCCTTGACGCCGATGTCGACCGAGAGGCCACCCTTGACCTTCGCGATCACAGTGCCTTCGACCAGCTGGTCCTTCTCGCAGGCCTGCGAGATCTCGTCCCAGGCGCGGATGATCTCCGCCTTGTCCTTGGACAGGAGCATGAAGCCGTTCTCGAGCTCCATGCGCTCGAGGTACACGCTCACCACGTCACCGACGGCGACGTGAGCGACGCCGTGGGCGTCCTTGAATTCCTGGATCGGAACAAGGCCTTCGCACTTGTAGCCGATATCGATCGTGGCGTACTCGTTGCCGACCGCAACGACGGTGCCGTCCACGACTTCGCCTTCCTTGATCTCCTGGGCTCGCTGGGACGCCTCGAAGAGCTCGGCGAAATTCTCTTCCTCGTCGGTCAAGCCGCCGGAAGTTTCCTCAGGGCCGGAGAAATTTTCGAATTCGTCCATCCAGCTCTGGTTTTTCGGACGAGGCTTGGAAGACGAGGCCTCGGTTCCCGTTTGTTTGACTACCATCATAATGATTGATTTTGCCTTTCTGTGCGGATCGCTCGGCCATGCCGGCGCGACCCCAGGCGGCTCTCTTTACCGCAAAGCAGTAAGTTTGAAGGGCTCGCCTGTGAGGCTGTCAGATATAAAGACATAACCCCGCTTTGTCAAAGATGAAATCGGCATCCCAATTGCAAATCCGCTACCCGGAGCGCCCGGGAGAGCCCGACCATGAAACCCACTCCGATCGATCAGAAAAATCTGCGGCAAACCAATGAAAGAATAAAGAAAAAATCCGTGAAAATGCTGTCGTCCGCCCAAATCGAAACCAGCAGCCCAAAAGGCAGCCCTGCGATCGAACTTTTCCAAAGGGAGGACTGCCCTCACAGCCATGCCGTGCGGAATCGGCTATCCCAGCTCGGCGTCGATTACATCGCTCACACGGTTCCCAAAGGGAACGCCTTCAAGCATGAGCTGCTCGCTCAGGCGGGCGGCAAGGACCAGATCCCGTTTCTGATCGACCGCAAATCCGGCGTGAAGCTTTATGACAGCGACAAGATCATCTCCTATCTCGAGCACGAGTTCGGAAGGCCCGCCCCTGCCCGGATCAGCGAGCTCACGCGCAATGTCGCGCTTCGGATCCAGGCTCGCTCGGACGAGCTCGCCTGGGCGCTGCGTCAGCCTTTCGAACGCGCCAGGTCCCTGGTCGATGACATGAGCGACAGCCTGAAGGTGCTTCGCGATTCGTACCAGTCCGTCCGGCGAGCGCTCACACAGCCCGCTGCCGCCGAAGAGCGTGCCTCCACTCACAAGGCGGCCTGACATTCCATCCGGAACCGGTCCCGGCTTAGAGCGGTCCCCACTTGATCACGTTCGAGGCCCAGGCGTAGCCGATCCCCGCGGCGGTCATCGCAACGACCGTTCCGTCCTGGATCTTGCCCGCCTTCAGCCCCAAATGCAGCGATAGCACCTGATCGACCTGCCCGAGATGACCGAAGTCGCGCAGATAGGTGGTCTGCTCCTCTTTCAGCCCCAGCTCCTCGAGAAATGCCCGGTGCATGGAGTACTTGAAGTGAAGCACGGCCAGATAGCCCAGGTCCTTGCGGGTCATCCCTGATTTCGCGAGCGCCTTGTCGATGCAGACGAACCAGTTGGGAAGCGAGACCTCGTTGAGCCGGTCCTTCATATGCTGGGGATCCATGAGGTCCAGCGAGCGATAAGCCTCTTGCAGGTTCTTGGCGGTGATGGGCTCGTTGATTCCGCCGATCCGGCAGCCCGCGTCCCGCGCCAGGGTCCCGTCCGAGATCACGTGCGAGCCGAGCAGGACATTGCGGTTGGCGTTCCGCTCGAGAATCATTGCGCAGCCGCCGGCCCCGAGATTGTACATCATCGACATGCGGGGGTTGGCATAATCCACGAAGTCGCCGTTGCGATAGCCGCCCACGACCATGACCGAACGGATCTCCTCATCCGCGAGCAGCATATCCTTGGCCATCTTCATGGCGGTGACCTGGGAGCAGCAGCGCTGCTGCACGTCGATCGCCCAGGCGTTCGTCGCGCCGATCTTGTGCTGGATGTAGATGCCGGAGGAGGTGAGCGGGTATTCCTTCCACTCCTCGCCGATGCAAAGGATCACGTCGATCTTCCGAGGATCGTAATCGAAGCGCTGCAGGCAATCGAGCCCTGCACGCACCCCCATCTCCTGCGTACCGTCGTCGGGACCCGGAATCGGCTTCCGATCGAAACCGAGCTTCTCCCGAATGGCCTGCGCGGTCCAGTTGCCACCGGTGCGCGCGGCGATCTCCTCGGCCGTGATGAAATACTCGGGGATGTAAAGCCCGTAAGCGACGACTCCGACATTGGGGACTCTATCGGCCATGCTAAGCCTCCTCCGGCAAGCCCCTCCCTTTTAGCGGAGCCGTCCAGGGAGTCAAACCGAGTTCCGCCAGTACCGTGTTGCGGCACTCGCGGATTCGAGGAAGGCCGTCGTTCAGTACTTGCCTTCGATGTCGTCCTTGGCGCGTACCAGTAGCGCGCCGATGTCGTTGATCAGGGCCGAAGCGGCCGGCGAAAGCTCGTTTTGGCCCAGCTTCAGTCGGAAATGCTCCATCTCCATCGGCGCGACCTCCTGTGGGTCGTTCCAGTCCTTGAGGAACTGCTCCTCGAAGCGGCCAATCTGGGCGGCGTCGAAGACCTGGGCCCCGAACTCCCGGAAGCTGCCCTGGAGGGTATCCGGATTCAGGTTGGAGGAGCCCACCATCATCGTCCGACCGTCGACTGCCGTGATCTTGCGATGGTTCTCCTGATGATAGGATTTCGTCTCCCCGTTCTTGAACGTCGCGGTCATCCCGATGGTCTTCCGGGCACGCACCTCGATGCCATGGGAGAGCATCTCCCTGATGAACATCGTATTGGGGAAGCCGTTCATCCCGAAGTTGCCGTTATGGTCCGCGAGGATCCGGACTTCGAGCGATGGCACCTCGAGCTTGCGCTTGATCAGGGCATCGTTGATGTACTTGTCATAGATGAATAGCTGCTCCATCGTGATCCGCTTCTCCGCGTGGCGGATCATGTCGACGAGGATGTTGCGAGCGTCCTTGATCCGCCCGTCCACGTTCGCCTCGGCGATTCTCACCGCCTCCCGACCTTGCGCCGGGTAGTCGGCGCGCAGGACCCGGAATGCATCGAGGATCTCCTTGCGGCGCGGGACGTACTTTCCGTTTCCGAACCCTTGCTCCTTGTAGAAGAACCACTTCTGCTCGGCGGGATCGGTCGTGAGCGCGGCATCGATGTCGTCATAATAGGAGGCCTGGACGGCCGCGGCCGCCGGACCGGCGATCCAAAGCGCGTCGTCGTAGTAATAACCGCCGCTGTGATCCGACCAGTTCTTCGACCCGAAGTACGCCTGCGGCGACTCCGTATTCGCATCGATCACGATGACCTTGCTGTGATCGATCTTGGACTCGTAATAGGTGTTTCTTTTCTCGATTTCCGCGAAGGTCGCGTCCGTCTTCGGAACGAGCTTGCTGATCCCGAAGGGGATCCCAGGCGGGTGCCGCTGGATATTGGCCTGAAGGAGCGTGACGGCCTTGCCGACCTCGGGCTCCCGCTCGATGCGATCCCGGATGTACTCGAAGATCGGCATCATCTCATCCTTCATGTTGTAGTTCGTCGCATAGTCATGCAGGAGCAGCACGCGGAAATTCGGATTGACCCGCCGCTTCTCCAGGGTCTGGTCGATGAGATAGCGCGAAAGCGTCCCGCCCATCGTCCCGCCGAAAAGGAAGATGTCGATGAAGATCGAGTCGCGCGCGGCATCCACCATCTCGCGGATCCGCATGAAAATCGGATCTTTCTGGAAAGCCACGTGGCCCTCGGGATCCGCGGCCGTGGGCATCTTCATGTAGGGGGCGCTCCAGTCCAGCGTCCCGCCGGCGAAGATCGCCCGGTCATTGAACCACTGGATCCGCTCCATGCTGCGATCATTGAAGTTGACGAGCTCCACCTTGTTCCCGGGGATGAAGCCCAGCCACGAATAGGACGCCTCCGGAACGAAGGGATAGCGCTTCAGGAAGTTCTCACCCGTCAGGCGCTCGCGGACGAAGGCACCGGCGAATTCCCCATCGTCCCGGATCGAAGCCAGTCGCGCCGCCAGCGCCACGATCTCCTTTTCGGCGCTCAGGAAAAAGTCCCCGGTCGCGGCCTTCGGGTCGCGAAGCAGACCGCGGAAATATGCGAGGATCTCCTCTTTTTCAGCAGCGCTGCCCCGGAGGGGGTGGTCGATGAAATCACGCAGCACGAGCAGCCGCGACATCACATGATAAGCGATGACGCCGGCCACCTCCTCGGTCGAAGGCTCCAGCACACGCCAGTGCACCAGCGGCATCAGCAGCTTCGCGGGGACGTGCGGATCCAGCTCCGTCAGCAGCTTTTCCGCGCGCCCCTTCGTCGCCTTGGGAAGCGCCTTGAGCCGCGCCTGGAACGTCTCGATCCTGCCATAATCGGGAGACCCGTGAATCCGCGCGTAACCCGCCTTGAAGAACTCCTGAGTGGCCAGCCTATCCTTCAGCGAAACCGGATGCGAAACCCGCATGGAGGCCTGGGCGCCATTGCCCGCCAAGGCGAAGATCCAAGCCGAAGCCAGTATCAACGTTCTCATTACTCGCCTCCCTTTCCCGAGAGATCCAAAACGCGGTTCAGGTGAAATGCGGATATCAGGTAATCGCGGCACTCCGTCAGATACCTGTTCTGCTCACCGCCCTCCGATCCCGTGCTCCAGAGCGAGGATCGTCGTGAATCAAAGCGGCCGTCGGAGATGGAATAGACCAGGCTTCGTACGCGATGATCGGCCGCGCCGGCGCTGATGCGATAATCGCCCCCGTGAATCGTCTTGCCGACGAAATCCGACCCGGAGGGCAAGAGTTCGTCCTCCCCTTTGTTCGGCGCCATGATCCGTCCCGGGAATACCTCCAGCCGCTCGGCCTTCGGCGCGAGCTTCTCCAGGTTGAAAGTCTTGTAAACGTCCACCGTGGTGAAACGATCGCCGGCAGCATTCCCCTCGAATGCCCCTTTTCCGCAGGCCCCATCGCTCGCAGCGAGCTCCCTGCCGGCGAAATACCTCCGATATCGGATATAGCCTTTGACCGCGTTCTTCCGCGGCGAGGGAAGCAGCTTCTGCAGCGGCTTCCAGCGGGAATCCAGGATCTTGATATTGAGCGTGATCACGCCGCCCACGTACCTCAGCGGATCGCCATCGGCGAAGCCCTTCCCCGGAACGAACTTTCCGGCGGCGTGGATCCGCCGGGTGAACGAAGCCTCGTCGAGCTCGCGCAGGCGCGCGGCGAGCGAACCGGTATCGTTCATCCGGACCAGGCCATTGCTCGCCAGCTCCGGCCCGTAATCCGAGGGCGAATCGCGCTCAGGGAGGAAATACAGGTCGAGCTGCAGCGTCCCGTTGACGATCTTATAGAACTTCCAGGTCTTAACGAACTCCTCGAGGAAGGACTCCATGAGGTTGCCCTTGAGGCGGCTCGCGAGCGAGGGCTCCTCGCCGGAGCGTTTCTCGATATCCTTGGTTTCCAACGTGCGCGCGATCGCGTCGTTGAGCGCGCGCCTGGCCTGTTCCTGCAGGTACTCGTCATCCATGCTCGTCCAGAGACGGCTCTGCACCCGATAGCGCAGCTGTTTCCCGCGGGTGTCGAGCTGGAAGAAATCGCTCAGCAACTTCCCGTCCACACCCTTGAAAAACTCCGTTAAGCCAGCGGAAGCCGGCTCGCGGGAAGCCGCGCCCGGCTCGCTCGGCAGCTCTCCCATCAGCTTTTTGGCCTCGTCGTAGCGCTCCTCGAGCAGGAGCGGCAGCATCTCATCGAGCCGGCCCGTCACCTTCTTCCCGTCGTGATAAATCAGCACCGGCACGAGCGGCCCGCCGCTTCTCGCCTTGTTCGCCACGTGATCCGGGCTGATCGTGTAGCGCCCCAGCGCCTTGTCCTTGGGCCAGGTGATGTTGTGGTAAACCACGTACGCCAGCTCCGAGCAGACGATGCGACGGTCGGTGTCGACGTCGAAGTTGAAGTCGTAATCCTTTCCGACCTGCTCGAAGGCCCGAATCAGGAACTCGCGCCGCTCCTCATCGGTGATCGTCGGGTGCCGCAGCACCGCCAGGTCGTCGATGTTGAGGAAGTGCTCCAGCGTATTGATCTCCACGCCCGGGCGCAACGCCTCGATGATCCGACGCCCCTCGCGGATCTTGTCGTGGTGCTTCGCCACCGTCGGATGATCCCAGACGCCGATCGCCCGAAGCTGCTCCTCATCACCCACCCAGATGGCCACATGTCCGTAATGGCCCGGGATGAACTTGTCCGTCAGACGGAACGGAGTTTTCTCCAGCAGGATGTCCAATGGCTGCATCGATCGTCCGATCTCAGCGATCTCCCCGGCGGGAAGCCGGGTCATGTGGCCTTTGCGAAACTGCACGAGGCCCACCACGTTGCCGAAGACGTAGCTCGTGACGTAGGTGAAGACCCGCTGCAGGTAGGAGAGGTCATCCGTCATCCGCGCGATCGCTGCCTCGGAGATCCCGGTGAAGTCGGCCAGCTTCTTTCCCGACAGCAGGTAGCTGTACGCGGGGCTCTGGAAGATCAACGCCTCGAGATACTGCTCCTCGCGGTCCGACTCCGCTCCGTTGGCCTTCTTCCAGGCGAGATCCTGGTTCACCCGGGAGATCGCGACGGAGATCCTCTTGCGATTCTCAACGCTCAGGAAGCTGTCGGTGATCTCCTGCAGGGCCATGACCGTCCTGGGATTGTCGCGGTTGAGCTTCTCTCGCAGTGCCTTGCTCTTCTGGAAGGGATAGATCCCCGTGATATAGTTGTCATAAAGCACAAGCGCCGCGCCGAGCGAGATCTTCATGTGCATCAGGAAGTTCCGACCCTCCGCATCCGTGGGGTCCACGGCCACAACGGCGTTCTCACCGCCATCAGCGGCGCGCGACACGCGGATCGTGGTGCCTTTGCCGGGCTCGAATTGATAGTGGGTCAGCGGGTCCGTGCTCCACTTGTAGCGCTCGACGATCCGGAGCATCTCGCCGCGATATTCCAGGTATTCGACGGCCTTCGTGTGAAGCGCCTCGAGATCATCATGTTCGAGGGTCCCTGACTTGATCCTCGCCTTGAGCCCTGCGGCGAAATCGACCGCCTTCACCCGCCAGACCAGGGCCTGCTCCACGAGCTCCTGCATTCTCAGGATCTCCGGAGTCAGGCGTGCCCGCTCCGGATCGCCGGCCACGGAAGCCACCCCGCGCCGCGCCTCGTGGCCGCGCGCCCGCTCCTGCACTTTCGCGGACACGCAGCCCGCCAGCAATCCCAAGGACGCAATCGTCAGCACCAGATTTCGCATGATTTCTCCGCCTCCCGGCAAAAGCCGTTCTTCTGCTGATCGGCAGGAGCAAAAGGGGAAATGAAGGAAAAAAGCTTTAACCGGTCGGCGTCAAAAAACCGTCAGAGCGCCTTGCGTCGGCGCAGCGCGCGCTCATAGAGTTCCAGCGTCTGCCGCAGGCGCCGCTTGCGATCATAGTTGGCCAGCACGTATTCGCGGGATCTCCTGGCCATGGTGGCCCGCAGTTCGGGATTATCAAGAAGATAGCGCAGCTGCCGCTGCAGGTCGAAGGCGTCCTCGGGGCGCATGGAGACGCCGTACTCCTCGTCTCCGATGATCTCCCGCGAGCTCCCGCCCGTGGAGATCACCACCGGGCACTCCATCGCCATCGCCTCGATGGCGACGAGCCCGAATGCCTCTTGGCGGGAAGGCATTGCGAAGATGTCGAAGGCGCGCATCACCTCGGGCACGTTCTCCTCGAAGCCGGTGAAGATCACGTGGTCCTCGATCCGAAACTGCGTGACCATCTCCTTGAGCTCGGCGAGATGCGCTCCGCTGGAGCCGCGGGTCTCGTCGCCCACGATCACGAACTTGAGCTTTTCCTCCGGGCGCCCGTTCATGAGCAGGCCCGCGGCCGCGCGCAGGAAGGCCGCCTGTCCTTTCGCCGGATCGATCCTGCCGACGAGCCCGATCACGATGGTGCCGGGATCCGCGCCCCAGCTCGCGCGCCGCCCCTCGCGATCGACTTTGGCGGGATCGAAACGATCGAAATCCAGGCCGAGCCTCACGACTTTCACCTGGCGCTCGCGCACGGGATGGGTGCGGAGAATGTTTTCCCGAAGCGCGTCGCTCATGGCGATCAGCGCGTCCAGGCGGCTATACAGCGCGCCATGGAAGAAGTCCCTCTTGTTATGATCGTTCATGATGTGCCGGCTCGCGAGCATCGCGATGTTGCGGCGGTTCCAGAGCCACGGAATGATCGAACCCAGGAGCGAGGTCTGGTGCGTGTGGATCAGGTTGACGCCGCTCGCGGTCAGGCGCTCGATGTCCTTCTTGAGCTTGAAATCGAAGGTATTGCGCGGACGATAATCGATCGGTACGACTTCCACCTCCGGGCGCTCCGCGAGATACCGGTGAACGGGGGTCCCGGACATGCACAGCATCCGGACGCGCAGCCCCAACCTGGCCGCGTCGACCGCGTCGTTGGCCGCGACCTGCTCCAGACCGCCCCAGGAATGCGAAAAGCAGAGGATGAGCGCGTCGAGCGAGCCCCTCAGCGCCTCCACCAGCACGGGAAGGTCCGTCAGCTTCTTAGGCTCGGAATCCACCGCTGATCTCCTTCCAAACCGCCTCGAGCTGGATGCCCGCGAGGCATTCGAGCCTGGGCCCTTGAGCGCGGGCGCAGATATTGCGCTCGCACGGCCAGCATTCCACCGGATTGAACACGGCACGCACCTTTCCCGGACCCAGCGGCCGCGTGCGCTTGGGATCCCCCCCGCCCCAGGCGATCGCCACGGCCGAGCCGCAAAGCGCCGCGATGTGCGCCAGCCCTGAGTCGTTGCAGACGCTGAAGCGCGCTCCTGCGAAAAGCCGCGCCAGGCCGCTCACCGGCCCCTGCGCCGTACGATCCAGAAGCTTCAGGCTGCGATCCCGGCAAAGCTCATCGGCCAACGGCGCCTCGGCGGGGCCTCCAACCACTACGCCGGGCATTCCCGTCTCCGTGGCGATCCTGCGCGCGAGCGCCGCGAAGCGCTCGATCGGCCAGCGACGCGATTCCGCGGTGGAGCCCGGCGCGAGCACCCAGTAAGCGCCCGGCGGCGGCTCCACCTGTTCCGTCTTCGGCCAGGCTTTTTCCGCGTCGAAGATGCTCACCACGCCTGGCACTCCCGGATCCAGATCGTTCTCCGGCGGCACGCCCCAGAAGTCCAACACCCGGGCGTGCGCGAACGCCTCCGCTTTCAGAAGTCCGACATAAGCTTCCGCGCGATGAATCCTCGAGGCCGGCCCCCAGGGCAGCCCCGGTTTGAGCAAGAGCCCTCGGCCATCGAAGGTATAACCGCGCCGCTCCCGGGCACCCGCGCGAAAAAGCTCCCAGGCCGCCGAGAAGGAATTCGGGAGCGAAAAAGCGAGTTCCCACGGCCCGGATCGCTTCAGAAGGCGCCCCGCGGACTCGAGCGCCTCAAGGCGGGCGCCGAGGGTCCTGCGCAGCGGACGCGGAAGCACGATCACCTCATCGACCAGATTCCGGAACTGGATCGCTTCGACCCATGGCACGCACGCGACCGTGATCTTCGCGCGCGGATAGGCCTGTCTCAGGTAATGAAAAAACGGATAGGCCAGGACCTGATCGCCGATCCAGTTGGGCGCGCGTACCAGGATCTTGGCGCTCATGGACGGGCCCTCATTTTTCGGCGGGGGGAGTTCCCCGCTCCAGCTTCTTCAGCATCGCCACGACCGTGCCGATCTTGACCTTCGCCTCCAGCCGGATCATGAACTTGCGGTCGTCATCCGTGAGCCAGACGAAACTGTCGCCCCGGGTCTGAAGAATGCCCTGATACTTGTGCTCCGGCTTGATCACGATGGCCTTGAGCTTGCCGACCGGGGTCGCGATCGTTTCGCGTCGAAGAACCGTCGCCACGGCTTCCCAGGTCTTGCCTTCCGAGATCACCGGAAAGGTGACCACCGCTCCGTCGGGAAGATCGCGGGAACGCAGGTAATAAAGCGCCGACATGCTGTCCTGGCTGAAAGGCTGGATCGGGAAATATTCCTTCGTTTCGACATAGCCCGCGTGCGGCCGGTTCCATTTGTTCCAATAATAGGTCTGCGCTTTCTCCGAATCGTTGAGCTCCAGCGAATCCCGTGTCTGCTTGGTCTCGTCGAGCACGATGTGGAACCGGTGGGAGAAAAAACCCTCAAAATCGAAGAACGTCTCCACCATGTCATTGAGCCGGTAGAAGATGCTGAAAACGCTCGAGCTCACGGCCGTGCCGCGCGCGTGATAGGCCTTGCGGTTGTTGATGAGCTTGTAGGGCTGGACCTCCAACGTGAAGTCCCCCGCAGAAACCCCGAAGTAGCTCACGTCATAAACCTGGGACTCGCCGGGCCAGATGGGATCGGCGGGCGGCCGGCGATTCGGAAACACGAATGCCGCCGGGCTCGCCTCCGGAACCGCGGCCTTTTTTTCGATTTTCTTCGCAGCTTTCTTCTTCTTTGCCGCGGCCGGGAGTTTCGCCTTTCCGGGCTCCTCAGGCGTAGGCGCCGGCGAAGGCTCCGCGCCGGGAGTGGGAAGCGGTTCCTTCACCTCGAACTTGTCCTGAAGATCCTTTGGCAGCTCCTTGTCCTCCGAGCCGACTTTCGCAAGCTGGCTGCTCGCGCAGCCCACGAACAGGGCGGTCGCGACCCACAGTGCACGCGGAAGGTTCAGACCTGCGGTTTTCCGAAGCATTTTATCAGTTTAGGAGATCGAATCCGGAAAGTCGAGGGATAGAAACGGCGTCACTGCCGCGACCGCCCCGCCTGCCACTCTCCCTCTTTCAGCGGCGAGAGATCACCCTTGAAGCGGCGATGGATCCATAGCCACTGGTCCGGATGGGCCAGAATATCTTTTTCCATCTCTTTCGCGTAAGTCGCCGTGGCTGCGGCGATCTCATAGGCCGCGTCCCCTCCGACGCTCCCCTTCTGCAAAGCCGGACGAATCTCCACCACGAACCGTCCTTCCGGTGTGCGGTAATTCAGGACCGGAAGCACTGCGGCACCTGTCCTCCGGGCCAGGGTGGCCAAAGCGGTGCTGGTTCCCACCGCGACGCCGAAAAAGGGCACGCGTACCCCGACCGGCGCCCCCGCGTATTGATCGAGCACGAAACCGACCGTGCCGTTGACCCCGAGATGCCGAAGCACATCCTTCAAGGTTCGGGGCTCGTATGTCGCGCGCACACCGCAGCGCCCGCGCCCCCGCTCGATCGCCCGATGCAGCCAATCGGGCTTCAGGCGCTTGGTAACGATCATCAAATCCATTCCGCCATGGAGCGATCCGGCGGCCGCCATGATCTCCCAGTTCCCGACATGACTGGAAAGAAAAATGACCCCTTTTCCGGCGGCCTTCGCCTGGCGCCAGTTCTCCAGGCCCCGAAGCTCGGCATTTTTCAGCACGAAACGGCGCATCGGTCCGAAGAGCGCGATGATCTCGAAGGCCAGAGCCCCCAGATGCCGGTAGGCCTCTACGAAGATCCGCTCGCGCATGGCCGCCTCCGCCGGAAAAGCGATCTCAAGATTCCCACGGACGACCGCTGCGCGAAGGGAAAACGCTCGCAACAGCGCTCCGAGAGCCGTTCCCCAGGCCCGGCGCAAAGTCGCAGGCATCAGGACATACAACCAGGCCACGCACTTCAACAACGGAAGGAGGATCAGCCCCATACGATTCGCTCCCACTCCGCCTGGCCTTTTTCGAAGACCAGCTCCGGCTCGAGCATCAACGCATCCTGGGCGGGAATTCCCATAGCCCGCCATTTCACGCCATCCTTGCCGGTCGTGGCGAGCCGGCAGCCCTCCGCTCGCGCGGACCGCACGAGCTCCTCGACCCATCTTTTCTCGTATCGAGCATGGTCTTCACGCGGAAAGTGCCGGATCACCTCGTAGCCCGCGCCGCGAAACGACTCCAGGGCTGCGTGCGGATCGCCGACTCCGGTCACGAGCCAGATCCGGCCCCCTTCCTGTTCAGGCGGCGGAAGACGATAACGGGCTTTGACGAGCGGCCTTCCCCGGGACTCCGGCAGTGTTTCACCCTTCGTCCAGACCAGCAGATCCGCGCGCTCGAGTGCGGCGGGATGCTCCCTGAAAAAAGACTCTCCGAAACGGGTCGAGGTGATCGCCACGATCTCCAGATCCTTGGCCACGCGCACGTTCTGGAAACCGTCATCGAGAATGGCGAGATCGAAAGCCTTGCCGGCGCGCCGCCTCGCCTCGCGATACCGGGCAGCGCGATCCGCACCGACGCCGATCACCGCGTCCGGCGCAAGGCGCTGGAGCAGGGCCGCCTCGTCTCCGCAGGCTCGCGGGTCCGCCGGCTCCTCGCCCGGCAATAAGGTGCCGCCCGCCTTTTCCCACCTTCCGCCATAACCGCGCAGCAGGATCACCGCCGAAAGGCCCCGCTCCGCGGCCTCGCGCGCGACCCTCGCAACGAGCGGAGTCTTGCCGGTCCCCCCTGCCTGGATGTTTCCCACGCTGATCACCCGGGTATCCAGGCGTTCCGGAGTCACCGCGCCCGCGCGCTGCCCCAGTCGCGCAAGGCTCGAAAGCCCCGACCAGATCTGCGATCCTGCCCAGGTGAGCGCGCTCATGGCGACCCCTCCTGCAGGCCGGTTCCGTGCTCCAATCCCACGACGTCGAGCACCTCTTCAGCGGCCCTCCTGCTCGGACTCATTCCCCGCGTTCCGCCCAGGAGGCTTTCGCGCAGCCGCGCCATTCCTCCCGCAAGGCGCTCGCGTTTCGCCTCATCGAGAAAAAGACTCAGGACCTCCTCGCTCAACGCTTCGGGGGTCGCCGCTTCGAGCACGATCTCGCGCATGAGATACTCGTCACGCGGCTCGGTGCCGCAGGCCACGAGATTCACCAGGCCGACGGGGCCCCGATAGCGGATCAGCCGCCTGAAGATGAAGCTCGTGAGGAAATTCGTTCGATAAACCACCGCGTGCGGGCACCCAAGAATTCCCGCCTCGAGCGTAGAAGTGCCCGACTTCACCAGGCCGGCATCGGCCGCGATCAGGCACTCATGCGCATCCCCTCGCGACACCTTGATCTCGAGCGACTCACGCCCCGTGATCCCGAGTGCCTGTGCGGTGAGCGGAAGCGGGACGAGGACGAGCAGCCGCTCCGTCTTCTCCAGCATCCCGCGCTCGCGCAGCCCGAGCGCCACCCGCTCGGCCGCTTCTAAAAAAAGTTCCACGTGATTGCGCAGCTCCGAGGGACGGCTCCCCGGCATGGCCACGAGCACGCGGCGCCGGGAATCGATCCCGAGCGCCATTCGGGCCGCTTCGCGAGTCAGGCTCAGAGGCAGCTCATCCAGCAGCGGATTGCCCACATAACGCACGGGCAATCCCGCCCGCCGGTGAAACTCCTCCTCGAAGGGCAGGATACAGAGCACCCTCGTGAAGAGCTCCCGGAGCACCGTCACCCGCTTCTTGCGCCAGACCCACACCTTCGGGGGAATGTAATAGATCATCGGCACCCCGATCGATCGAAGCCGACGCGCCAACCGGAAGTGAAAATCGGGATAATCGATCACGATGGCGACCTCGGGACGCTCCCGCGTCGCCTCGCCGGCGATCCTCGCGAGTGCCCTGAGAATCCGGGGCAGCCGCCCCAGAATCTCGGTAAAGCCCATCGACAGCAGCTCCCGCGCATCCACGATGGTCCGCAGCCCCTCGCGCTGGAGACACGGGCCGCCCACTCCGAAAGCGTCCACGGTCCCGATACCCCGCTCGCGCGCGAGCGTGCGCAGGGCCTTTAGCAGCTCCGCGCCGTGCATATCCGAGGAAGCTTCTGCGGCGGAGATCAGGACCTTCATTCGCCCCCTTTTCAGCGAACGCAGCCCGCCTCGCTCGAGCGGATGAATGCGACGAATCTCTGGATCTCGGGATACTCCCCGTACTGCGACTCGATCTCCAGCAAACATTGCTCCTTCTGGATATCGTGCCGCGTCCACAGCTTGATGGCCTCGTTGATTTTCGAGATCGTATCGGCCGAGAAGCCCCGCCGCCGCAATCCCACGATATTCGCACCTTTCAAGGAGCACGGACGCGAGCCGATCGCGATCGAAAACGGCGGGACGTCCCGCTCGAGCCCCGACTGGCCTCCGATGTAAGAATGAGCTCCCACCTTGATGTACTGCGAGACCCCGGTCATCCCGCCGATGGTGACCCAATCTTCCAGGACCGCGTGCCCGGCCAGCCCGCTGCCATTGGCCAGGATGCAATGATTTCCAACGATGCTGTCGTGCCCCAGGTGCGAGCACGCCATCAGGAGGTTGTCGTCCCCGATCCGCGTGAAGCCCCCTCCCTGGACGGTTCCAAGGTTGAGGGTCACGTTTTCGCGGATCGTGTTGCGATTGCCGATGATGAGCTGCGTGGGCTCGCCTTTGTACTTGAGATCCTGCGGAACCGCGCCGATCACCGAGAACGGAAAGAACACGTTGCTCTCACCGATCTCCGTGTGGCCTTCCACGACCACATGGCTCAGGAGCCGGGTGTCTTTCCCGATCTTCACATAAGGCCCGATGATGCACCAGGGTCCGACCGAAACGCTGGGGTCGAGCTTCGCCTCGGGATGAATCAGCGCTGAAGGATGAATCATTTGGAATCTCCTCCATTCGCGATCAGGTTCGCGAGGATATCCGCCTCCGCGACCTTCTGCCCATCGACGGTCGCTTCGCAGCGGAAACCCCAGAGCCGACCGCGGCATTTGGTCACGACCGTCTCGACGCGCAGGGTATCGCCCGGCACCACCGGCCTCCGGAACCGCACGCCATCCACCCCGACCATGATGCATTGGAAATCGCGCGAAAGGCGGTCGATGTTCCGGCACATGTAAGGGTAAAGCGAGAAGCAGGAAACCTGCGCCATCGTCTCGAGAATGACCACTCCCGGCAGAATCGAAAAGCTGGGAAAATGACCTTGGAAGAACGGTTCGTTATAGGAAACGTTCTTGATGCCCACGACCCGCACGCCGACCATCTTCTCCGGCGCCATATCGTTCAGATCGCCCTGGGGGTGGATCTCCAGGATGCGGTCGACGTAGAGAAAGGGTGCCCGATGGGGAAGAAACCGTCGGATATCGTCGATGTTCAGCTTGTAAGCATTCTCACTCATCTTTGTTCCCGCCTTTACGCAGCATCCGATTCAGGAGCGCGTGAATCTTGAAATGTTCGCGATATTCCCGAGCCGGAACCCCGACCGCGGTCGAACCCGCCGGCACATCCTTGGTGACCAGGGTCACCGCGCCCACGCTGGCCCCGTCACCGATACGAACGTCGTTGGTGATTCCGGTCAGTCCCCCGACAAAGGCGAATCTGCCGATCTGCGCCCGGCCGGCCAGCGCCGTCCCGCCGCAAACCACCGCACCTTCCTCCAGAATCGCGTTGTGCCCCACGTGAACGTCGTTATCGAGCTTCACGTTGTTTCCGATCCGGGTCTCGCCGAAGGTGCCGCGATCGACACAGACATTCGCACCGAGTTCGACATCATTCCCAACGACGACACGCCCGAGATGGAAGATCTTCTGATGCCCCGTCACCTGCTTGCCGTCGCGCCTTTGCGCATAACCAAAGCCATCCGAACCCAGAACCGAACCCGCATGAATCCGGACCCGATCGCCGAGCTGGGTCCACTCATAAAGCGTAACTCCCGGGAAAAGCACGCAGCGCCCTCCGACCACGGCCTCCGGCCCGATATAGCAGCCAGGATACAGCACGCTTCCATCGCCGATTCTCGCTCCCGCCTCGATCACGCAATGAGCCCCGATGCGAACACCCGCTCCGATGGTCGCTGACGCGTCCAAAACGGCACTCGGATGAACTTCCGTCTCAAGAGCGATGGTCTCCACGTGAGCCACGGAAGAAAGCGCGGCGGCGAATTTCTCCGACAGCAAAGCCATCGCCAAATAGGGGTCAACGCAGCTGATGACCGCGGCTCTCCTCCAAATGGGATGCCCGGACGCCTCCAAAGGCTTCAGAAACGGCTCGGCCGTGATCAGGATTCCCGGATCGGCCGTACGAGCCTCGCCTTCGTAGGCCTTATTGTAAAAGAATGCGAGATCCGTGGAACGTGAAATCCCGAGCGGCATCGGCCTCTCGACACGGATTTCATCCACCTTCCCGCCGAGAGCCTCAGCATTCGCCAGCCGGCCTCCGCTCCACTCCAGGATCTGCGAAACCGAGAACGACATGCTCCCGCTCAGGATTTCGGCGCTTTGTTGTACGCCTCGATCACGTCTTTCGTGAAGTCATCCTTTTCCTGCGAGAAGAGCACCATGTTCTCGTTCTTCTCGAGAACAACGCTGTAACCGCGCTGCTTGGCCATTTCGCCGATCAGTCCGCGCAGACGCACGACGATCGGCTGCAGGAGCTCGCCTTCCTTCTGCTGCAGCTCCATCTGGGACCGCGCCTGCATCTCCTGGAACTTCATCACGCGTTCCTGCAGCTCGCCCTGTTTCTTCGCACGGGCTTCGTCGTTCATCACGAGTGACTGTTTCTTGAACTCCTCGCCCAGCTTCTTGATCGCCCCCTCCTCGTCCTGAAGAGTTTTCTTCTTGGCGTTGAATTCCTTCTCGAGCTGCGCCTTGGCCTTCTTGCCGGCTTCGACGCCCTGAATCGCCTGCTGCATGTCGACGACCCCGAACTTCACTTCCGCGGCGCGAGCCACTGAGCCTGCAATGCCGCTAGAACCGAGAGCCAGAATGATTCCCGTAACGATCGCTTTGATCTTCATGAACTTTCTCCTTGTTAAGTTTCCCGGGCAGATTCGAGAGAACCATATCCCCCGGCCAAATTCAATCGGTCGGACACGCGTTCGCTGGCCTCAGAATGGCGGCCCGATGAAAAACACGAACTGCGATTCCGACTCATCGCTCCTGCGGGCGAGCGGATAGCCGAACTCGAATCTGAGCGGCCCGATCGGCGAGAACCAGCGGAATCCGAAACCCAAATCCGTCCGGAGCGTGAAAGGCTCGCCGTTTTTGGGCAGGGACTCCCAGGTATTGCCCGCATCGAAGAAGGTCACGAACTTGAGTCCTGCTTCGCGGAGCAGCGGATACTCCAGCTCGAACAAGCCCAAAGTCTGGAAGGTCCCGCCGAGCGGAATCCGGCGATTCGAAGAGGTCACCAGCGTCGGGCCGAGCCCGAACAAGTCATACCCCCTCATATTGTTCGGCCCACCGAGGTAGAACTTTTCCGAAGGCGGTAGCTGATCGCCACTGATCGCTGTGATCTGACCGACCTCGATGCTGTTTCGGAAGACGAGATCTCCTACCAGCCGGCGATAAAACCGGCTGTTGAGACTCCACTTGATGAAGTTTTTGTCGCCCCCCAGTCCGGCGGTCTCAAGAGAGAGGCTCTGATATTCCCCGTCCGTGGTCTCGAACCGGTTGTTTCGCTTATCACGCACCACGCTCCAGACGATGCTCGAGAGGACCCCGATATCCGGATCCACCAGATTCTCGTGGTTATTGGCGAGGTCCTGGTCCCGCACGTCCCCGATATTGAGCCCTTCATTCTTGTAAGTGATGAACGCGTTGGTGTAGTCGCCGATCGGGTGACCGAAACGGACGTCGAAGCCCAACTTACGGGTGTGGTACTTCAACGGAACATCGAAGCTGATCGTGTACAGGTCGAAGCCCATGGACCAACGGCTATCGAAGGCATAGGGATCCGTGAAGCCGAGATTGAAGCTGTTGTTCTTGGTCTCCGAGGCGGAATACTGAACCTGCAGGCTCACCGTCTGACCGCGTCCCATCAGGTTGATCTCTGAAACGGTCGAGGTGAAGAAGAACCCTTGGACACTCCCGTAGCCAGCGCCCAGCGTGATCGTCCCCGTCGAGCGCTCTTTGATCGAGATTTCTACGTTCAGGATGTCGTTCTTGCCTTTCGGGGTCACGGTATTGAAGACCACCTCGCCTGGGGCGAAGTAGCCCAGCCGCTCGACGTTCTCCCGCGAGATGCGCAGCTTGGTTCCGCTATAGAGTTCGCCCTCGTTGATCTTCAGCTCGCGACGAATCACCTTGTCATGGGTCTTGGAGTTGCCCACGATGTTGATCTCGCCGAAGTGCACGAGGTTCCCTTTTTCAAAGCCATAGTCGATATCAACGGTCCGCGAGTCATCCTTCACGTTCATCTTGGGAATGACGTTCACGAACGCGTAGCCGAGATCCTGGTACTTCTCGGTCAGCTTCTGGATGTCGAGATTTCGCTTGGAGATGCTGAACGTCTCGCCCTGAGCGAGCGTCACGTCCGCGTGGAGCTCCTCCTTCTGAAAGAGCAGGTCACCGGAAAATTCAGTGCTCCCCATCTGGTACTGCTCGCCCTCGTCCAGGTAGACGGACAGATAAAGCCATTTCTTGTCATCGCTAACCGTGACCACGGGGTTCTCATAGCGGAACTTCACGAAACCGTGATCGAGATACCAGTAGGTCAGGCGCTGCAGGTCGACTTTGAAGGACGATTCCTTGAAGTTTCCGGAACCATTCATGAACGAGAAGAAACCGCCTTCGCGCGTCTCTGCCAATACCGACTTCAGCTTCTCATCCGAGAAGTGCCGATTATTGAGGAAAGTGATTTTCTTGATCTGGACCTTATCGTAGTCGTTGATCCTATAGGTCAGCTCGACCTGGTCCGTCCTGCCGGGCCGCAGGGAGAAACTCACCTTCGCGAGATAGAAGCCCTTGTCTTCGTAATGTTTCTGGAGAAGCGCGACGTCTTCCTTGACCTTGTTCACGTCCAGGATCGACCATTCCTTGACCTTGATGACATCGCGCAGGTCATTGGTCCCGATCCGCTCGTTGCCTTCGAAAGTCACGCGGGACACGACCGGCCGCTCTTTCACGTTGAACGCCAGCTTCACGCGCTGGGTATCAAGCGCCTCTGCGGTGACCTCGATATCGTCGAAAAACCCCATCCCGAAGATCGCTTTGATGTCGGAGCGAACCTGCTCCTGGGAAAGCACTTGGCCCGCCTTCATCCCGATCTTTCCGAGCACCGCCTCTTTTTCCAGGCGCTTCAAGCCCTGCACCTGGATCTCGCCCAGGGTTTTTCCGATCAGCTTTTCCAGCCTGCTGTCCAAAGCGCCGTTTGCCTGAGAAGCCACGACCGAAGCTTTGGGGCTCGATGAACGGGATTGTGCAGCCTCCGCCGAACTGAATGGAGCGACGAGGCAAGCCAGAAGCGCGAAAAGAAGAAAAGTTCGAAGGGAAATCACAAGCCCTAATGTCTAGGTGGGTCACACGCCGCTGTCAACAATTATGGGAACTTAATTCACCAGGAGACCATCGCGCATCGACAGGACGCGGTGCATCTTGCCCGCCAGCTCGAGGTCATGGGTGACCAGCAGCACGGAAACTCCCATGGACTCGTTCAAGCGCACCAATAGCTCCATCACGTTATTGCGATTGACCGAATCGAGATTTCCCGTCAGCTCGTCAGCGAGCAGGAGCTTCGGCCTCAGAATCACGGCGCGTGCGATCGCGACGCGCTGCTGCTCACCGCCCGAGAGCTCGGACGGACGATGCGAAAGTCGATGCGAGAGCCCGACGAAATTCAGCAGCTCGCGCGCCTGAGACTCCGCCGCAGTGCGCGGATGTCCCGCGATCAGCGCCGGCATCATGGCGTTCTCGAGAGCCGTGAATTCCGGAAGGAGATAGTGGAACTGAAAAACGAACCCGAGGCTCTTGTTGCGGAATGCCGAGAGCGCACGTTCGGAGTACTTGAAGACCTCCTCCTGGCCTGGCCCGAAGTATACTTTGCCGGCCGAAGGCGGCTCAAGGGCGCCCAGGATGTGAAGCAAGGTGCTTTTACCCGCTCCCGAGGCACCCGTGATCGCGATCATCTCGCCTTGCTGGATCGAGAGACTGACGCCGCGAATGACCGGGATCTCCTCCTTGCCTTTGATGAATACTTTCCTGATGCCATCGGCCCGGAGCAGCGGCCCCGAGGATTGAATCCTACTCATATCGCAACCCATCCAATGGCGACCGCCGAGCCACCTTCCAGCCCGGATAGACGGCCGCAAAAAAAGCGATTGAAAGCGCCACCCCCGCGATCAGACCGATCTCCGACCAGCGCACCACGACGGGCAGATAGCCAATGTAGTAAATGTCAGCCGGCAAATCGATCCAGCGCGTCCGGTGCAGGACCCAGTTGATTCCCAGGCCCAGCCCCACCCCGGCGATCGTGCCGACCAGCCCCATCCCGAAGCCCACCAGGCAGAAAAGCCGGAAGCTTTGGCCGGCACGGAATCCCATGGCTTTCAGTATCGCGATCTCCTTGGTCTTGTCGTGGATCATCATCATCAGGGTACTCACCACATTGAATGCGGCCACCAGAACGATAACCGTGAGGATGATGGCGATCACCACCTTTTCGAGCTTGATCGCGTAGAAGAGATTCTTGTTCAGCTGCGCCCAGTCCTTGGACCGGAACGGATAACCGAAATTATCCGTGAGCCGGTCCGAGGCGGCGCGGCTCTCGGCCCCTTCCCGAAGCTTCACCTTGAACGTGCTCACCTTGCCCGGCTGCCCGAGGAACCTCTGGACCCCATCGAGCGCACCGAAAACGTACTTGGAATCGTATTCGTACATTCCCATCCGCACGATTCCCACTACATTGGCCGTTACGGCCTTGGGCGCTCCGACGGATTCCTGCTCTCGCGCCCCCTTCTTCACCTGCCCCTCGTCGACGAAAGGCAGGATCAACCGGAGCTCCTCCCCGACCTTCGCCCCGATCCGGTCCGCGAGCGCCGAGCCCACCGCCACCTCGTTTCCGGCATGCGGCAAGCGCCCCGTGACCAGTCGACGCGGTACATCCGTCACGTCGGCCACGGTCGCCAGATCCACGCCCTCGAGCACCGCGCCGCCCACGCCGTGCGGACCCGCCACCATGAGTTCTGTCACGAGCGATCGCGTGATAGCCGCCGCCTCCGGCACGATCCTGCGGATCTTGCCTTCGATCAACTCCGGCTCGGATAGGGGCTCGGCCCGAGAATAAAGGATCACGTCCCCATTCATGCCGCTGATGATCCGGGTCAGCTCGCCCTCGAAGCCGTTCACCACGCTCGTGACGACCGTGAGCGCCAAAACCCCAAGCGCGATCCCGACGACAGAGACCCAAGCGATGAAGGACAGGAACCCGTCCGAGGATTTCGAAAGCAGAAAGCGATTTGCCAGCAGCCAGACTGCCGAGACCCGCTTCGCCATAGCTTCTTACTTTTCCGCGATCGGTCGCATGAGCGGGAAAAGGATCACGTCCCGGATACTGGGCGAGTCCGTGAAGAGCATCACGAGACGATCGACCCCGATGCCCTGACCGGCCGTCGGCGGCATCCCATACTCGAGCGCGGTGACATAGTCTTCATCCATGTCGCAGGCTTCGTCATTGCCTGCGTTCTTGGCAGCCACCTGCGCCTCGAAGCGCTCCTTCTGATCCACGGGATCATTCAGCTCGGAGAAGGCGTTCGCCATCTCGCGCCCGTAGATATAAAGCTCGAAACGATCGACCAGGAAGGGATCCGCCTCGTTCCGGCGCGAAAGCGGCGAGACATCCGCCGGGTAAAGCGTCACGAAGGTCGGTTGAACGAGCCGGGATTCAACCTCCTCGTCGAAGATCACCATAAGCAGGCCACCCGTGGAATCCTTGGGATCCATGTGCAGGCCCTTTTGCTTTCCGTACTCGAGCAATGCCTTACGATCCCGAAGCCGCGAGCGGTCCTTGAAGTCCGTGTACTTCACGACCGCGTCCTCGACCGAGATCCGCTCCCAACGCCCGTCGAGGTTGATCTCCGTGCCCTGGTACGTGAGCCTCCGGCTGCCCAGCACGCGGTCGCCGAGCTGCTGGAACAGCTTCTCGGTGAGATCCATCAGGTCCTCGTAGGTCGCGTAGCTCATGTAAAACTCGAGCATCGTGAACTCGGGATTGTGCTTGATCGAGATCCCCTCGTTGCGGAAGTTGCGATTGATCTCGAAAACCCGCTCGAACCCCCCCACCACCAGGCGCTTGAGGTAGAGCTCGGGCGCGATTCGCATGAAAAGCTTCATGTCGAGGGCATTGTGATGCGTGGTGAAAGGACGCGCGGTAGCACCCCCCGCGATTGGGTGCATCATCGGAGTCTCGACCTCCATGAAGTCGTGATCCACGAAAAACCGGCGCAGCTCCTCGACGATCCTCGAGCGCTTGCGGAAGGTCTCCTTCGTCGCGTCCGACATGATGAGATCGAGATAGCGCTGACGGTACTTGATCTCGACATCGGCGATCCCGTGGTACTTTTCGGGAAGCGGGCGCAGCGACTTCGTCAAGAGCTCTACCGTGGAGCAATCCACCGAGAGCTCTCCTGTCCGCGTCTTGAACATCGTGCCCTCGGCAAAGGCGATGTCGCCGATATCCAGCTCCTTGTAGCGCGCGAACTTCTCTTCGCCCAGCTTGTCCTTGGCCACGTACGCCTGGATTACGCCGCTTCGGTCCTTCAAACGCACGAACGAAGCCTTGCCGAAGTCGCGAATCGCCATGATGCGGCCCGCAACCGAAACCCGGGTTCCCGCGCCTTCGAGTTCCTCTTTCGACTTCTCCCCGAAGCGCTGGTGCAGCTCCGCCGCGCACGCGCTCGGCGTGACCCGATTGCGGTAAGGGTTCTCCTTGCGGTCCCGGATCTTCGAAACTTTCTCGAAGCGGATTCGAACCTGTTCCGACAGATCGGCCTCGGCGGCCCTTGCGTCGGAATTCTGCTCTGCGGGTTTTTTGGACATTCAGGCACTCTCTTTCAGAACGCGTCAGAGCGCGTCAGAAGCGTTACTCGGCGCTTTCGAGAAATCTCTCGGCATCGATCGCCGCCATGCAACCGGTTCCGGCCGCCGTGATGGCTTGCCGGTAATAGTGATCGGCGACGTCACCAGCAGCGAAGACGCCAGGAATATTGGTCCGGGTGGTTCCCGGCTCCACGAGAAGATACCCCGCCTCATCGCACTTGAGCTGCGTCCTGAAGACATGGGTATTCGGCTCGTGCCCGATCGCGATGAAGACCCCCTCCGTCTGCAGCTCGCTCGTCTCGTTGGTCTTGAGGTTCCGCAGCTGGACCGCCTTCACGCCCTGATCGCCCTGGATCTCCTCGATCGCGCTATCCCAAATGAACTTGATCTTGGGATTGCGGAAAGCCTTTTCCTGCATGATCTTGCTTGCGCGAAGCTTGTCCCGCCGGTGGATGACGGTGACGGACTTGGCGAACCGGGTGAGGAAGGTCGCCTCCTCCATAGCGGTATCTCCGCCGCCCACCACGACGATGTCCATATTCCGAAAGAAGAAGCCGTCGCAGGTCGCGCAAGCCGACAGCCCCTTGCCGAGGAACTTCTTCTCGGAGGGGATATCCAGCCATTTCGCCGAGGCCCCCGTGGCGATGATCACTGTCCGGCTGGTGATCGTCTGCCCATCCGAGAACTCCAACGTGAAAGGGCGCTTCGATAGATCCGCCTTGATAAGCTTGCCTTGCACGAAGCGGGTACCGAACCGCTCGGCCTGCTTACGGAACTGATTCATGAGCTCCGGGCCCATCACCCCTTCCGGATAGCCTGGGTAATTTTCAACATCCGAAGTGATCGTGAGCTGCCCGCCGGGCTGCTCGCCCTCGACGCAAAGCGGACGGAGATTCGCGCGTGCGGCATAAATCGCCGCGGTCAGGCCCGCAGGCCCCGTGCCGATGATGGTGACAGATTCGATGTTTCCGGCCGACGACATAAGATCCCCTCAGACAAGGCTGCAGGCGCAGCCCACCACGCATGCTAAAGTTGTAATGACGGGAAAAACTGCTGACGGGCCAGAAGCTCAGCCCAGGGAGGACTCGCTATCGTTTTTCAGGGAATCGATGGCGATCCAGTCCGCGTTTTCGGCATCGTCCGGCAACTTGGCGGCGAGTTTGGCGGCCTCGTCAGAGGTAACCACGCCGCGGCTGATATTTCTTTCGATCAGGCGAACATCGAACTTCTTGGTCTCAACGGCTTCATGAAGGAGTGTCATAGCGGATTCTTTTAAAACGGCTTAGGGGGCCGTGTCAATGCCGGGCGATTCCAAGATTTAGTGCCAGGTCTTGGGACGCTCGTTCTCGTCCTTCTCCTCGTTGCTGACGACCAGCCGAAGATGTTCCGCAGCTTTGCGTTTTTTCTCCCGTTTGGATGCCTCACGCGCCTGCTCTCGATGCTTTCGAAAGACTTTCCATGCCGCCCCTCCCCAAAGGGCTCCAAAGCCGGCAACCATGCCACCCAGATGAGCCGCGCTGGCGAGTCCCCCTCTACCCGAGTACACCGTGGTCATGAACTCGATCGCAGCAAGGACCCAGACGAAATGCTTCGCCTTCATCGGGAAAAGCATCATGAAAAGCAGGACCCGCTCACCGAAAAGCAGCCCATAAGCCATCAGCAGCCCGTAAATCGCGCCCGACGCACCCACCATCGGAGTCTGGAGCCCGCTTTCCCCCCAGATCAGGAGCTGCAGGAGCAGATAAAGGACGCCCGCGCTCAGTGAACAGAAAAAGTAAAAGCGCAGGAACCGGGCCGTGCCCCATACCGCCTCGAGCTCCCCACCGATGAAAACCAGCATCATGAGGTTCAGGAACAGATGCATCACATCGCCGTGAAGAAAGGCATAAGTGATGATTTGCCAGAACCGGTATTCAAAGACGAAGCCGTGCGGAACCAGCCCGAACCAGCCCAGGAAGTTCGTGCCGAAGAATTGGTCGCCGGTGTGCTGAAGGATGAATGCAGCGAAACAGAGGATCAGGAGCGCCTTGACGGCTTTCGTGAGTCGAATCGGCATAGAAGTAGCTTTTATACCCCGGTATTCCCCGGAAATGTCATTTTTTTAAGATTCTCCGGCCGGCTCCATCAGCTCGATGAGCACGCCTCCGGCCGCACCGGGGTGAATGAAATTGATACGCATCGCATGCGCGCCGCGCGCTGGCATGTCATAAATCAGCCGATACCCCCCAGCCCGGAGCTTCGCGCAAAGAGGATCCAGCTCTCCTTTTTTCACGGAAAAGGCCAAATGATGGATTCCCGGTCCGCGTTTCTCGATGAACTTGGCTACCGTTCCGGCGGGATCCGTCACCTCCAAAAACTCAAGATGACTCCCGCCCTGCGACATATTCAGCTGCGCCAAGGGAAGAAAATGTGCGATAACGCCCTGCGAAGGCACAGGCTCCGTGCGCGTCACTTCCATCCCCAAAATCGAAAAAAGCTGTTTGAGCTCAAGGACGTGATCGACAGCGATCCCGATGTGATTGAGTTGCACCATGAGTGGGAAATAACAGAGCCCGAAGGATTTCGGTACGGGTAAAAAGGGACGAGGACCACTACCTCCTGTTGCTGTACCCGATTTCGCCTCCTCAGACGAGAATCAGCAGGAGATAGCGGTCCTCAGTCAAGTTGCCAGGACCTTCGTATACCCACCAAAGTACCTCAGGCCTGACATACCTCTCTTCGGCTGCTGAAAAACAAACTTAAGAAAAAAATTCATCGAAAGACACAATCCACCGGAGACACAAGCCCGCATCGCCGAAGAAATCGTCGCTGACCTGCCATCAGGATATAAAAAAACCCCCATGCCGAAGCATGAGGGTTTCATGAGAACGGAGGATGGAGAATGCCGCTTATTAGAAGGTGCCGCCCCGGCCGCCGCCACCGAAGCCAGCACCCACTCCGAAGCCGGAGTAGCCGTATCCGTAGCCGCCATAGCCATAAGCGCTCATCTGAGTCTGATAAAGGCGCTGATTGATTTCATAATACTGCTGCTGTGCGATCATGAGATCCTGCTGGGCTTGCTGCTGACGCTGGACCTGCAGCATTTGCGAGTTGAAACCGCCCATGCCGTAACCCCCGCCACCGCCCATGCCGTAACCCCCGCCACCGCCCATGTACCCGCCAGGACCACCCATATACCCGCCAGGACCGCCCATGTACCCGCCAGGACC
>JAMPXJ010000035.1 GCA_023701205.1 Oligoflexia bacterium
CCTATGGCTTCAGGAACTTTAAGAACTACCGACTCAGAGTGATTGCGCTGTGTGGGTGGGATGGAGTATTTGCGATCAGGAATTGATTCGATGCAAAATCGACATGCCCCTCGTAATGGGGAAGAGCCGCTTTGAATTGCACTTCTATGTGGGAGCGGACCAAATAAAAAAGGGGGAAGCGTTTGCTTCCCCCACGTTTTCTTTGACTAAAAAAATTTCCGGTCAGAGTTCGTTTTTAGGCTTGAATGGTGGCCTCACCAAGAATCGAACTTGGAACAAAGCTTTAGGAAAGCTCCGTTATATCCATTTAACTATGAGGCCCCGCTTCCTTCATAACGATGCCGGAGCGAAAACTCAAGTTCCGTCCGAACCTCAATACCAAGGCTGTGCTTCCCAAAGCAGACGGGAGATCTCGCTCTGCCCCTCCTGGTTGGGATGGAAGCAGTCGACGGCGAGCCACGACGCCGGGATGCTTTTCTCGAAAAGGACGTTGGTGAAAACCAGGTCGAGGTTTGAGAAGCGCGCGGCGGCGTCCTGGACCGCTTCTTCGAGCAGGCGGTTTTTGGCCGCGACTTCCTCCAATCGTTGCTCGAATTCGGCGGGATCTTTCCAGTTCAGGAGATGCTTGCACGAGCCGAAGACCTCGCGACGCACCTCTTCGCAGGTCATCGAGCCCGGGATGCGGTGCTGGCGGATGGGAGCGGTTCCGAGTTCAGGGATTCGCGGCAGGCCGGAGACGAGTACGCGGATGGGTTCTTTTTGGGGAATCGAGGCCAGGGTGCGGAAGGCCTCGCGCAGCTGGCCCCGCATCGCGGCCTCCTGGGTTTCGCCGCAGGCATCGTTGTTCCCGATGAAAAACGTGACATAGGCGAGGGCGGCGTACTGGCCGGAGGCCATCGCTTCGGCCAGGCGCGCGGCCTGCTGCTCGAGTCGCACCGCCTTTTCGCCAGGAATGGCCTCGTTTTGGATGCGGAGCTCGCCTTCGAAACCCTGCCGGGCGAGTGCATTCTTGAGTCTTAGGAAGTGGGATTGGATTTTCTCGCCCGAGGCCCAGGAGTAGGTCGCCTTGTTCGTGACGGAAAAGATCACGCCCGGAACGCTGGGGTCGGTCGGGTGGCGGACTCCATTTTCGTCGGGCGGTCCCAAGAAGGGTTCACTGGCGCTCAGATCGGCAAAGGTCGCGGCCGTGATGGAGTCACCTAAGGAGCCCATCAGCACCCTTGGCTTTCCGGCGGCCCATGCGAGCGAATGATGCACGGCGTCAATACTCATGAAAAAAAATAGGGCTGCAAGCAGGGGAAGGGTCTTCGTCGTCATGATGAAACCTCGTTTTCTTGCGCCTATGTTAAGTATAATCAACAATATGAAAAAGAATACAAGATTCTAAATTGACCTATTTCCGTGAAGAGTCGGGAGCTTAGATTGTAAACCGGGTGGGGGATGTCTTAGACTCGGTCGTATGTCGCACCTTGGGAATGGATCATTGCTGGAGCTTCTGCAGTTTTTTGGTGTGAGGCTTTTTTTTGCGGTGATCTGTGGAGGGATCATCGGTCTGGAGCGTGAGCTCAAGAACAAATCCGCTGGGATCAAGACCAATATTCTGATCTGCTTTGGCTCCGCGCTTTACACCTCGATTTCGATGCTGCTTGCGACCTCGCTCGGCGACGACGCGGCCAAGGCCGGCGATCCTTCGCGCATCGCCGCCCAGATCGTCACCGGGATCGGCTTCATCGGTGGGGGCACGATCATCCAGACGCGCGGGACGATCCTGGGGCTCACGACCGCCGCGACGATCTGGGTCGTGGCTGCGATCGGCATCTGCATCGGCGCGGGTTACTGGGATGTGGGACTGGCCTGCTCGATCGCGGTCGTCCTCGTGCTCGTGCTCACCAATCTTTTCGAGGATCGCATCCTGGGGCGCTCGCTGAGCTTTGCCTGCGAGATCACGGCGGAGGATCCTGAGGGCGCGGTACGCTTGCAGATCAACAAGGCGCTCGCCAACAACAATCTCAATCTCGATGACTTCGATATCGACGAGAGCCGCGGTCAAAGCCAGCTCGTCTGCCGCTACAGCGGCCATCGGGATGATCACAAGAAGTTCGTCCTCGAGCTCTGGGGAACCCCGGGTATCAAAGAGGTGAGGCAGCTATGATCCAGTGCCGCGTTTTCGTGACTGGAGAGGTGCAGGGCGTGGGGTTCCGTGCCGCGACATTCCGCCAGGCGCGAAAACAGGGGGCGCTTCGCGGCTACGTTCGCAATCTTGACGATGGCCGGGTCGAAGCGGTCTTCCTGGGAGCCGAGCCGGAAGTGAAAGCGATGCTGGAATGGTGCCGAAAGGGGCCGCCTTCGGCCTCGGTCACGAAGCTCGAAGTCCTCGAGGAAGCTCCGGACGGAGCGCTCGTGGAGTTTCAGATCCGCTACTGAACGAGCTTGCGGAGATCAGCGGACGGCTTCCTTGAATTCCTTGCCAGGACGGAAGCGGGGAACCGTCGCGGCCGGGATCTTGATCTCTTCGCCGGTCTGCGGGTTGCGTCCACTGCGGGCCTTGCGCTTGCTCTTGGTGAAGGTGCCGAAGCCCACGAGCGTGACGTCGTCGCCTTTCTTGACGGCCTTCTTGATGTTCTCGATCGCAGCGTTGAGGATGTCCTCAATGCTGGTCTTGGTGGCTTGGGTCTGCTTGGAAACGAGGTCGACGAGCTCGGTCTTGTTCATTGGGGCGTATTAAATCCTGTGCGAAATGATGTCAATTCCTGGGCGGAGAAAATCGTGTCAAGCATTTGACGGGATAAATATTCGCGCCCTCTCGGGGAGTGTGGCACGATTGAAGAATGGATTCCGGAGCCGTTTCAGCCCCTGTTGCCACTCAAAATCCCAGCGCCGCTCAGCTTGTCCCGGCCACCGCCGGCGTCTATCGCATCAAGGCATTGCATGTCGCGGAGATCCTCAGGCTCAAGGATTTCCGCGAAAAGCTGACGCTCGCCCCGCTGGAGTTCTCGAATTACGAGCTGATCGTCCGCTATAGCGAGGATTCCTATCTTTTCGTCTACAAGTACGGCTCGGTCGTTTTTTTCAACGTGCCCGAGGAGATCCAGGAGCGCGAGCTGCGCAAGCTCCAGGAGTGTCGCGTGCCGACGGACGCCGTTCAGGCGCCGGCCGGCGGCACCGGCAGTCCGACCGATGTTTTTCTCCTGGAGGTGCAGCCCGGCGCCGGTCCCGGAGCGAAGGTTTATTTCGATCGGATCGTCGCGCCCAGTCTTTCGTACCAGATCGTGAAGATCGCCTGCATGCTGCTCGCGGAAAGCACGGCGCTGGAATACTACGAGGTCCTGATCGAGAACCTCCTGGAGAAGACCAATACGTATTCCAAAAAGCTCCAACGGCAGGGCCGGATGCTCGAGAGCTCCGAGGACCTGATCAAATTCATCGGTACCTGCCTGGACACCAAGCAGGAAATCATCTCGAATCTCTATATCGTCGACTCGCCGGACGAGACCTGGGAAAGCGTCGAGCTGGACCGGGTGCATCAGGAGCTCAAGAACATGCTGGAGATCGAGACCCGTTATCGGGCGCTCGAGTACAAGATCAAGATCATCCAGGAAAGCGTCGAGGTGATCGTCGATCTCTCGAAATCCAAGCGGGAGACCCTGTTGGAGATGGTCATCATCTTCCTGATCGCCTTTGAAATCGTGCTCTCGATCCTCAAATTCATTTAAATGTCTTGCAAAAGCCATGACTTGTCTTTAGCGTTAGAGATACAAGGAGCCTCGATCCGATATGACAAAAGCCGACCTGATTAACGTGATCGCTGAAAAAGCCCATCTCCAGCACAAGCAGGCCGAAATGGTCGTTAACATGGTTTTTGACATGATGTCGGATGCGCTCAAGAAGGACGACCGCATCGAGATCCGGGGCTTCGGCTCTTTCGTGAATCGTTGCTACGGCAGCTATCAGGGACGCAATCCCAAGACTGGCCAGGTGGTGCAGGTCCCTCCCAAGCGCGTGCCTTTCTTCAAGGTGGGCAAGGAGCTCAAGGAAATGGTGGATTACGGCGACGCCAAGGGCGGCGCGGCCGCGACCTGAGTTTTCCGCTCAGGCGGCTCAGCCGGTCTGGCGGGAGCGCCACCAGTAGACACCCGTCATCGCCGCGGCGAGCAGCCAGCGGTACACGATGTATTGTGCCGAGCTCTTGCGCTGCATCTGGCGCATGAAGCCCCCGATGGCCAGCAAGCCCGCGAACAAGGTCACGAGCACGGCGACCGTGAAGCTGAGCCAGCTCAGCTCCGGCATCGGAGCCGAGGCACGCAGATCCAGCCCGCGAAGCTCCACGTAGGCCGCGGCCCCGAGCAGCGGGGCGGCGGCGAAAAACGCGTACTTCGCGGCGGCTTCGCGCCGATAATTCCGAAGCAGCGCGCCGGGAAGCGCGCCGGCCATCTGGCCGCAGCCGGGCAGAAGCGCGCCGAGCTGGAAAATTCCGACGATGAGCGCGTCCAGCCAGTTCCAGTCGAACATGCCTTTGTTCTTGCGCCCGAGCGCCTCGCTGAGCCAAAGCGGCAGCGCGAAGGCGGCAAAAAGTCCCGCGAGCTGGAGAAGCGTGAGCGGGAAGCCGGCGATCCGCTCATGGAAATAATACCATCCGGCCGCGACCGGAGCAGTGGAGATGAAAAGGAAGAAGGGCAGCCGCTCGTCCAAGGTCATGGGGCGCTTGCGATAGATCAGGACCTGCAGGAAGCAGGAGATCATGCTGGCCCAGTCGTGGCGGAAATGCACGAGCACGGCGAGAAAGGCGCCCAGGCTCAGGGCGCCCGCCAGCTGACCGGTCGGAAGAGGCCAACCCAGCAGCTCCGCCACGAAGGCATCGTGGGTCTGGGCGCTGATGGGAAGCAGGCCGGCGAAGCCGTGGATCAGGGCGTAGATGAAGGTCTGGAACGTGGTCATGGTGTGGAGTTTACAATACTTCCAGCCGTCGCCAAAAGATTTCCGCTGGCTTGCAATCCCCGGTCGGGCCGTTATCATTGACAATATGGTTCAAAACGACGACGCCGAGTTCCTGGCGGAGATGCGTAGCGATTTCCTTGAGAATCTTCCGACCGAGCTCGAGGATTGCGAAGGCTGTCTCATGCGCTTCGAGAAGTCCGCCGATCCGGCAGAGCTCGCGGAGTTCAAGCGTCTCGTCCATTCGATGAAGGGCGGGGGCCGGATGGTGGCGCTCGCGGAGTTCTCCAACTTCCTTCACGGGCTCGAAACCCGGCTCCAGAAGTTCGTGCAGGAGGGCCGGCTGCGCGAGTTCGCGGGGGCGGGCCTGCCGTTCCTCGATCTCGTTCGGGACTACGCCTGCGCCTTGCGCGACGGCGACGACGTCGAGGTTCTCGCGGCGAGGATCAACCAGACGCTCGAACGGATGGGCTGACGATGATTCCAAGGACGGAAACCCAGGCGCAGTCCCTCCTCGGAAAGCTTCGTCTTTCGCGCGCGGCTCTGTCCAAGCGGATCCTGATTCCGGTGAACCTGATCTCGATCCTTGCGCTGACGGCGCTTGGTTACGTGATGGTGCGCTACAACGTCACCACCGTGAAGGCCGCGATCGAGTCGAAGATGGAGTTCGCGGCGAATTTCCTGGAGCGCTCCGGCGGCACCTATCTCGCCAACTACGATCTTACCGCGCTGGAGGGCTTCGTCACCGAGACCGAGAAGGATCAGGACGTGGCGTACGCTTTTTTCGCCGACGCGCAGGGCAAGGTGCTCACCAAGGGCACCAAGGACCGCTCGCGTGACGAGGGGAGCCTTCTCACGATCTCGCGGGAGCTCAAGGACGCCGACGGCAAGCCGCTGGGCAAACTCACCGTGGCGTACACGAAGGATCGCCTGGAGGAGGCCTTCCGTACGACCTTCATCATCGTGTTCATCTGTATCTTTGCAGTCCAGGCCGTGCTGTCGCTCGCGTTGATGGGGATCGCGCGGACGGTCATCCAGTCGATGAAGGACATCATCGATCGCCTGAGCGACGCCTCGTTCACGATCTCGCTCGCCTCCGAGGAGCTCTCCACGAGCAGCGACAGCCTCTCGCGCGGAGTCACCAAGCAGGCCGCCGCCGTTCAGGAGACCGTCGCCTCGATGACCCAGATGTCGAGCATGCTCGCCCAGACCGCCTCGAACGCCCGTAACTGCAATGTCCTCACCGAGAAGGTCTCCGAAAAGACGAGCAGCGGGACGGAGATCATGGAGCGGATGGTCTCGGCCATGAGCTCGATCGAGAGCGCCAACGCCCAGCTGCACGACATGGCCGACATCATCAAGGATATCTCGGCCAAGACCGCCGTGATCAACGACATCGTTTTCAAGACGCAGCTGCTCTCGCTGAACGCCTCGATCGAGGCGGCGCGCGCGGGCCAGCACGGGCGCGGTTTCGCGGTCGTGGCGGAAGAGGTGGGCAACCTCGCGCAGCTGAGCGGCGGGGCCGCGAAGGAGATCGCGGCGCTCCTGGAGAGCAGCATGAAGGACGTGGAGCGGATCGTGCGCAGCACCGAGGAGCGCGTGAAGGAGGGACGGCAGGTCAGCGATCGCGCGCTCAGGACCTTCAAGGAGATCGCCCACGACATCTCGGGCATCTCGCTCCAGATCCAGAACATCAACGAGGCGGCCACCGAGCAGGAGCAGGGCGTGCGCCAGTCCTCCAACGCGATGATCCAGGTCGATGAGACCACTCACACCAACAGCAACGTCGCCAAGCAGGCGCAGCATTCCTCGAAGCTCCTCGCCGGCGAAAGCCGGCAGATCGCCCAGATCACAAGGCAGATCCGTCAGCTCATCCTGGGCGACGCGCCGGTGATGCCGGGGCAGGATGTCCGTGAGGAGTCGCGCGACTCCGATTCCCCCGAGCCGCCGGCGGGCGATGCGGGAGAAGCCGGAGCCGCGCATAGCGCGGCTGCTCTCGCCGAGCGGATCATTCAGCGGGCGGAAGCGGGGCTGGTCGATGCCTCGGATTCCTCCTTCCGCCGGAAACCGGACTGAGGCCTGGCCATGAATCAGCCGGCCCCCGAGATCCTCGCGGTTTTCCTTGAAGAGGCGCTGACTCAAGCCGATGCCCTGGGCCGGGCGATCGCGGAGCTTTCCGATCCCCGGGAGCTGAAGAACGTGGCGCGCATCGTTTTCAAGCTCAAGGGAGCCGCCGGCGCGGTGGGCCTCTCTTCGCTCGCGGGCTATCTCGCCGAGCTCGAGCCGGTGCTCGCTCTGGCCGAAGAAGGTGGCGGCGCGGCGAGGCTGGCTGAAGCGAAGTCGCTCCTCGGGCGCTCGCAGGCGGTCCTGCGCGACTGGCTGGAGCGGCTGCGCAAGGATCCTCACTTCGTGCCCGATCTCACGAAACCCGCGCCCGCGCCCGCGGTGCCTCCGCGCCTGGATCCGACCGCGATCGGCAAGATCCTGGTCGAAAAGGGCGAGGTGACGCCCGAGCAGCTCGACCGGGCCGTGAAGCTCCAGAACCGCAAGCTCGGCGAAGTCATGGTCGACGAGGGAATGGTCTCGTCCGATACGGTTGCGCGAGCCCTGGCGGCGCAGAAATCGGCCACGCAGCGCCAGGCGGGCGAGCAGATCCGCGTACCCGCCTCGCGCGTGGATGCGCTCCTGAAGATCGTGGGCGAGCTCTCGATCCAGCAGGCCATCGTCTGGCACAGCCGCCAGACGGGAACCTTGCACGGCAAGGCCGCGCAGGATGCCATCTCACTCAGCAACAAGATCATCCGGGAGGTCCAGGCGCAGGTGATGTCGCTTCGCCTCCAGCCGCTCCGAAGCCTGTTTCAGCGGCTCGAGCGAGTCGGTCGTGACGTCGCCTTGAGCCAGGGGAAGAAGGTCGATATCCGCGTCGAGGGCGCCGACGTGGATCTCGACAAGGCCGTGATCGAGAAGATCACCGACAGCCTGATCCATGTCCTGCGAAACGCCGTGGATCACGGCATCGAGCCGCCAGGTGAGAGACCGGCGTTGGGAAAGCCCGAGACCGCCACCCTCGTCATCTCGGCGTTCCAGGATGCCGGAGACGTGATCATCACGGTGAAGGAGGACGGGCGCGGGATGGACCCGCAGAAGATCCTGGCCAAGGCCGTGGAAAAGGGCTTCGTTCAGCCGTCCCAGGAGCTTAAAACTTCGGAGATCCTCAATCTCGTCTTTCTGCCGGGCTTCTCGACCGCGGAGCAGGTCACGGAGTTCTCCGGCCGGGGCGTGGGGATGGATGTCGTGAATCGCGTGATCTCCGAGCTCGGCGGGGCGGTCGCGATCGAATCGGAGGTCGGGCGCGGGACCGCGCTGCGGCTCTCGATTCCTACGAGCGTCAGCCTGATGGAGGCCGTCGTCTTCGTCGTCGACGGGCTCCGGTACGTGGTGCCCATGCGCGAGCTGGTGGAAGTCGCGGACCTGGCGGGCTATCGGCAGGAAGGCCATGGCTCGCGCGGGCACGTGATCCGGCTGCGCGACGACGTCGTTCCGGTGGAGCGGATGCGGGATTACCTGCCGCGAACGGAGGCCGTCACGGCTTCGGAAGCGACGGTAGGGGGGCGCGCGCGGATTCCAGCGTTGCTCGCGCAGTGCGAGGAGGGGATGATCGCTTTTGAGGTCGACGAGATCCTCGGTCAGCAGCAGATCGTCGTGCGCGCGCTGACTGGCAACATGGCGGAGCTTCCGGGCTTCGTCGGCGGCACGATTCTCGGCGACGGCGAGCCCGGGATGATCGTGGGGCTCGGATCGATCGCGCGTTCCTACTTCCGCAGGATCAGGTCCCGGGATTCCGCCAGAAGGAGCTCCGATGAGCGAAACTAGGAAAAAGGCGGGCCGCGGCGGCGCGCGCGTGGACTGGGGTCGGGAGAGCGAGTCGCGATACCTGATCTTCCGTCTGGGCGAGGAGCTTTACGGCACGCCGATCCTCGGCGTGCGCGAGGTGCTCGAGCCGCAGGCGGTGAAGCCGATACCCAATGCGGTGAAGTATTTCGCCGGAGTCATCAACGTGCGCGGCGAGATCGTGGGGATGATCGATCTGCGCGTGCGTTTCGGGCACGAGAAGGTTTCGCCGCCCACGCTGGCGTTCGTCATCTTCGACAGCGCGGTGGGGCCGATCGGCGCGATCGTCGACAAGGTCGAGGTCGTGACCGATCTCGGAGAGGACGATATCGAGCGCCATCCCAAGGTCGAGACCGAGGTGCCTTCGGACTTCCTCATCGGAATCGGGAAATTCAATGACAGGCTGGTTTCGCTGATCGACTTCAACAAGGTCCTCGGGGCGGAGGACCTGCGGCACCTGAGAAGCTCGAGGCTGGGGCCGGTGGGCGATGGAAGCTGATGGCTTCTCGCCCCAGGACGCCGACGCGATCTTCGGGCTCGCCGAGCGTCTGACCGGTAATTCCGTCCGAGGGAAGCTCGCGCTCGCCAATGTTGCCCGGCGCCTCGAGGTGACGGGCTGCGAGAGCCTCTTCGAGTATCTGCGCTTCGTGGAGACACGTGCGGAGGAGCTCCCTTACCTGATTTCGGCCCTGCTCGTGCACACGACGAGTTTTTTCCGCGAGGAGCCTCATTTCGCGCATTTTCAGGAATTTCTCGAGGCCACCCGCGGTCGCTTCACGACCCGGAAGCCTTTGCGTTTCCTCTCGGCGGCCTGTTCGACGGGCGAGGAGGTCTACTCCTTCGGGCTGGTCCTGGAGCGCTTTCGGAGGAAAAATCCCGGATTCGATTACGTGCTCGAGGGCCGCGACATCGACCAGCTCTGCCTGGCCAAGTGCCGGCAGGCCGTGTATCCGCGCTCCGAGTCGGCGCGCATCCCGGAAGAGTACCGCGCGCTCGTGCTCGAGGGCTCGGGCAAGTCCGACGGGCTCTTCACGGTGGACGAGCAGATCCGCAGGCGCTGCCGCTTTCAGGCGTGGAATCTGGTGAAGCTCGGCAGGGACGCGCTCCAGGAGCCGCCGTTCGATTTCATCGCCTGCCGCAACGTCCTGATCTACTTCGCGCCGGAAGTCGTGGAGCGGGTCGTGGGCGCGATGTTTCGCCTGCTCGCGAAGGACGGCCTGCTCTGCCTGGGCCACAGCGAGAGCCTTGAATCCTCCCGTTACGGGCTGGTGCCGCGGGGAAATTCGATCTACGAGGCGGGCACGGCGGCTGCGGCCCAGGGTCCGGGACCGGCGATGGCCCGGCGAAAGAAGGTGCTCGTCGTCGACGATTCCGCGTCCGTGCGGCGGATCATCGCGCGTCTGATCGAAAGCGCGCCGGAGCTCGAGGCGGTGACCGCCGCGTCCGCCGACGAGGCGACGCGCGTTTTGTCGGAGCAGACGGTGGAGCTCATCACCCTGGACCTGAATATGCCGGAAAAGGATGGCCTCACCTGGCTCAAGGAGCGCCGGGCGATGGGCCTCGGGACTCCGGTCGTGATCATTTCGGACGATTATCCCTCCCAGGCCGCCGCCACGCTCGGCGCGCTCGAGAATGGCGCACAGGACTATTTCCATAAAGGCAACGTCGTGAGCAACCGCGAGGAGATCCTCGGGCGCTTGCGTGGCCTGATGGAAGGCACGGAGGCGGGAGGCGGGGCCCTGGCGGTTTCGGATCAGGCGATCGGGCGCCAGGCGCTGCGGCGGCCTGAGCTCATCCTCATCGGGGCGAGCATCGGTGGCCCCGAAGCGTTGGGAAGGCTGCTCGGAAGCTTTCCGCCGGACGCCCCGCCGGTGCTCGTGGTGCAGCATATCTCCGAGAACTTCTCCAGGGCCTTCGCGCGGCATCTCAGCGGCCTTTCGGGGCTCAGGCTGGTGAAACCCGCAGAGGGGCTCAGGCTCGAGCGCGGATGCCTCTACATGGCTGACGGCGATTTTCATCTCGGCGCCCGTCATGCGGCGGGCGGATATGAGGCGGTGGTATCCTCCGCGGGCCCAATCAAGGGCCATCGACCCAGCGTGGACTTCCTGTTCCGCTCGGTCGCGGAGCCATCCTCGGGCCGTTACGGCTGCGAGCGGGTTTTTGCGGCCATTCTCACCGGAATGGGTGCGGACGGGGCCGAAGGACTGCTGGCCCTGCGCAAGGCCGGCGCGATGACTTTCGCGCAGGAGCGCTCCTCATGCGTGGTTTTCGGGATGCCGCGCGAGGCGATCCGGCTCGGCGCGGCGGGCGGGACGGGTACGATCCTGGACATCCGACGGCAGCTCGAGGCGGCGCTGCTGGCCCCAGCCGAGGCTAGCGCGGGTCTTGCGCGGGTAGAAGGGTGATCTCCACGCAGAATGGGCCTTCTTTGAGCATGAAGGGCACGAGCAGGGTCTCGCCCCCTCCGGCCGCGACGCTGAAATCCTGACCCGAGATGACGCTGGGGATGGACATCTTGAACTCGTGACCGCGATCGTTGAGGTCCTTCTTGATCGCGGCATAGAGGACGTTCGTGAGCTCACCCACGCCTTCGCGCACCGAGCGGTCGATCTCCGGGAAGGGGCGGCCGTAGATCCGGGAGATGAGCGCGCAGATCGTGTCCTTGGGGAAGGAGAGAACCAGCGAGGCCTCGGGGCGTTCCTGAATCATCCCGAGAATGCCGCTGACGTCGCCTCGGGCGGCGGCGCTGCCCGAGTGGCAGATTTCCCCGGGCGTCGGGGGACTCGCGAAAAGCTCGCTGAACGACTTGCAGACGCCGCGGATCACCGTGGCCGACAGCGCGTCATCGAGGAGCAGCGCCTTCATTGCCTCGCTTCCGCTCGCCGCTCAGCGGCTGGCGGCGCTCCTCTTGAGGAGGTCATTGATCCGTTCGAGCTTCTTCTGCAGCGTCTGCGTCGAAAATGGCTTGATGATGTAATCGTTCGCGCCGTGCTGAAGAGCCTGCGAGATGTAGTCGCTTTCGGCCTCCGCGCTGATGATCACGAACGGGAGTCGCTGGTACGCCGGCGCTTTCCGGCAGGCCGACAGGAGCTCAAAGCCGTTCATCCGGGGCATGTTGAGATCCGAGAAGATCATCGAGAAAGGGGAGTTCGCTTCGGTCGCGGATTGAAGCTTCTCCAGCGCCTGCTGACCGTCCACGGCCTCTTCGACATTCGCGTAGCCGAGCTGGTTCAGGCAGCGCTTGAGCATGATTCGGACCATTTCGTAATCGTCGACGATCAGGATCTTTTGCGCTTCGGCGGTCATGCTGGAATCCTTTTCCTGGATTGATATCGCGTCTATTTAATTTAAAGGAGCGGGCCTGCTTGCACAAGTGCTCCGCGCCGGTAAGTCGCGCTGTTGGAAGATTGACGCACGGCCTAGCGGAGCGCCTCTCTGAAGGCGTTCGCGATCAGGTCGAGCTCGACGCGCCCGACGCTCAGGGGTGGGGCGAGCCGGATCGTCTGGTGATGGGTTTCCTTGGCCAGCACGCCGAGCTTCATGAGCCTCTCGCAGAACGGGCGGGCGGGACCCGAGGATTTCGCGATCTCCACCGCGATCATCAGGCCACGTCCCCGGATCTCGTGCACGTGCTTCGAAGGGATCGCGCTCAGCATCTCCATCAGGGTCCGTCCGGACTCGGCTGACTTCCGGGACAGTTCCTCGTCGATGATCACGTCCAGGGCAGCCATCGCCACTGCCGCTCCCAGGGGATTTCCACCGAAAGTGCTTCCATGGTCGCCGGGCCGGAATACGCCCAGCACCTCTCGCGAACCTACGACGGCCGAAACCGGGTAAACCCCGCCGCCCAGGGCTTTTCCGATGATCAGAAGATCAGGCTTGGCGTTCTTCTCGTGCTGATAAGCGAAAAGCCGGCCGGTCCGCCCGAGCCCCGTCTGGATCTCGTCAAGCATCAGGAGCACGCGGTTTTTCGAGCAAAGCTCGCGGGCCTTCGACAGGTAGCCCTCAGGCGGGATCAGGATGCCCGCCTCGCCCTGGATAGGTTCGACGAGAAAGCCGACCGTATTGGGCGTGATCGCGCGTTCGAGCTGCCCGATATCCCCGAAATCCACGAGCTTGAAGCCCGGTGTGAAAGGCCCGAAGCCCTCGCGATACTGCGACTCCGACGAGAAGCTCACGATCGTGGTCGTGCGCCCATGGAAGTTGTCGCGACAGACGATGATCTCGGCCTGGTCCGCGGGAACGCCCTTGATCTGATATCCCCACTTCCGGGCGGCTTTCACGGCGGTTTCCACCGCTTCGGCCCCGGTGTTCATGGGCAGCGCCATCTCCATCTCGCAAAGTCCGCAGAGCTTCGCCAGCATCGCGCCCATCGTCTCGTTGTGGAACGCGCGGGAGGTGACCGTGATCTTGGCCGCCTGCTCGAGCAGCGCCTGCAGGATGCGGGGATGCCGATGCCCCTGGTTCAGCGCGGAGTAAGCGCTCAGGCAATCCAGGTATCGGTTGCCTTCGACGTCCCAGACCCAGGCGCCTTCACCCCGGCTGATCACCACTGGCAGCGGCTGGTAGTTGCGCGCGCTCCATTTTTCAGTCAAAGCGATGATTTCCCCGGTGTGGCTCATGTGGCTTCCTCGATGGTTGCTTCGTCCGCGGCGTGGTACCTCGCGCGCCCCCCGGCTCAGTAACTCGGGATGGGACGCGCGGGATTGCGGGCGAGAATCTGTTTTCCGAAAAGGCTTTCCACCAGCTCCACCGCGAGCTCCGCCGTCTTGTTGTGAAGGTCGAAGGCCGGATTGAGCTCGACGATGTCGAGCGAGGCCAGCAGCCCGGAGTCGTGGATCATTTCCATGCACAGCTGGGCTTCGCGGTAATTGGGACCGCCGGAGACGGTGGTTCCCACTCCCGGCGCGATCATCGGGTCGAGGAAGTCCACGTCGAAGCTCACGTGCAGGTGGGCATTCTCGCTGCGAACGAAATCGAGGGCCTTTTCCATGATACCGCGCATGCCGACCTCATCCACCTGGCGCATATCGTAAACACGCACTCCACCTTCGCGAACCTTGATTTTCTCGACGGCATCTACCGAACGAATGCCGATCTGCACGATGCGGGACGCTTCGAGCACCGGACGCGAGCTGCCGATGCCGAGCAGCTTCGGGTGTCCGTATCCCGCGAGCACCGCCGCGGGCATTCCGTGGATATTTCCGGAAGGCGAGGAGTCCGGCGTGTTGAAATCGGCGTGGGCGTCGAGCCAGAATACGACGAGCGGCTTGCTGCGCTCCTGGCAATAACGGGAAACCGCAGCGACCGAACCGATGGCCAGGGAGTGATCGCCACCCAGCATGACCGGAAAGTCGCCGTCGCGCAGTGTTTCGTAGATGGCGTCGCGGACGCGTTCGCACCAGGTCACTGTCTCATCGAGATGCCGATAGCCATCCTTGGGCGGGAGCACGGGATTGGGCGGACCGGAAACGTTTCCTTTATCGATGACATGGATGCCCAGGGACGCCAGCGCGTGTTGAATTCCCGCGACGCGGAGCGCTTCAGGGCCCATAGAGCCGCCGCGATGGCCGGCGCCGATATCCGTCGGCGCGCCGATCAAGGCGACCCGCTTGTTTCGGAAATTTTCAGAGATCCCTTCGATGGGCAAGGGGGGCTTCATCACAGGCGTACCGGAGGCGGGTGTCATCATAAGGGCGGTCTTAAGTTAATTTGTCGACAGCGTTTAAGGCAACTGGAAAAGAAGTCGGGATAACGCGTCACGCTAGCGCAAGTGGTCAATAGTCGTTCGCCACCCAGGCCCTTGATGCGTTGCGAAAGTTATGCGAGGACTGGTTACATGAAAATTGTGAGCGATTTTGATGGCGTGCTGACCGATCTCACCGAAGAGGGCCACCGGGTTCGCGAGATCCTGCGCGAGGAGCTGTTGCGGGTGAGCGGCCGAAAGCCTGCGCAGGTAGATCAGTGGCTCGCCTTTGCCGACGCGGAGCTGGACCGCAATCCGCATCTTCATGGCTGGAAGGTTCGGGGCCGGGTCACCGCTTTCGCCAACGAGGATCTGTTCATCCGAAACAACGGCCTGGCCTCCTGTCTGGAGCTCTGGGCCGCGCGCGACGAGCATGGCCTCGCCGACCTCAAGGGCGCGCTCGAGCGCGAGGGTTTCGCCGATTTCAACGCTTTTGCGAATCACTGCTACGGCATGATGCTCAAGGAGACACAGGCGGGGCAGATCAAGCCGATCGATCCGCAGACGCGCGGAATGATCGAGGCGCTGCTTGGGGCGGGCCACGAGCTCGTGGTCGTCTCCAACTCCGGCACTCAGCGCATCCTGGAGATCTTCGCCTCGGGCGGGATCCAGGCCGTGAGCCACGACCAGGATCCCCGGGCGCGCTTCCGTGTGCGTGGCGGCGCGATGAAATTCGAGCTGGGCGACGTGAGCCGCGGCTTCGAGGTGGGCGCGTACTTCGTCGAGACGAGCCGGCCTCATTATGAGCGCATCCTGGAGGAGGAGCGGCCGGGCGCGGTGATTGGTGACGTGTTTTCGCTGGATCTGGCGCTGCCGCTGCATCTGGCGCGCACCCGCGGGAGCGCTTTCGAAGGCATGCGGCTCTTCCTGCGCGGGCGTCATTACACGCCGGTTTGGTCGCGCGAAAAGGTTCTGGGCTCGCGAGAGCCGGCGGCAAAGCTGCGGGTGCTGGGCGAGCTGTCCGAACTTCCCGCGGCTATTTCCGAGTGAGCCTTCTCCGGAACGGCAGGGTCAGGACCGGGCGATCGACACCGGCCAGTACCTTGCGGAGGATTCCGGCGTTCTCGTAGTTCCCGTACCAGGGGATCGCGAGCAGGTCGGCGGCGAGCTTCCGTGACCAGTTCAGGATTTCTTCGGCGGGCTCGCCGAGCGCGACCTGAAGTTCGATATCCAGCTCCGGCGGGATGCGCGCGAGCTCCCGCAGACGTTCGGTGAATTCCTGCTTCCACGCGGGGAACTCGTGCTGGGGCTGGTCCATGTAGCGCGGGAACGGCAGGGCCGCGTGCTCCGCTGAGAGCGACTCGGCCGAGTAGCGCGGCACGTGCAGCACCAGGAGGCGTGCCTGGTTTTGCGTGGCCAGCGCGATGGCGGGACCGATCGCCGTTGCCGTCTCCTCGGTGCTGTCCTGGGGGAGCAGGATCCGGGTGGGGCGCCAGCTTTTTTCCCAGGCGGGGTCTGGCGGAACGAGCAGGACCGGGCAGATCGCGTTGCGAAGGATCTGCTCTGACATCGCGCTGAGCCCCCCCGCTGGGCGTGGCTCCTCGGGCAGAAAGGACGAGATCACGATCATTGACTGAGGACTTTCGGTCGCCTTTTCAGGAACGCCGCGGCTCGCCGGTCCGGGGACCTGCTCGAGGATCGCGCCCTCGAGCTCCTCGCTCGCGAGCCGCAGACGCTGTCTCAAGGCGCGCGGACTTTCTGCGGGCCCGGGGTGTTCAGGCGCGGAGTGCAGGAGGTGGAGCGAGCCTCCGGCCAGCTGAGCGATCGTGCGTGCCAGCGGAATGGCTTTGCGCGAGCGCTCGCTTTCATCGATGGGAACGAGAATCTTCTTGAGGGCATTCTGCGGCATGAGCGGCTCCTGTCAGGACGCGATCCGGGCGCGTTCGGGTTGAAGGCTCCATTTCCGGGATTCGCCCGGGGGAATCTCGATCGGTGGCGCGCCTCCGACTTGGACAGGCACCTTGAGCCAGCCGAAAGCGATGACCTCGAGCTCCTCGGGCGTGAGGTGGACGGCGAGGGTCTGTCCCCGCCACGCCAGATGGAAGCGCAGGCCCTGCCAGTGCGCCGGCAGCCGGGGCGAAAATGCGATTCCCTGCTCCCGAAGCTCGAGACCGGCGAAGCCGAAGAGCACGGCCTGCCAGAGCCCGCCCTGGGCCGCCGCGTGGATCCCCCCGGAGGCGTTGCCCATGGTGTTGAACAGGTCGATCTCCGAGGCCATCTTGAAGTAGCGCTGGGCCGCTTCCATCCGTCCCAGGCGCGCCGCCATGAGCGCGTGGATCGCGGGGCTCAGCGAGCTGCCGTGCAAGGTCCGCGCGTCGTAGTAATCGAAGCTCCGGCGCTTCTCCTCCTCGGAAAACCGGTCGCCGAGCAGGTGCATCAGCATCACCACGTCGGCCTGCTTGATGAGCTGGGTTTTGCCGAGCCGCTCCAGATCGAGGAAGATGCGGAAATCCGCGCCCCCCGGCTGGCTCTCGGCGGCCGCCGTGAGGTTCTCCAGGTCGAAGTAACCGCGGAACTGCTCGATCACCCCATCGTTCCGGCGGTTGCGAGCGAGTTTCTCGCCCACTTCCGCCCACTGCAGGAATTCGGCGGGCTCCAGGGAGATCTTCTCCGCGGCCGCCCGGGCGCTTTCAGGCGCGCGCTTCTCGGCCCAGGCGTACGCGTCCATCGCGCGACGGATGTTCCAGCGCGCGAGCTCGTTGGTATAAGTATTGTCGGTCACGTTCTCGTGGTACTCGTCGGGGCCGATCGTGGCTTCGATGTGATAGGCTCCGTCCCCGCCGATCCGCGACCGGCTCGCCCAGAAACGGGCGGTCTCGAGCAGGATCTCCAGTCCCGGCCCGGCGAGAAAGGTGTCATCGCCCGTGGCGAGCCAGTACTGCCAGACGGCGTATGCGACGTCACCCGAGATGTGGTGCTCCTGCTCGCCCGTGAGTACGCGGATGAGCTCGCCGGTGGGGGCCTGGATGACCGAAGGCGTGGTTTCGAGCCCGGTATCGGTGGATTCCCAAGCGTAAAGCGCGCCCCGGTATCCGCGCCGTTTCGCGTTCTCGCGGGCGCCTGGCAGCGTATGAAAGCGGTACATGAGCAGGCTGCGGGCGATGTCCGGCGCGGTCAGCGTGAAGAACGGCAGCATGAAGATCTCCGTGTCCCAGAACACGTGACCCAGGTAGGCATTGCCCGTGAGCGCCCTCGCTCCGATGGAGACCCGCTCGTCCTCGGGATTGGCCGCGCTGAGCAGGTGGTAACAGGCGAATCGAAGCGCGCGCTGCGCCTGGGGATCGCCGTCGATCTCCACGTTGCTGACGCGCCAGCGGCGTTTCCACTCGTCCAGGTGGGAATGAACCGCGTGCTCCGTGCCCTCATGCCGCAGGCGCTTGAGGTGCTCGGCCGCGGCGTGAGCCGGTTTGGGGGTCTCGCGGCTGGTATAGACCGAGACGAGTCGATCCACCCGATACGCACGGCCTAGCTCCACGTCGAGCTCCCAGTATTCGGCGACCCGGTCATGGACGCGGCTCGCGCTGGGATAAAGGACGGTTCCGTCCTCGCGTACCAGGCGGCAGGTCGAGGCGAACGCGATCCTCGCCCCGCCTTTGTAGGAGTATGTGACCATGATGGGGTCGCCCGGCTTCCGATCGGGATCATGGCCGACGAGGGTCCGCACGGGATAGGGGTTCGGAAACATCCGGTGCTGCGAAGGATGCAGGTCTATCTCCGCCTCGATGCGGAGCTTCCCTGAATAGTTTTCCGCGCGAAGCCAGACGGATTGAAGCAGCAGGTGCCGGTCCTTGAGCGAGGCGAGCCGGAACCCCTTGAGGCTGGTGACGCGGTTCCGGTCGTCGCGGTGACGAAATTCCCGCCAGAATAGTCCTTGTCGGAAGTCCAGGGTGCGTTCGTGGTCAGTGAGCGTCCCGCCGGGAATTCCGGATTCCTCCTCGCCGAGCAGCTCCATCCGCAAGCGCACCCAGTCAGGGGCCGCTACGAGAGCGGGAACCGCGTTTTCCGCGGCCGGGAGGTCGAAGACCCCGGCCACGACCGTGCCGGGACCGAGCGCCGACGCGTGCTCGAAGAGCGTGCCGCGCGTTCCGACATAACCATTCGAAACGGCAAGCAGGGACTCCGTCTCGAGCTCCCGGGCGGGCTGATAGCCGGTCGTACTGACGAGCCAGGAGGGGTCCAGATGAGGGGACTCCGGAAGCGGAGGCGTCGCGCCCTGCTCCAGCCGGGAGGCCAGATCATTGAGAATTCGCAGGAAGCGTTCGGGGCCGCCGCCGAAATGCGCGACTCCCGCGGGAACGCCGCCCGGCTCTTTTCCCACCGAGATGAAGAGCGCCTCTTTGAGCTCCGGTGTTTGCATCAGCGAATCGCTGCCGGGAAATCCGGCGATGGGGCCGAACTCGTCACCCGCCACCAATACCTCGATGGGGTCGATCCCGAACTCCCAGGCGAGGCGGCGCAGGATCCAGTTCATCGCGTCCGACTTGTCCGTCAGGCCGACCTCGATGTGCTTGACGTCCGTGGTCAGGCGGGGATCGTTTAGCCCTTTCTCCAGGGCAATTCGGCGGGTGAGCTCGAAGGCGCCCTTGAGGCCATCGGTCAGTCCCGCACGCGCCAGGCGTGTTTCCACCGCTTCGAGAAGTCGCCCGATCTCCGATTTCGGCGGATCTGCCCATTCTGCGACCGGAATGAGGTCGATCTTGCGGCGGTTGAGCCGGTCATGGACGATGCCGATCTCCAGGCCGGAACGTTCGCCGATCAGGCGCTTCACCTCCAGGGCGGTATCGTCGAGCAGCTTCTCTTCGAGGGCCGTGGCCTGGCGCGACCACAGCAGCCGGGAGTCGCCCTCTTGTGAGTAGCCGTAGACCTCGGAACCGCGGTTGGTCGCGAGATAGAGGCGATGGCGAAGATGCGCCGGAATCGCGGACGCGAACTGCCGATCGAGATGTCCGCGATGCGTGCCCGTCACGACGACCGTCAGGACCCCGAGGGTGAGCAGGCGCTCGATGGCCTGCCGCGCCTCGGTGGCGTCCGCATGGCGATTCATGACGGCGGTGCCATCCCAGTCAAAGGCGATCATGGAGAAATTGCGGGAGTGGAGCGGATTCTGGCCGGTCATGCGGGTTTTTCTGCAATGGAGAAGCCAGACCGGGCGCTTGTTCAGGCTGCGCGGGCAAGCGGGCTTTTTCGGACGGATGGCCGGGCGCGCCGGGCGAAGGCCAGGCGGGAGCGCAGCGTCCAGACGGGCACCGGAGAGAGCCGTACCACCTGCCGCGACACGCTTCCCATGAGGGCGCTAGCGAGGCGACCACTCTCGGTCTCGAGCGCGATGAGGCCGACCTTGCGGGCTTTTGCCTCGTGCAGGATCGCCTCGGGAATGTGCTCGGAATCCAGGCAGAGAACGGTTTGAGTGGGAATGCCCTGTTTTTCAGCGCGTCCTGCCAGAACCTGGAGCTTGCGCTCGGATTCCTCCCGGATCGCGGAAACCGGAAGCGCGCGCGTGGGCAGCATGCCCTGCGGAACGGTGGCGAGCTCCGACAGCGCGGTCAGGGAGCTGATCCTGGGAATGGCGTGCATCAGCACGAGTTCGGCGCCCAAGCGGCGACAAAGCTCGAGTACTCGGCGGAGCGCCTGCTGGCTGTAGGGCCCGAAGTCCGTGGCGAAGAGGATGCGTTCGAGCCGGAGGCGCGCCACCCCCGGATTCACGCTGAGTACGGGAACCCGCGAGCGCACCATGAGTGCTTCGGTGAAGCTTCCCAGAAAAAACCGGTCCAGCCCGTGACGCGCATGGGTTTCACAAAGGATGGCCCAGGCGCGGCTGCGCTGGGCATAGTCGGCCAGCTCCTGGGCGCGGAGCTGGGTGGAATTTGAGTCGAGGAAAAGCCCCGCGGGCTTTGAAAATCCTTTAGCGCCGACCCGCTTCAGGAAGCGGGAGACGCGTTCCTGGACGATCCCGCGCGACGCGGCGACTCCCTCGAGCCAGGCGGTTCCGGAGGGACCGATTCCGGTCAGGCGTCCGTAAACGTAAACAGGCCGGACCTCGCAGTTGAGCGCTGCCCCGAGCGCGCGCGCGCGTTCGGCGCTTTCGTGCTGGCTTTTGGTGTTATCCGAGAGCGGATCGATGGCCCACAGGAGCATGCCCGTTGGGGTGCATTACCGATGCCAGCCCGCGCTTTCTCGGGAACTTGCATTGGGGTTGCATGGGCGACCGGATCCAAACGTTGAGTGGCCCGGAAGCGTTGCAGGCGCTGCAAACGCGATCCACGGGGCTGACGGAAGCCGAGGCGACGGAACGCCTGCGGCATTTCGGGCCGAACGAGATCTCCGGGGTGAAGCGGTATTCCCGGAGTAGGCGATTCTTCGCGCAATTCTTTCATTTCCTAGCGCTCGTGCTCTGGGTAGCCGCGCTACTGGCATTTTTGGCCGACGCGGCATCGCCTGGACAGGGGATGGCGCTCCTGGGTGCGGCGATCATCGGCGTGATTCTCGTGAACGGGCTCTTCTCCTTTTGGCAGGAATACAGGGCCGAGCGGATGATCGAGGAGCTCCGGGGAATGCTGCCGGATCGCGTTGCGGTGTTGCGGGCGGGCACGCTTCTGAGCCTTCCGTCGCGGGCCCTCGTTCCGGGGGATCTGTTGCTGCTGGGCGAAGGCGATCGGGTCCCGGCGGACTGCCGGATCGTGGAGGCCAGGGCTCCGCGCGTGGACGTCTCCGCTCTCACCGGCGAGTCCTTGGCCGAGTTCAAGAGCGCGGAGCGCGACTCGGGATTGTCGCTCGAGCGTGCCATGAATATCCTGCTCGCCGGCTCGGTCGTGCTTTCCGGACATTGCAGGGCGGTCGTCTTTGCCACCGGGATGCGAACCCGCTTCGGCGGGATTGCCGCGCTTACGGGTTCCGTTCACGCGCGGATGGCGCCCCTGCAGGCCGAAATTCGGCGACTGAGTCGCTTTCTGGCCGGAATGGCCTGCATTCTCGGCGCGGCTTTTTTCTTGATGGGATGGGCACTGGGATTGCCCTTGATGGAGAGCGCGCTCTTCGGGGTGGGGATCATCGTCGCGAATGTCCCGGAAGGGTTGCTCCCGACAGTCAGCGTCGCGCTTGCGATGGGCGCGCGGCGGATGATGCAGCGGCAGGCCTGGGTTCGTCATCTGCCGGCGGTACAGACGCTGGGCTCGGCAACGGTAATCTGCACGGACAAGACGGGAACGCTGACCCAGAACCGCATGCGCGTGCGTCGAATCTACTTGCCGCGAACACCCGGATTCCTGGAACCCGGGGAACTTCCTTCAAATAGCCCGATCCGCGAAATCGCGGCTCATTGCGAGAGCACGCGGCAGGGGCGTGGCGATCCCATGGAGCAAGCGTTGCTGCGGTTTGCGGCGAGCGGCACGCTCGGGGAGCGCATCGAGGAGATCCCTTTTGACACCGATCGGAAGAGACTCACGACGGTCTATCTTCGCAAAGCGGGCGCAACGCTTTACGTCAAGGGAGCGCTGAGCGCGGTTCTTCCTCTTTGCAGGCTGTCGCCGGAAAACGGGGTGCGGGAGAAGCACGCTCTCCTGGAAGCGGAAGCAGCGCTCGCCCGCGATGGGATGCGGGTCCTGGCGTTTGCGCTGCGTAAATTCCCCGCAGAATATACAGGAGGATACCTGGAGCGGGATCTCACGTTCGAAGGACTGGTGGCGCTCGAGGATCCGATCCGGCCGGGGGTCCCGGCGGCGGTCGCGAAGTGCCGGGAAGCAGGAATTCGCGTGATCATGCTGACAGGCGATCATCCGGGAACGGCGCTCGCGGTAGCGCGCCAATGCGGGCTGGCCGGCGAGAACGGGGTGCGGATCATCACGGGAGATGCCCTCGTCGCGATGACCGGCGCGGAGCTCAAGCTCGCGCTCGGAGCGGAACCGATTCTCTTCGCCCGGGTGGCCAGCGAGCAGAAGCTTCGCATCGTCGAGGCCTTGCAGGAGCGGGGGGAAATCGTCGCCGTAACCGGTGACGGGGTCAACGACGCGCCCGCGCTCAGGCGGGCCGACATCGGCGTCGCGATGGGGCGGAGCGGGACCGACGTCGCGCGCGAAGCTTCGGATATGATTTTGCTGGACGATCGATTCGAGACCATCGTGAGCGCGATCGAAGAGGGGCGTTCGGTGTTCTTGAATATCCGCAAGTTTCTGAGTTATATCCTGGCTTCGAACGTTCCCGAGCTGGTTCCTTATCTGGCGTTCGCCTTTTTCAGGCTGCCGCTCGCCCTCAGCGTGATCCAGATCCTGGCAATCGATCTGGGCACGGATATCGTTCCGGCACTGGGTCTGGGGGCGGAGCCGCCTGAGCCACACGTGATGCGTCAACCTCCGGCGCGATTCCGCGGGAGCCTGCTTGATCGCGGAGTTTTCCTCCGCTCCTATCTTTTCCTGGGGTTGCTCGAGGCGCTGGGCGCGATGACCGTTTTCCTTCTTTTTCTCGCTGATTCGGGCTGGTCGTGGGGTACCGCGCTTCCGAGGGAGTCGGACACTTATCGCGCCGCGACCGGCGCGTGCTTCGGAACGATCGTGATCATGCAGATCGCGAACGTGTTCGTCTGTCGCAGCGAGCGGGAAACACTGCCGCCGTGGAGATTTCGCCCTACTGGGCTAATCCTGGCGGGAATCGCGCTGGAGCTGCTGGCGGTGGTTCTGGTGGTCTATTCTCCCGCTGGGAACGCCGTCTTCGGCACTGCGGCCGTTCCGGCGCGTTACTGGTCCTACGCCGGAGCTTTTGCGCTGCTCCTGGTGGCGCTTGATGCCGCACTAAAGAGATTTCGGAGCGGCGGCATGATCCGTGCTTCCCACGATCTCCATGTCGAAAATGATCCTCGAAATGCCGCCAGTCGCCCGATGTTCGGTAACGAAGTGCACCTACAACGTCGAGCAGAAATGCCACGCCAAGGCCATCACCGTCGGAGACTCCCGGAATCCCGGCTGTGACACCTATTTCAGCGCGGGCGCGCATAGCAAAAGCGTGCAGAATAATGCGGGCGTGGGTGCCTGCAAGGTGTCGATCTGCCGCTATAACGATGACTTCGAGTGCGTCGCGCGCTCCATCGAGGTCGGGATCGCCCCCGATAACGCGGTGAAGTGCCTGAGCTTCAGCTCACGTACGCCCTGAGTCGAGGCGGAGCACCCAGAAGCTTCCCTGACGGATTTCCCATTTGACGTCGAGATCCAGCAGAAGGAAGCCGTAGCGCCGTCCCTGCGCCTCGGCCGAGGCGGGCGGGAAGCGACACTTCTGGAACGCGGGGCGGGGATCGAGTCCCAGCATCTCGACGATGAGCGCGCGCAGCCGCGTCTCGCCATCAGGCCCCAGGTCCCCGCGTGCGGCGCGCGTTCTGAGGTCCTCCTCCGCATCGGGCGAGAACCCGACCGGCGTCCGCTCGATGGGTTCATCCGCCCAGCCGGAACGGGCCTCGGGGATGGCGTCGGCGTATGGGATGTAAGGCTTGATATCGAGGACGGGCGTACCGTCCAGGATATCCACTCCCTGTACGTCGAGCTCCGGTCCTCCCGGCGCGTCGGGCCGGCAGGCGACGAGCGCGACCGCGCTCAGGCCGATGGGGTTGGGCCGATGCGGGGAGCGCGAAGCCAGCACGCCCACCTTGCGGGCCCCTCCGAGACGGGGCGGCCGGATGCTGGGTTTCCACTTGCGGCTGCCATGCTCATGGAACACGAAAACGATCCAGAGATGACTGAATCCTTCGATCCCGCGGATGGCCGTCTTGAGATCCGGATCATCCTTGAGCTTGACGGTGCCCAGCGCTCCACTCACCAGTCCCGGTTGGCGAGGGATGCCGAATTTCTCCTGAAAGCAGCTTCGAACCACTCCGATCGCTTCGAACTCGAAGTGCGCCGCGCCGCCCGTTTTTTTTCCGGTACCGCTCATCCGGGTCACTTCTGTCGCTTTTCCGCGATCACTTGCGGAGGCGCCGGATGCCGATTCGAACCTTGTCGCCATCGATATCGGCCTCTTCGACGTGCTCACCCTGAGGCGAGGCCGAGAGCCCGAACTCCAGGGCGAGCGTCTCCGAGGAGATCATCTCGCGATGCGCCTCGGCCGCGTCTCGCAACGCGCCTTCGCAGCCCAGCTCGAGCGCGATGCGGTCATCGAGGTTGAAGTCCGCGTTCTTTCGCGCCTGCTGGATCTTTCGGGTGATCTCGCGCGCCAGTCCCTCGCGTTCCTGCTCGGGCGTGACCTCGGGATCCAGCTCGATGGAAACCAGCGAGTGCGTCGCGAGGTTCGGATGCCCGCTCTTCGCTTCGCGCCGGATCTCGATGTCCGAGAGGTTGATGGGCTCGCCCTCGATCGCGAGCGTCTTGCCGGCCTCGAGCTCCAGGAGCGTCGGGAGCGGAAGCTTCTGGAGCGCCCCCGCGACGGTCTTCATCTTGGGTCCCAGGCGCTTGCCCAGAACGGGGAAATTGGCCTTCGCCGTGACTTGCACGTAGTGATCCTCGTTGCTGTCATAGGAGATCGCCTGGATGTTGAGCTCGTCCTTGAAGTAGGGCTCGAACTTCCGGAGGTTCTCAAGCAGCGCGGCATCGCGATGGATGATCCGCATCGACTTGAGCGGGATCTTGGCCTTGACGCCGATCTTCTCGCGCTGGTTGCGCCCCAGGGTCACGAGCGCTTCCATGGCGCTCACGGCCTCTTCGAGCTCCCGATGGATCTTGCGGCCGTCGGCCTCGGGGAAGAGCTCCAGGTGCACGCTCTCTCGGCGCTTGTTCCCGGGCAGCACGCGCGCGAGGTTCAGGTACGTGCTCTCCGCCAGGAACGGCGCGAACGGCGCCATGAGGCGCGCGAGCGTGAGCAGCACCTCGTGCAGCGTTTCGTAAGCCAGGCGCTTGTCCTCGGGCATCCCCTCCTGCCAGAAGTGCGAACGGTTGAAGCGGATGTAGGTGTTCGTGAGCTCCTCGATGAACTGCAGGAGCTGCGGGACGACGTTGTACAGCCGGTACGCGGACATCTCCCGGTGGGTGTTCTCCACGAGCGAATGCAGGCGCGACATCACCCATTTGTCCAGGATGTTGGGGGACGCGTGCGCGTCCCCCCGCGGCACGAAGCCATCGATGTTGGCGTAGTTGACGAAGAACGCGTAGGAATTCCACCAGCGCAAGAGGATCTTGCGGACGATGTCGCGCACGCCGCTTTCGGAGAACTTGAGCTCCTGCGCCTTCACCACGGGCGAGTCGATCAGATACAATCGGAGCGCGTCCGCGCCATGCCGGGAGAGGACCTCCATCGGGTCCGGGTAGTTGCGCAGGCTCTTGGACATCTTGCGGCCGTCCTCGGCGAGCACGAGCCCGTTGACGATAACATTCCGGAACGGCGCGCGATCGAAAAGAGCGGCGCCGATCACCATCAACGTATAGAACCAGCCCCGGGTCTGGTCGAGGCCCTCGGCGATGAAATCGGCCGGAAAAGCAGCTTTGAATTCCGCCTCGTTGGCATGGGGATAGCCCCACTGCGCGTAAGGCATCGAGCCGCTTTCGAACCAGCAGTCCAGCACGCCTTCGACGCGCTTGAGCGGGCTCTTGCCCGTGGGAGAGGGGATCGTGATCTTGTCCACGACGTCGATGTGGAGGTCGTGTACCTTCTGTCCCGAAAGGCGCTCGAGCTCCTCGCGCGAGCCGATGCAGAGCATCTCGCCTTCGGCGTTCCGCCAGATCGGGATCGGCGTGCCCCAGAAGCGGTTGCGCGAGACAGCCCAGTCGCGGGCGTTCTCGAGCCAGTTGCCGAAGCGCCCGTCGCGCAGGTGATCGGGCACCCACTCGGTCGTCTTGTTGGCCGCCACGATGCGATCCTTGATCTTCTCGACCGCGACGAACCAGCTCGAGACCGCGCGGTAGATCAGCGGCGTGTCCGAGCGGTAGCAGAACGGGTAGCTGTGATCGAGCGTCTCCTGGCGGAAGACGCGGCCGTTCCTCTTGAGCTCGGCGATGATGTCCTTGTCGGCGTCCTTCACCCGCCGGCCCTGATAAGCGGGTACCTCGCCCGTGAACGTTCCGTCGTCATCGACCGGATTGACCATGGGCAACCCTTCGCGGGCGCAGGCGTAATAGTCCTCCTCGCCGAACGCGGGCGCCATGTGCACGATGCCGGTGCCGCTTTCGGTCGTGACGTGGTCGGAATGGATGACACGGAACGCACCCTTGGCGGCGCGATCGGCGAAATAAGTGAAAAGCGGCTCGTAGCGAAGTCCCAAAAGCTTCTCGCCCTTGACGGTCTCGAGGATCTCGATTTCTTTCTGAGGATCCTTGAATACGGCCGGGAGCAGGGCGTGCGCCAGGATGTATTGGTGTCCGGAGGCGAGCTCGCGAACCTTCACGTAGTCAAAGTCGCGGTGTACCGCGAGCGCGAGGTTGCTCGGGAGCGTCCAGGGCGTGGTCGTCCAAGCAAGAAAAGAGAGCCCCGGCTGACCGATCACGGGAAACGTGATCGTGATCGCGGGATCCTGCACCATCTTGTAGTTGAGGTTCGCTTCAAAGTTCGAAAGCGGCGTCGAGATCCCGACCGAATAAGGGACGACCTTGTAACCCTCGTAAATCAGCCCTTTCTGGTAAAGCTGCTGGAAGACCCACCACACGCTCTGCATGAAGCTGACGTCCATGGTGAAGTAAGGCTTGTCCATGTCGACCCAGCGCCCCACCCGGCGGACGGTCTTTTTCCATTCCTCGGAGTAGCGCTCGACGATCCCGCGACACGCGGCATTGTACTTGTCGACGCCCATCTTCAGGACGTCTTTGCGGCTCTCGATCTTGTGTGCCTTGTTGATCTCGTACTCGACCGGCAGACCATGGCAGTCCCAGCCGAAGCGGCGTGGGACGGTGTAGCCCTTCATGGTCCAGTAGCGCGGGACGATATCCTTGAGTACTCCCGCGAGGATATGGCCGTAGTGGGGCAGGCCTGTAGCGAACGGGGGCCCGTCATAAAAGCTGTAAGTCTTCCGGCCGGCGGGGTCGAGTGACTTTTGGAAAATCTTCTCTCGGTCCCAGAAGGAGAGGATGTTTTCTTCCTGGGCGGGAAGCTGGACATCGGGTTTGACCGGAAGATAGGGCAATTCGCGTGAGGGCTCTTTGGACATAATTGCTTGCGAAGATAGCAGTTTTTGGGCAGCGAGCCAAGGGGGGAAGCGCTTCCGCGGCACGTGCGTTGCTTGCCGCGTTCATGAGGGAACATGAATCTACTCCGATCACTTGTTTCGCAGCATGACCAGATGTGCGGTTTGGCGCGAAGGGCCGCCCAAACACCCTTTTCGGCCGAGCGAAACTGGCTCCTGCAGAAGCTGGCGCGCCAGCTGGAACTGCACCTGCGCCTGGAAGAAGCGTGGCTCTATCCCGAGCTCGAACCGCACGAGGAGCTCATGCGCCAGGTCAAGGTGCTGCGCCTGGAGAGCGGGGAGTTGCGTCGGCTTCTGGGCAGGATCATGAAGGAAGCGGGCGAGGCGGAGCTCCGACGCCTTCTTCAGGAGTTCCTCTCGCTGCTCGAGGACCACTGCCGCATGGAGGAATGGGATCTGTTGCGAGATGCCGAGCGAATCATGCCGGGCGTTGCGATTCGCGAGCTTCGCCAGAAGATCGAGCGCGCCATCGGCGAGAGCGGCTGGGCAGCCTGAGATGGATTCGACCACGCTGATCCTCGCGCTTCTCGGGATCCTGTTCATCTTCGTCTATGTCGGCTATTTTTTCGCAGGACTTTCGACGCGCGGCTCGATGCCGCCCTTGACCCGGCCGCGGCGATTCGCGGGTGTCGCGTTCGTCGGCCTCGGGCTCTTGGCCCTGACCGCCTGGGCATGGCTCATGATCAAAGGCTGGCGCAGCTTCCTGGCGGGCGGGGAGGGCGGCGGGGAGGGAGGGGCGGCATTCTGGCTGCTGCTTTCGCACGTGGCCTCGGAGCTGCTGGTCTGCGTCTCGCTGATCCTGGCGGGATGCTCCCTGCTGAGAAACCGGCAAAACGCACCGGTGCTGCTCATGATCAGCGTGAGCCTGATCGTGGCGACCTCGACCTTCGCCATCCTGCTCTTCGGCAATCAGAAGCATCCGGCCGCGATGAATCTTATCCTGCTGATCCTTCTCGTGGTCGGCGGGAATCTGGCCGGACTCGTCTACGTTTGGGCTCGCTACGTCTTGCGGCTCGGGGAAACCCGGTGAGCTTTGTCTCTAAGCCGCGTCCCGGGGGGCGGCATTGACGAAGCAGCCGTATTTCTTGACCTCCTCCAGGCGGCAGCTCCAGAGCAGCCGGCCCTCATGCACGGTGATGTCCGGGCAGCCATCGCACATGTTCATCCGTCCATCGGGGAGAATGTCCACGGGCTGGATGATGGTGAAGGTCTGCAGATGCGTGCCTCGCGCCAACGTGCTTGGAGCTCGGAGCGCGGACTGGAGGAATCGCTTCGCCGCTTTGCGCATTCCTCGGTCGATTAGGGAGAAAGCCAGCGCCGCTTTGCCCCCTGCGCTCAGGAAGCGCGGCGAGGAGTAGCTGAGCCAGCGCCCCCGCAGCAGGCGATGTCCCTGCTGAACGGCTTCCATGAACCGTGGCGTGACATAGCCGAAAGTCTCGCGCTCATTGCCCACCCGGGTCGCGATGAGCCACTTCGTGCTTTCGGGATCCTCGGTTCCGTTGAGATAGGCGCTGGGCTCGTAGCCGGGCTCCACCTTGCGGATCTGTTTGATGACGTCGGAGGCTTTCAGGGCTCGATTGCCTGCCCAATCCGAGGTCTTCTCGTAGGTGGCTGCGAGCGGCACCTTCCGTCCGTGGGCGTAGAAGTCGAAGTCGCCGTAGAGCCGCGGCTCCCGATAGAGGATGAATACGACCGTGTGAACGATCTCCGGGTTTCTCCTGGCCCAGGCCACGACTTCGGGGACCTGGCTCAGGGTGGTGGACGACACCGTTTGGTTGAATGCGCAGGAGATCCCGCCGGCTTGAGCGAGCATCTCGGCCATCCGCTGGCGGAGAGCGTTGTGATCGCCCTCGGCGGCGGCCACCGGAGAGTCCTTACGCTTCTGCGAGGTATCGATGTGAAAGGTGAAGCCGAACACGCCTGCCGATTTGAGCTTGCGCAGAAGCTCCCGGGATAATGCGAGGCCATTGGTATTGATGACGGGCTTCCAGCCGCGCTCTCGGATCATGCGGGTGATCTCCACGATCTCCGGATGGACGAGCGGATCGCCACCCGCGACGCTGATGCAGTCGCTTTTGCGGTGCTTCTCGAAAACATCGAGATCCTCGCGGATCTTCTCCAGGCTCTTATGGCCGCCGTGCTTGGGGCGGTAGCATCCTTTACAGGCGAGATTGCAGCTCGTGGTGACCTCGAGCCAGGAGATTGCGTTATCGGTGAAGGACCAGGGGAGGCGATAGTAGCGCATGAAGTTCGGCTCCTTTGCGTGCGTCCGCACGCCACGGGTGCTGTCCGTGCCCCATGCAAATGCCGGCCCCTGGGACGGTTAAAATGATATAAGTAAGCGGAACTAAGCGTATATTTGTATAGTTGACGAAACAAGTCTAATAATATATTTCTATCGGGCCTTTAATAGGGCAATGGCTCTTTCATGAGGTGATGCCGTGATTTCTTCGCTTTGGATGCTTCTCGCCTTTTCTGGCTTTTCACCATCGGTCCATGCGGGTTTTTTGGACGCGCTTCAGGGCGCCGTCAAAGAAGCTTCGACGCGGCTCGACCAGATGCAGAGAGCAGCCGAGGAGCGGGCAAGGGAACGAGAGAGGGTGAGCAACGGCTACCGTCTCTCCGAGACTGAAACCGACGATAGCCGGCTCACGCTCGAGGGGATAGCTTCGCGCCCGATCCGCGGCATTCTGCTCGCGATCGCCAAACAGGACATCGCTTCCGATACCTTCTCCTCCAAGCCGTTGGAGCGGCGCATTCCGGTTGAAAGCACGACCTTCAACGTCGATTTTTTCCTGACTGAAGGTCCCGGCAGGTATCGGGCGGAGATTTACGAGTGCGAGGAAGAACTCGGACGGAGTTGCCTGCGGAGGGCGGCCTTCGAGGTCCTTAACCGCGATACCCGGGATCTCTCGTTCCTGCTCCCCACCGAAAAGGTCCAGTCCGCTCATCCGGAGATCGTCGAGCTCGCGAGCAGGCTGACTGCGGGCCATTCGACCGAACGCGAGCGTTCCCGCGCGATCCATGACTGGATCGCTGCGAACGTGGCTTACGATGCTCCGGCGTACTTCGATGGGAGCTACCCAAAGCTTCCCGCGGACGCGCTCTCGGCTTTCCGGAAGCTCGTGGCGGTCTGTTATGGCTATTCCAACTTGAATGCCGCGCTTCATCGGGCAGCCGGCATCCGGGCCAAGGTCGTCATGGGTAAGGCGCAGCCCGTCTACACGGGCGAACAGGCGCTCGCGTCCACGAGTTGCGAAACGCATGCGTGGAACGAGGTTTTCATCGACGGAGCCTGGCGCCTTCAGGACGTGACCTGGGATGCCGGCACCGTCGATCCGGTATCGAAGACTTTCGAGCGCGGCCCGCACTCACGGTATTTTGACGCCGATCCAAATGACTTCGCCCGGACTCACGAGAAGTGCGTTGAGCTCCCCGATTGAGATCCGGAACGGATCGGGCTAGCATTGAAGGGTGGCTCGCTTCGGCATCACCCTCTTCTTGGCGTTAGGGTCCGCTTCGATTTTGAGTTCCGCCGAGGCTCGGGCGCTCGAGATCTACTTCACGCCCGGAAAAGACTGCGAGGATCGCATCGTTTCGGCTATACACGAGTCGAAAAAGGAAGTCCGCGCCGCCGTGTATTCCATCAACAACGCGCGCATCGTCGAGGCCCTCCGGGCCGCGCACCGGCGAGGCGTGAAGGTTCACGTCCTGACCGACCGGGTACAGGCGGCTGGCCCCTCCTCGCGCACGCTCGAGCTTTTCGAGGCCGGGGTGCCCTTGCGCGTGAACTCCCGGCACAAGATCATGCACAACAAGTTCGCCGTTTTTGACGGGAAGCTCTCGGTCACCGGCAGCTACAACTGGACGGCCCCGGCCTCGGAAGTCAACTCCGAGAACTGCGTTTTTCTGTCCGAAAACGCGGCGGTGAGCGCCTTTCGCAAGCGCTTTGACGAGCTTTGGACGCTCAATACCGAAGCCAAGTCGCGGCAGTCCCTGGCCCGGATCCGGGAGAAGCGGCGCGACCGGAAGATCGCCCGGGAAGAGTGAGCGCTACCAATTTCCGAAAGCCCGGTTACAATATTTCTCGAAGCTGCCCAACTTAGCCGCCGCGGAGAAAACTCATGAAATGCCCCAAATGTAGCGCCGCCCTGGAAGCCGAAAGATACGAGAGCGTGCAGATCGATCGCTGCCGCAAGTGCCAGGGCACCTGGCTTGACGAAGGAGAGCTCCTGACGATTCTCCAGACGAAAGAGGCGCAATTCAGCTCCGCGCTGATTAAGCAGGCGATCCACCATGCGTTCGCCGGGCTGGAAAAGCAGGAGCCAGGTCCGTCGCGGATGTGCCCCAAGTGCGCCGAAGGCATGCAGACGGTCAACTACGGCTACGACTCCGGCATCGTGATCGACCGTTGCCCCGGCGCCCATGGGGTCTGGCTGGATGGTCAGGAGCTCGAAAAGCTTCAGGCCCGCCATGAGCACTGGGAGCGCGAGACCGATGCGAACCGGGCGGAGTGGCTCAAGCTGCTGAAAAAGGCGGAGCAGAATCCCGGCGGCGGCAGCGGCCCGCGCAGCGCCGCGCCCGGCGGATATCTGCTTGGGATCATTCGCAAGCTGCTGGGATTTTGATCAGGATCAGCCGGAAATCAGCCTGATTGTCTTGCGCACAAGTTGTGCGCGGGATTCTTGAGTTCCGTCTGCCTTTTGTTGCGACGCCCTGCAGTGATTGATAAACCTCCATCGAACGGTCACGAGGAGGTCAGATGAAAAAAATCTTAGTGGTGGTTGCCGTAGTTTCCGCCTGGATCGTCGCATCCGCGAACGCAGACGAAACATCACCGGTTGAGCGCCTCTGGCGCGTGAGTCTCGGTCCTAGCTATGCTTTCACCAACGCTGACTATTGGGACTGCCGCTGCCGGTTCGGAAAATCAGAAGAGCGTTTTGGCCCGATGATAAAGCAGACCGGTCGCGGGCTCCCAGAAAGGCTGCAGCAACTGCTCACCGCCGGGCTTGCCGTCAAGACGGCCGCAGGCATTGGGCATCGACGAGACGATGCTTCCGTCCGGAAATGTCTTCTCAACCACGGTAGCCGTTGTGGTTCCGTTAAGGATCGTACGGGTAACGAACTGGTTTGAGTCATTCCGGTAGCTGAACGCGATGTCGTCTCGGCCGTTCCCGTCCGCATCCAGCACGTGAACCGGCTCGGTTACGGTAAGCGGCGTCCAGGGGACCTCCCGGTAAGCGGGTGCCCAGCTTCCGAAGCCGCGGGAGTATCGGTAGCGGACCTGCAGCTTTCCAGGGAGCAAGTTGAGCAGCCCGAGATCCGCTTTGCCGTCAGCGTCGAAATCTCCCATGAAGGAAGTCGTAGCGTTCACGGCTGTGCCATCGGGGAATTCGGAGGTCACCTGCGAGAAGGAGCTATCCGGTGCTTCTTTGGCAGTCATGGCTTTCAGAATTCCGTTCTCCCGGAAAACCAGAAGCAGCTCGGCTTTTTTATCGCCGTCGATATCGGCCAGAAAGGCGCGTCCCTCGGTCGCGGCGTCAGGAACTTGCAAGGTCAGCTGCTTGGAGAGGAACTGGCCCTGATCGGCGCCGAGCTTGAGGCGAAGGGTGAGGATTCCCGGCGTTTCGCGGAAGAGGAAGGCGACATCCGTGATTCCGTCGCCGTTCCAATCGCCCGCGAGCGCGGGATACTGGTGGATCTTCGCGCCATCGGGCAAACGGGCTATGGCCAGGGATTGAAGAAGGCCGCTGGAGCCCGCGCCATAGGTAAGAAGGCTCGTGCGGCTGTCGCGCGTGATGAAGAGCAGGGTGTTTCTGATGCCGGAATCGAATTTTGCTGTGCCGGCGAAGGTCTGGAGCGGCACCCACTTCTGATCATCGGTCAGGTCCCGGTCCCGCACCAGAAACCAGCTATCTCCCGCATCCTCGGATTTGAGGAGGGCTGCATTGCGGAAGGGCGGGATAAGGACAGTCCCATCCGTGGCCACGTAGGGAAGATAGGGGCGCGACTGGGCATAATCCAGGAACAGGTGACCTTTCTTGTTCATGGCGAGGTGGTGATAATAGATCGAGTACTCCCAGGCGTTCGGATAGACGAGCACCTTGGGGGCGGACCAGTTCCCGGTATTGAAGCTTTGATGGACCAAGGCTCCGAAGTATCTGAACCCCAGGATCGCCGACTCTCTCCGCCACTGCCGGTACACGACATGGATGCGATCGGTGGGATCGATCATCATCGCCAGGTAGGTTTGGCAGCCTCCCGACGGGGTTTCCATATTGTTGGGACAGGGCTTCTGCGCATCACCTGTCATGAAGGTGTTGATCGGTCTGGTGGCGGACCAGGCCGAGATGCTCGCCGGCATGAGCGAGGAGGCATGATAAAAATGCGAGCCATGCCCGCCTGAGAGGACATGCAGAGTTCCGTTCCGGGTTTGAACGAGGCCGGGCTGGTTATGCGCGTCGTTCACGGGATAGGAGGGGAGGACTTCTCTTTTTGAAAGCGTCCGGGAGGCAAGGTCATATTCCGCCACGAAAACGGGCGAGGAGTCGCCAAGCTCCGATACCTCGGCCCAGGTGATGAAGATCTTGTTTCCGTTTCGAAGAAGGCGCGGCGCTCCGCCTGAATGGTAGCCGATTCCCATCGCTCTTTCGGTGAGCGTGACCTTCTCGTTGACGACGGGAGCTCCGTCCGGACCGCTCGAGGTGAGGTATAGGACCAGTCTTCCGAACGAACCCATCCAGGATACACCTCCCTGGTACCTCTCGAGCTGTCCAAGCTGCTGGTAGAGGAGTACGCTGGGCGACCCCGGGATGTTCTCAGCGCCATAGGGACGCTCCAGATCATAGCTCCCCGGAAAGGGGCAAGCCGCAAGGCCTAGCGTCGGAACTGGGCACCGGCTTCCATCGGCAGAGAACTCACCAAGGCCTGCCAGACGGGTCGCGGTCCAGTTCGCGCCGTAATCGTGTGATGAGAGCAGGATCCAGGCAACATCGAGCTTGAGATTGGGGAGCCGGACCTGTGCGCGAAGCACTGTGTAGAGTCGATCCTTGGCGTCAAAAACCCCGAGCGCCGGAAAATCTCCGTTGGCCTTGTAAATCGAAACCAGGGTCGTCCCTGCTGGAAACGCCTTTAGGACGGACTGCAGGTACGGAGTCGTGACAAGCTGGTTTCCGTCAAAGTGCTGAAAGCCATCAGGCGGCGTTGAGGAGACGTCCTCGCTTCTCATCCGGAAGAACGCCCGATTCAGGTTATCGAAGGCCGGCGTATTGACGGCGAAGCTGGGGCTCCAGCCGAAGAGCTCGCGCTCATGCACCGGAGCGGTGGTGCCTCGGAAGGGGAGGTGCTCCGGGAGCACGATAGGTGCGAAAGTTCGCTTGGTGGATTCGGTTCCAGTGACTTCCCCCGTGCTGACGAGCGCGAAGAATGCGAGAAGAGCAAAGGTCTTCCAAGGTTTCATAGTGTCCCCGTTTAGACTTCTATTGTAGACCAAACAAGGCAAGTAATTGAAATAAATAGAATCCCTTTTGTTTCGGTGATTTAACCCGATGGGATTCGTGGAGTGCGGTTTTTCAAACCGTCATTCAGGTTAGCTATCACCGTGGTCTGCACGGAGCCGATGTGATGTGGGACGAGGGGGCAGAAACTGCGAAGAATTTGCGTGATTCAAGGTCCCGAGATGGGGCCTGTACGGAATGGGTGAATTTTCACCGAGTGGGCTCGCTATCGCGAAAAGTGGCGAGCGGCAGGGACTCTAGCGGCGGGCTTGTCTCGGTGTAGCTTGTCTCGGTGTAGATAGTGAGACTCCAAAGAAGATAGATAGAATAGACAGGACGGGGCTTCGTCTGTGAACAAGCTTCCGCCCGCCCGTGGGACGATAGGGGATCGTTTGCGAGGCAGGTTATCGCGATTCTGAGAGCTGAACTGCCATGTTCAGGGCCTCTGCCAACTGTGGGTCGGCTCCAGCGGAGTAAGGAAGGGGCGCTTGGACTTCAACATCGGGCAGGACTCCTTTACCTTCGAGATCAACTCCTTCGGGACCAAGTGCGACCGCCAGATACAGGAGGTACTTGCCGGGCTGGATATCGAACAGCTTTCCTGCCAGGAAATATCCCGCAGTTCGGGTCCCCACGAGTATTCCTCGCTTGCTCAATTTAAGTACGTGAGCAACCCACTCTTTTCCGCTGCGAACCCCACCATTGATCAATACGATCAGAGGTTTTGAGTAAATCTGGGGAATTTCCTGGCCTTCTTCATCCCGGGCAAAGAAGGGTTCTACGTATCCGGGGTGTGCTCCACCAAAACCATCGCGTAAATCGAGAATGAATGCATCGCTCTGGCTGGCCATTTCCGTGGCAGCTGCTTTCAATGCTTCTTGAAATTTGGCATGTGTCCCTGCCCAAAGATGGAAATAAGCGATTCGCTTTCCCTTGTGACGGATTAACTTCAATGACTGGAGCGTGGCGCGATGCAAGGAGGCATGAAAACTTGCGAATTCAGTCTGAATCGAAAGATGCTGCACGGGTCCAGGGGCTGTGCTTCTCTTGCTGAGGACGATCGTACGCTCCCCCTTTTGAAATGACTTCACCGGGTCCAGCTCACGGCCATCGACGGCCAATACTTCATCGCCCGCGCGAAGTCCCGCGTGTGCTGCGGGAGAGCCCTCAAATACGTTCCTGACAAACCATTTGCCATTGATGCGGATGAACCATGCTCCGATTTGGTGGACTGGAAACTCCTCCAGTTTTCCACTGAAGACGGACTTTAGTGCGAAGTAGGATTGGTCGGAGTTTGACAGAAATTCGGTGTGGGAGGCATTCAGCTGCGCGAGGAGGTCGTTGGTCGTCGTCTTCAGCTCAGCTTCTGTAGAGTGAGCAGAAAGCTTCGTTCGATAGTCAGAAACCAGTCTTTCCCAGGGTAGACACCGAAACGTACGGTCATAAAAGTTCTCGGTGGCGATTTGAGCTGACCGATCGTAAACTTCCAGGGAGCTGCGATCTCTCCCGTAACTCTCGGGTAGGAAAACAAGCCCAACAATCCAAACCAGAAGCGCGGCTCTTGATCTCATCATCGAAATTAACACCATGACCTCAGTCTTCCAAATGAGAGGCGATCCACGTAGTAGGAGGTTAAATGGATCTGGCCTGCGCGCAGGAGGCTATACTCATTTGCTTCGGCATGACCGCTCAGTACTGATGAGAGAAGCGAAATAAGGGCGACGGAAAATGACTTACGGAACATGGCTGCCCCCGATAAGAAATTCTATTTCCGCCCGATACCATAGTTGGAATTGTTTGACGAATCATAAATGTGCAGAAAATAAGCGTAATGAGGGGAATTGTTTGTGATGATTATTAGCTTGGACTAATAATTAGCTATATATTATATCTCTAATGTACAGGTCAAGTTCTACCTGAAGGGCTCGGGACGGAGCCCAGTCGAGGAATTCATTCAGGAGCTTTCGCCTGAATTGCGCGGAGGGTTTTTCGACGCTATTGCGCTCCTGGCAGCAGGGCAGGCTCTTGCGACGCCGGTGAGTAGGAACCTATCCGCCATTCATCCGGGCCTCCACGAGTTGAGGCTCAAGGATCGCGCCGGAAAGGTTCGGGTCTTTTCTTTCGTCAAGCGTGGAGAGGCGATCTATATGCTGCATGCTTTCCGAAAGAAGACCCAGGAGCTTCCCCGGAACGGGATCGACATCGTGCTGAAACGGATCAAGGAGATTTGAATATGGCTTGGAAAGAAATGACCGTTGAAGAGCTTGCCAGCAATCTTGGCGTGAATGTCAAAGAGGTCCAGGAAAAGCAGAAGCTCATCCAGCTCATCACCAAAGCGCGTAAAGCGAGCGGACTCTCCCAGGCCTCGCTTGCGAAGAAGGTCGGGGTCTCGCAGAGCCGGATCGCGCAGATCGAATCCGGGGTCGGCACGTCCAGGGTGACGTTTGACGTGTTGCTGAACCTCTTGTCGGTCCTGGGATACGATTTCAAGATCGTGCCGAAGAAGGCCGCGTAGCGTGGCTCAAAAGGCGCGGAAGACCGAGCATCACGGGTCGGAGCGAGGTTCTGAGTCCTACTGGGGGCGCAAGAAGGACGCGAAGCGCTGATGATCCCCGAGTGGCTCGCTCCGCCGCTTCATCCCAAGTTATTGTTATTTCTTGAAACAAAAAGCCCCGCTGAGTGACCTCAGCAGGGCATTAAAGTTGGAGGTGACGATAGAATCCGCCTAACTGGCTGATCTTCCTCACCGCCAAAACCTGGTTACTACGGTTTACTACGACCGGCCATTTCGAGCACCTGGGCCGACTGAGTAGACGGGTTATGTAGCGTCAGACAGTCGGTGATCCCTCGTGTCGAGATACCCGCCTTCCTCATGTAGACCATCATGGTCTTGAGATCGTTCCATCCGCCCATGATCATCACCTTGGCGGGTTCTACGCCCTTGCCGAGCATCAGAGTGGCCCAGGTCGCCCGGAGGTCGTGGAAGCGAACTACGGGCAGGCCAAGGCCGATTAGGAACATCCTGAGCGCCGCGGCCTGATGCCCCTCGTCCCACTGGGTGATTCGAGGGAGGACGTAGACGCTGTCCGCGGACTTGAGCTTCAACTCTGCCAGGATGGGCAGGAGCGGTGGAGCTATCTCCACGATCCTGTCATTCCCTGACTTTGTGGACTTGAAGCCGTCCTTCTTGTTCCAAGAGCAGTCGACGAGGATCTTCCGCTCTTCGAGATTCACCTTGTCCCAGGTGAGGGCATACAACTCTCCGTTCCTCATGCCGGTGTAGATCCCCATCGCGACGTGGGGATACCACTCCCAGCCGTACACCTTGGCCTTCTCGAGCAGCGTCTTAGCCTGGACCTCGGTGAGCACTCGCTTGATCTTGTCACCGGCCCTGAACTTCATGTCCGGTGTCGGATCGCGATTGATCACCCCAAGCTCGACCGCATACTTGAATACGCCCCTAATAAACTTCAGGACGTTCTTCTGATGCGTGGGGGCCTTGTCGCCGACGCGAGCTTTGATGAGCGCTCGGATTTCCTCCGTCGTGATCGTATCCACATGCCGGTCTTTCCAGCCCTCGAAAGTATGAGCCTTTAAGCACAAGAAGTAGTTCTCGGCCGTCTTGGCGGTCATGCGGTCACTATCCCTGTTCTCCCGGCAGAAGCGCTCAACGAGATCTTTCCAAAGGGGGATCGTGTTCTCCCGATTTTGGCTTTCGATCTTTCGCTCCACCTGGATCACTAGTTCGGCGTAGATCCGATTAGCTTCCGCGCGCGTCTTAACGTGCTTGCGTGCGGCTCTAACCGGCATGCGCGTCTTGGGATTTCTTTTGTAGTACGAGACCTCGAAAAGTCCCGTCTTTTCATCTTGTTTAATCATCTGCTTACCCCTCTCTTTTCAGTGAGGAGAAGCAGCTTCAATTCAGACTTGAGGTAACGGTTGCGTCGCCCGAGCTTGTAGTGAGGGACCTGCCCGTTACTGACCAGATTCCTTAGTGCACCGGGGCTGAGGCGGAGATACGCCGCCGCTTCCTCATGGTTTAGCCATTCCTGATTTTCAAAGATCTGATCGCACTTATTATCGCCTGCAACGACGATAGGCAACTCTGCCTGTACTAGAGATTTCATAGAGACGAACACCCTAGGCATTGATCATTGAGAAGATCAGATGCCGCCTGGACCGCGGGCTTTGCCCAGCGGGAGCCTCTATTCCACCTCGCTACTCCGTTTTCGGGCCTGTTGGCCGAGGGGCGCGCCCAGCCGGGGTTACCTGCTCTCGAAGCTCGGGGGCCTTCCTCGTCGTCCATTCCGAG
>JAMPXJ010000009.1 GCA_023701205.1 Oligoflexia bacterium
CCGTCAGCGAGGGTGGCGCGCCCGAGCGCGGCCGTTTCGGGCTTTTCCTGCGCGGCGGCATGGGCGATGGCGGCGGAAAATGGTACGGGCTCGCGCCCAAGCGCCCGCCCGCGCCCGACGCCGACCGGATCGCCGCGCTCGACGTGAGCGTGCTGCAGGATCGGATCCTCTCGCCGCTTTTCGGCATCGAGGATCCGCGCACCGACTCCAGGATCGACTTCGTGGGCGGGATCCGAGGCCTGGGCGAGCTCGAGAACCGCGTCCGTTCAGGCGCGGTCGCCGCGGCCTTCGCGCTCCATCCGACGACCCTCGAGGATCTGATGGCAGTCTCGGATGCCGGCGGGATCATGCCTCCCAAATCGACCTGGTTCGAACCCAAGCTCCGGGACGGCCTGCTTTCACACTGGATCCAGGGCAGGGAGCTCTGAGTGGCCGATTACTCGACAGCCGAGAACACGATCGTCCTGAGCGACATCCACCTTGCCGACGCGGAGCGCCCGCACCCGCGCAACCCCCTGTGGAAGCGCTTCAAGCAGCCCCGCTATTTCGTGGACCCCGCCTTCAAGGCTTTTCTGGAGCACCTGCTCGCGACGATCCCCGGACCCATCGAACTGGTCCTCAACGGCGATATCTTCGATTTCGACTCCGTGATGGCGCGGCCCGAGCCCGGCGCCGGCGGAGGCGAGGCGTTTCACCTCAGCTGGCTCGAGCGCGCCCGGGGAATGCACGCCGAGCAGGACAAGTCCCGCTTCAAGATCCTGCGGATCCTGCGCGACCATTCGGTCTGGGTGGAGTCGCTGCGATCCTTCCTCGCGCGCGAGGGAAACCGCCTGGTCTTCGTCATCGGCAATCACGACATGGAGCTGCACTGGCCGGGCGTCCAGCAGGATCTGCTCGCGGCGCTCGCTCCCGGCGGCGATCCCGATGGCGTCCGAGACCGCGTCCGGTTCTGCGAGTGGTTCTATGTCAGCAACCGCGATACCCTGATCGAACACGGCAACCAGTACGATGCCTATTCGCTCTCCTCCAACCCGATCAATCCGCTGATCCGCAAGGGCTCGCGCGTCACCGTCCGCATCCCATTCGGGAATCTCGCCGGGAAGTTCATGCTCAACGGCATGGGCCTGATGAATCCCCACGCCGAGAGCAGCTACATCAAGAGCTCGCTCACGGAGTACCTGCATTTTTACGTGCGCTACGTGATCCGCACGCAGCCGCTCCTGCTCTGGACGTGGTTCTGGAGCGCACTCGTGACCCTGGGTTATTCGATCGCGGAAGGACTGCTGCCCGCCATGACCGATCCGCTCACGATCGGCGCCCGGATCGAGGAGATCGCCGCGCGTTCGAACTCCCATCCCAAGGCCGTGCTGTCGCTGCGCGAGCTGCATGCCCATCCGGCCATCTACAACCCGATCAAGATCCTGCGCGAGCTGTGGCTGGACCGCGCGATCTTCCTCGCGCTCATCGTGTTCGGAAGCTTCCAGTTCTTCTCCGTTCTCAATGTTTTCGTGCGCGCCTCTTTCTGGTGGTTCGTGATCCCGCTCGGCGCGCTCATGCCGATGTTCATCTTCTACGCGCGCTCGGTCGAGTCCGAGGTGCAGGCGCACGAGCGCGGAGCCCTGCTCGCGGCGCCCACGAGCGCGTTGCTCGCGGGCGTCACCCGGGTCGTCCACGGGCACACCCATCACGAGCGCCACACCTGGATCCGCGGGGTCGAGGTGCTGAACACGGGCACCTGGTCGCCGGCCTACCACGACGTCGAATGCACCCAGCCCTTCGGGCGCAAGTGTTTCGCCTGGGTCAGGCCCGGCTCCATCCCGGGCGGCGGTCGCACCGCGGAGCTGCTGGAGTGGGCCGAAGGCGAAATCCGGCGGATTCCGCCGGAGAATCCCTGAGAGCCCCTGCCCGGCAAAAAGCCGTTGCACATCCCGCGCCCCGGTGTTAACGCACCACGACCATGAAAAAAACCGCCCTCAGTTTTTCGATCACGCTTCTCCTCGCCACGGCTGCCCTGCCCTTGCCGCAGGCCATGTCGGCGCCTTCGGAAGACACGCTTTTCGCGATGTACGGCGACTACGAGCCAACGGTCCTCCCGAGTGTCGAAGAGGCGGAAAAGCTTTATCGTTCCATGAGGCCGCGGAAGACTTTCATCTCCAAGTTCCTCTTCATCCCCGGCTCCCAATGCTATGAACGCGCACAGGTCTGGAGCTGGGATCTCGCCCAGAGCGGCATCAAGACCGTGAAGGTCGTGCTCTGGTACAGCCAGTGGTACTACGAGTGGTACAAAAAGGAAAAATCCAAGGCCGGGGTTTCGGCCTGGGTCTTCCACGTGGCACCGGGCGTGCTCGTCGGTCCTTCCAAGGAAATCCACATGCTGGATCGCGGGTTCGACTCCATCAAGGGTCCCATGCGCCTCCAGGAATGGGCCAACGTGTTCCTGGAAGCGCCCTATGTCTCCGACTGCAAGCTGATCCGCTCGGCGCACGAGTTCCAGCAGGTCAAGTCCGACCCGAAGTATCCTTGCTTCTTTCAGGTCGTCCCGATGTACTACTACAGCCCGATGCTCTTCGAGGACCTCGAGAACCAGGGCGCGGTCATCCGGGAGTTCAGCAAGGATGAGCTCGATGAGGCGTTCAAAAGCCTGAAGCCCGAATACTGAGGCCGGAACCGGCTTACTGAATATCGAAGCAGGTGGCGACGCAGCCGACCTGATTGCATGCCAGTGGGGCATAGCCCCGCCAGTTGGTGCCGTCACTGGCGACCCGGCACTTGTACTCGACCGCCGGCGAAACGTTGACCGAGCTCCCCACGTCGTCATCAGCGGCGCTCAAGGTGCACATGCGGTTCGGCTGGACGGGCTTGATCACCGAGCCACCAAAGCCCGTGTTGCAGAAGGGATGGGTGCTGACATTCGCGAATCGGACCGCCCCGCCGAGGCAGCCTGTGATCTTGTCCGAAGCATCTGCCGTGATACCGAGCCGGATCGTCAGCGGCCGAATCGGGCGAACCAGCTTAGCGGCGTCAAACGACACCTGCAGCTCGGCCAGATACTGGTTCGGCGGCCCGGCGCCTGTGAAATTTCCGATCGAAATACCGCTGACCTTGAGAGTCGGGCTCATGGGTGAGGCCGCCGCCCCCACGCTGACAAGCACGGGTGACGCGGGAACCCCAGCGGCATGAATCGAATTCAGGGCGATCGAGAAGTCGGGGTTGGTAGGCGAAAGAGTGTAAGGAGCGGAAGGATTCATGGCGGCATTCGAAAGTTCAGCCGTGCAAACCGTGCCGTCCGCCAGGGCGGCAAGCAGCAGCTTTTCGAGGTCCAGCGCGGCCAACTTCTCCGTCAACGCTCGTGATTCCTTCTGCTGCACGGTCAGCATCGAGGTTGTCGCGAGAATCACGACTCCGAGCACACCTGCCGCGACCATCACCTGGACGAGGGATTGTCCTTCAGCCCTCTCCATTGATGGATCTGACATCTTTCCTTGTGTTTTTGGCATCTGGGAATCAATGGTTTCGGCGCAATACCGCTTTGGAGGCTCGGGACCTCCGCCTCAGCGACGCACCGCCCAGTTCATCATCTCCATGGCGAAGTAGGCCTCGCCGATCGGGTCGATCACGCCCCGGAACAGCTTCCAGAACCAGCCCGCTTCGGGATGGGTCCCGATCACCGCCACGCGGCCCTTGCCATAATTGGAGTTGAAGCCGGCGATCTTCCCGTCGGAGTAGAAGGCCGTCACCTCGCCTCCGACCGCCTCGAGCTCGGCCGGGCTGATGGTCAGATCCGGGCCGCCGGCATAATACATTTCCATGAACGCTCCCGAAGGAAGCCGCATCGGGATCATCTGGCTGGGGGGATCATCCTTGAAATGCAGCTCCGTCCTTCCGGCGACGACGCCCAGGCCGACCTTTCCGGAGGTGCCGATGAGCTCCGTCGACATGAACATGCCGGCGCAGTAGCCGACGTAGCCTCCGCCCGCGGCGATGAACTGCCGCAGCCGCTCCAGGAGCTTCGGCCCGATGGCCGCGGCCGCGTTCACGGACTTTCCGCCCGGCTGGACCCAAAGGCGCGCTTCGGCGAACTTCGACTCGTCATCGAAGCCCGGATAAACCGAAAGCGTCCGGAAGCCTGCCCTCCTGGCCACCTGCGCGGCGGAGATCCCGCAGGCCGGCTGGCAAACGCCGGGTCCGCGCCAAACGAGAGCGAGGGGTTTGGAGCTGGCCGCGGCGCTCACCGCCTCCTGCGCTTCCAAAGCGGCATCCTCGCGCTCCAGCGCTTCGAGCTGCGAGAGTTCCTGAGCTGTCAGATCCTCCCGCGTCACCGGGATGCGCAGGCTTTCGGACCCGCCTTCCGCGTATGCGAAGGTACACAGCACAAAGGCGAAAATAACTCCAACCAAAGCGCGATTTTTCATCATTCCATGATTTTCGCGCCCAAAGCCGGCGGCTTCAATGGGCAAGTTCTGCAGCCGGCCGGACGGCCCGCTCAATCGCGGGACATGCCCAGCAACAGATCCACAACGTATGCCAAAGGCTGCGGCTGGCGCTTGCCGCGGTTATTCACGTTGGCCGCGGCCTTCCGGCTCGCGTCGAGCCAGGCCCGGGGCGCGGCGCCATCGAGCCCGTTCCAGGGAACGGTGTTGATGTCATAATCGGCGATGGACCAGGCCTTCATGCCATCGGGAACCATCCAGACGATGTCCGGATGCACGTGCGTCCTGGAGCTCCCTTCTTCGGCGTACATGCCCGAGGGGAAGTTCATGAGCCACTCGCCACCCACGATGTCACCGTTTGAATCCAGCTCCAGCGTGTAGAAGTACTCTGCGGCGCCCGATTCGTTGCGCAGATCCTCCTTGCTGTCCTGATGCTTGGGATTGACGTTGTTCCCGTGCACGATCTCCGCACGGACGCCTACGATCGTGCGGGCGCGGCCCGAGCGATGCTTGGAGAAGGGATCGCTTTCCCAATCGGAGACGCGGATCTGAGCGCGCTCCAGGGAGGTCGCCGCGAGATCCGGGGAGGCCGGATTGAAATAGGAATAGGTGTACTTGTAGACCGGATGATTCTGGACCGTGCGAGCGAAATCGGCGTCGATGATGAAGCCCTGCTTCTTGATGCCGATCTGGTTGGTCATGAGGATGTGCAGGAACGCCGGATTCACGTCGAAGCATTCGGGCTTCTCCAGGCGACCTGAGGGAAATTCCGCCGCGGGCGCGTATTTCTTGCACTGCCAGCCTTCCACTTTCACGTAATCCTGCGCATAGGACTTGGCCCAGAGGAACGAGGCCAGGCCCCGGATATCGGCAGGATAGAAGGTCAGCTGCCTTTTCCCGCCAAGGATGGGAACACTGAACTTATGCTGCGGCTCCTCGAGGGTCAGCGAGGCCGGCGCCCAGCCGTGACAGATGCCCGACCACATCGCGGTCTGGTCGTCCTCGTCGAGCTCATCGATCATAGCGAAAACGGCCTTCGTCAGCGTGAAGTCCGTATCCCCCAGGAGCAGGTCGTATTTTTCCGCCGGGGACATCGCGTTGAGCTCGTCATCCGAGATGTTGAGCAGATCCTCGCGCAGCTTCCGGCGCCCGTTCACGAGCGACTCGCGACCGATGCTCCAGGAAAGGCGGCTCGAGAAGTTGAAGAAGTTGTCATAAGGATTCGCGATCGAGCCGAGGCGATCCGCCCAGTAGGCATCGGACCAGGGCTGGCGGAGCGTCGTGCCCTGGGTCAGCCCGAGCGCCTCCATCGCCTGGAGGTTCACCACGGGGCTCGGAGTTCCCACGAACTCGGCCATGCGCGAGACCGGCCCGTTGTCTTCAGCGAGGGCGTGTGGAACTGTCGCCAGAAGTACCGCGGCGGTCATGGCGCACAAAGCTTGCGATCCAGAAAAATTACGCATGATGTCACTCCGTTTCGGAACGACTAACAGAGCTGTTTTGACACTGCAAGTCATTTTTCCAGAAAACGGCCCTCCCCTTCTCAAACCAGGCCTAAATCCATGTAAAATTCGGGAGACTCTTTGCTTCGAGGCTCGGCGAACGCCTCTGGCGATTCACGGCGATACATCATGTCGTGGATGCTGAAGACCGCCGATTCGACCGTTTCGCCGTCCCGGGCGGACAGAGTGAGACGCAGCACCGAATCCTCCGAGCCTTTGCGCAGATCCAGGAGAAAGGCGCTCCTGCCGGCCGCCGTGATTCGGGGCCGGAGCCTCTGGCCGTTCACGCTGCAAACGAGCGTCCTTCCCGATTCATCGCGCGAGGGCCAGAGCAACTCGAAGCGTTTGTAGCTCGTATCGATGGTCTTGCTGATCACCAGCTTGCCGCGCATCTGCACGTCTTTGATCACGCGCGGTCGACGGCCCTCGCGAAGTTCCAGGAGCGACGGCACCGCCTCCCCTCCTCGAAGCACGGGAAACTGCCGATCGAAGAATACCCGGTAAGGAACGCTCGGGAGGCCGATTTCGGTGGCCATCCGGCAGAACGCCTCCCACAGATTTTCCGAAAAAAGTTGCTCCCGATGCAGCGCAGTCCCGAACTCCCGTGGCTCACGAGGCCGCTGCTCCCGTTGCAGCGCCTCGAGGATCCTCAGGCGGAGATCCGTGACCAGTCCGAACTCCTCGGGCGAGCGGAGCGCCTCGACCGCGCGATCCTCGAGCAGGAAATCCGGAGCGCGATATTTATAGAACGACGGGGCGCTGTGCTTGTCCTCGGCCAGCGTGCTTCCCTCGAAGACGCGCGCGAAGCTCGCGGCATCCTCGGGAATCGCCTCGGCCTGCGGGCCGCAGAAGCGGCGGATCCGTTCCAGCGAGTCCCGGCTGCCCACCTCGTCCGCGGCGCCCCTGAACTCGTCCATTCTCATGCAGTTCCCGCCCGGACCCACGTCGATTCCCATGAACGGATAATGGATGCACGGGTGATTGTGAAAAAAGCAGGCGTACTTGAGAACCAGCGCCGGGTCGGCGATGAGGGGATTGCTCTCGGGCCGGAGCCCTCCCATGTTCACATGGCAGCCCCCTTCGGTACCGGTGCGGACCCCGTACCACCATTCGCGGTAAGGAACGGCACCGGTGCTGCGCGCGGCCTCGAAAAGCGGCGCGAGCGCTTCGACCAGCCCGGCGCGGAGCATGGGCCGCGTCTTTACCTCGATGCTCCCGGGGTCCATCGTCACGACGAAGGAAGGCTCTCCACGGCTGTCGCGGGTCTCGTACTGCAGATGCCCGTAAATATCCGTGCTCTCGACGAAGCCGCCGCCCAAAGCCCGGGAAGTCGCCTCGGCCAGCGCCAGCATGCATTCGCGCTTGCGCGGAGTATCCGAAGTTGAAACGAAGCCTGGATCAGTCCACCAATCAGGGATCGTAAAGGTCTGCTCAAATCCGAAGCTCAACTTTTCGCTCAGCCCTTGACTCATGGTCACCCCGTTCCTTCAAACCGATATTGAACCCTATATTGCCGGCTATATTGCCGCAATGATTGGTTAAATTCGTCGCGCTTTTCGGGTGGGCTTTTTTCCGTGGAACCCTAAACCAGACCATTGAACTCCGAAATCAGGCATGCTACACACGGCTCACGCTAACGCGCGGCGTTATTTCGTATTCTCCGAAAGGTCGGGCCATGATTCCTGCTTCTCTGATCGATCGTCCCTCGCGACTGTTTCGCTACTCTCCTCATCAGGGGTTCATCGGCAAGCAGAAGCTGAAGGTGCCAAGCTACCTTTTCGCGACCCGCAAGGATCCGACCGGCTACCAGCACTGCTCGTCGCTCGCGAAGCTCATCCTCAACCGCACCCCCGAGGAACACCACCGGCGCGGCGCCGCGCTCACCCGCCTCATGCGCGAGCGGGAGATGACGTTCACCAAGCTCACGCGCTCCGGCGAGTACCGGATCTTCGACGTTCCCTGCACCACCACGCCCCTGACGCTCCCGAAGTCCGTCTTCAACTCCCTGCAGAAATCCGCGCAGGCGCTCGTGGCGACGATGCGCTTCCTCCTGCAGGACATCTACGGCTCGGAATCCATCCGCGCCTCCGCTTTCGTCCAGAGCCTGCCCGACAGCGAGCGGGAGCACCTGATCCAGGTCCTCGAGACGAGTCCGCAGTATTTCCCCCAGCTCCACCATCCGGTGATGCGGGACTACCCTTTCTTCGACGTCGTGGGCCTCGACCTCGTCCTCGCCGACGACCTCGAGAGCGCCGCGGCACCCTTCCGGCTGCTCGAGATCAACGCCGGCTCCCCTTCGGGCGCCTCCAACAACAACCATCTCCTCGAGTGCCTCAGGGAGGCCGATCCGGAGATGCTCCTGAACCTGGATCGCATCTTCCCCAACGACCACTTCGAGGTGATCGCCGAAACCTACCGGAGCCTGGGCTCTACCTGGACGGGCCGCACGGATGGCGTGCAGATCATCCTGCCCCCGGGCGGCGCGAACGGCGCCGCGCCCGAGATCCATCAGCTCGCCGCGCTGAGCGGGCTCATCTACGCCGATCCCGGCCAGCTCCATCGCGATTCGGACGGAAATATCCGGCTCCGCACCGCGAGCAACGTCAATCCCGTGGTGACCGCGATCTATTCCCGCGTGAATGCCGACAGCGCGCTCTATGACCGGGAACGCGGGATCTTCATCCGCGACCAGGAGAGCGGCGAGCCCATCTACGCGAACGATCCGATCCTCGAGGAGATCACCGGGAAGCCGGTTCCCATGCGTTCCCACGACGGCAAGCCCATCCCGCTCGACTCGGCCTATGCCATTCCCGGGGCGATCGCGGCGATCCATGAGCGCCGCCTTTACCTCGGCGGCCTCAACCGCCTCCTGGACAACAAGATCATCCTGCCGCAGCTCTGCGAGAGAGCGCCTCTGTTCTTCCGGGACAAGCTCGCCGAGATCGGCATCGACCTGCGCGCCCAGCGCCCGCTCTCCCCGCCCGAGACGCTGCCCTCCTCGGAGGCGTCGCTTTCGATCATCGGCGCATCCCCCGAGGAGTGGGTCATCAAGTCTCCCAGCCTTTCCGGCGGAAAAGGCGTGCACATCCTGAAGACGATGACCGTCTCCGAGCGCCGCAAGGCGCTGCACTCGGCCAGGAAGAATCCCACCGGCTTCGCTTACCAGAAGCTCGTGCGGATCGGCCGGCTGCCCGTGGCGGTCAAGGAACGCACCGGGCGCTGCCGCATCGCCAACCTCGCCGCGGATCTCCGGATGTGGGCGTTTTTCGGCGGCGGCGATCAGCTCCCGCGCCTCACGCATAACGGGCTGGCGCGCCTGGCGCCCGCCGAAAAAGGGCCTCTCAGCAGCATCGTCAACACCTCCCGCGGGGGCGGTTACGCGCCGATGGCGATCGTCGACGACCTCAACAGCCCTGAGGCCCGCCCGGCCCAGGAGCTCTATGGCGCCGCGAAGGACTGCCCCTCCGCCGCTTACCGCGGCGATCTCCCCTGTTTCGTGGGAGGCCAGATCACCCAGATCGCGCAGATGATCTCCTATCTGGAAGAGAAGCTGCGCGCGAAGTCGCTCACGGCGCAGGAGCTCGAGGACGTCCTCATCCAGCTCAAGAGCCAGTGCCGCGAGGTCCTCTCCTTCCTGCACCCGAGGGACATCTCCATCGTGAACGAGCTGCTCGACCTCGTCGCCCGCCGTTCGGAAAAGCGCAAGAAGGCCAAGGCGCTCGCCAAGCGGGCCGCACTCAGGTCGCGCCTCGTGACGTTGATGCACGGCCTGGAGCCCGAGCTCTATGCGTGCTGCCTCGACACGCTGGAGCGCCTGCTCGGGGAGGATGCGCAGGAATGGCTCTATGCCGGAACGCACGCGGAGGACCGGCTGCTCGTGCGCAAGCTCGCCGCCTCGCTCTCCGCCACGCCCCTGGACTGCGAGAAGGCCGCCGGAGCGCGGGCCCTGGCCCGGGCGGCCGCCGCGTTCGCCCGCGCCCGTCCCCGCTTCCGCCTCGTGAGCCCGGAGATGGGCTCGCAGGTCGCGGCCGGCCTGGCGCGTTTCAGCGGGCTCGCCTCGGAGACGCTCCAAAGCCAGAAAAACGGGCGTCTGCTGGCGGGGCTATTCTCGCGCGCGGACGGCCCACGCGAGCGCATCGATTTCCGGATCCTTTTCGCAGAGGAGACCGGGAGCGCTCCCGCGACCCAGCGGAGCCTGATCGCCTCCGAGGAGGAGCTGCGCACAGGTACGCTCATCGTGGATACGGACTTCATCCGCCCGGAGCTGCGCGCGGCCCGGCGCGACTGGCGACGCATCGTCGAGGAGGCGAGCGCCATGCCCGCCTCGGGCCGAGCGACCTACCTCGCGCGCGCGCGGGAGTCCCACTTCAAGAAGCACCCCGCTTTGCTCGAATACCAGGGTCTTCTCAACTCACCGGCCACCTCCAGCGTTCCGGCGATGATCCGGCTGCTGGACATCCTCCCGTATGCCCGTTACAACCTCGACCGTTTCGCCGAGACCCAGGGCATCACCCTGCGCGACCTTTTCGCCTACAAGCTCACCGACCGGCGCATCGCGCTGCTGACCGCGGAGGACCGCAAGGAGCTCGGCCTCAACTGGGCCTCGCATGCGGGCGAGTGCTTCGCCGTGAAGAAAGGCAGCCACGGGCTTTTCTCCGAAAGCCAGATCTTCCTCTGGATCGCCACGGAGACCCATCCCGCCATCCAGTCGTATACGGCCGGACATGAGATCGTTCACTTCCAGCAGATCAGCGCGATGATCCAGCGCGAGCGCCGCTCGATCGAGGCGGGCCCGGCGGAATTCTCCCGCTTCCTCTGCTTCTACGGCAACTTCCTGGGCCTCTCCTCCGGCACGCTCGACAATATCCCCGCCGAGACCCGGGGCGCCGAGCGGCGGCCTATCTTCGGCTTCTCGGATCTGCTGGCCTATGCCGTGCCCCCGCGAACCTGGGTCCATCAGCTCAAGAGCGCGCTGCCAAAAGGCGAGCGGGCCTGGAACGAGCTCGCAGCGAGCTACGGCTCGCTGCTGGGCCTCGGCACCGAGGGCTCCTCGCGCGCGCGGGTCAAGGCGATTCGCGAGGTGATTCCCGCGCTCGAGAACGCCAAGAACATCCGTTTCGTGAAGGACCTGGGCCTGGAGTTCTGGATGGACGAGATCGGCTCGGCTTTGCCCGTGGCGAACCTGGCTCAGCTCAATCATTTCCAGGGCCTCATCGATCGCGCGATCTACTCGCCTGACGTCGACTGGGAGGCCCTCCGCGTGATCGCGAATCACCAGTACTACGGGGTGCGGCTGCCACATGCGGCGAATCCGGAAGACACGCTCACGCTCCGCTCGGAGCTCGCCGCGCTGAGCCTCGGCGGAAGCTACAACCAGACCCAGCAATGATCGGAGCCCCGAAGATGGAAACCCTTCTTGCGACACCCGCTCTCGCCCCCGCCATCGAGGCCGCTCCGCGCGCGAGCGAAACCCTTCCCGCCTTCGCGACCGAGCTCGCTCCGACGCTCGAGGCGGAGCTGGCGTCCTTCCTGAATCTCGCGGACGCTCCGGCCGGGGAGATCCGCTGGGTCGGGCGCGTGGAGCGCCAGAACGGCTTCAGCGGCTTCGACCTGGAGCTTGCCTTCGGAGCCCGGCTTGAATTCCGTTTTGCGCCGCTTTTCCAGGGCGGCTTCGCCGTCCTGAAGACGCTCAAGGACGGCACGGGCGCCCGCACCATCGGCCGCGTCCACCACTTCGAGGCCGACGGAAGCGCGCGCTGGAGCACTCCGGAGTCTCCCTCCGCGCCCGGCGAGCCCCTCTACGTGGGACTCGGTACGATGGACCCGGACTGCCCGGTCACCTCCCATCTGCTGAATTACCTGAGCCACGAATATTCGGAGCTGGCCAAGGGACGCGGGCGGCCCTCGCAGGTCGGGGCCATCGAGGGCTTTCTCCGCGCGCAGGCGAAACGCTCCGGGCGCGGGACAAAGCTCGGAGAGAACGCTGCCTTTCGCCTCCTGGGCCGCCGAATCCTCGAAATCGAAAAGCAAGGCGTACTTACCTGGGAGGAAGCCCAGGCGGCCATCTCGCTCCTCCTGGCCGAGCGGCGCGAATTCGTCCGGACCTGGCGCCGGCTCCATCGCCTGTCGGCATGGCGCAGCTCGCTCGCGGGCTGGCTCGAGGACCGCTGGCTCTTTCTCCGGCGCGTGCGGCTCCAGCCCGAGGCCTACCTCAAAGGCATGGGCTGGCGCTATACCATCGGGCTGCTCATCGTCTTCTTCAAGACTGTCCGCTCGAACATCGGCTACTCCATCGCGCTGGCGATCTACGGGCCCTTCACCTTCTACTTCATCACGCAGCCACTCAATCCCCACGCGATGTGGGCGGTCGGAAAGGTACGCGCCGCCTATCTGAGCGGAACCGAGAATCTCAAGTCCCTGACCGAAGGGTTGGCCGCGGTCGCCGCTTCGTCGGTCGCCGTCGCGCACAACGGCGCGGGAAAATCCGGAGATCCGGCTCCCGCAGCCGGGACGCCGGCCGCCGCGGGGAGCGAGTTCCCCCTCTCGGCCCAGCATCCCGAGGTTGACCGCCAAAGCTGGACCGATCGCATGAGCAACTTCAAGGCGATGCAGATCGGCTATGAGGAGAACCTTCAGTTCTCCGCCCGGATGGGCCGCCTCGAGCAGATGGAGACCCAGCTCAACTTCCCGCTGATCGCTTCGGGCGCCTGGCAGGAGATCTCCCGCTACGAGTCGTCCGTGAGCTCGCGCCTCGCGGCCCAGCCCGCGCTCGCCGAGTACCTCAAGCAGGAGCTTCGGGACGCGCTCGTGGCGAAGCTCTACCTCTGGGAACGCCTCACGCGCTTCATCTCCGATCACCCCTACATCGTCATGGATCAGTCAAAGGAGCAGACCTACCACGATCCTTACCTCGGCCAGGCGCTGCTCACGGTCCGCGGCATGACCCAGGAGCTCGCCACGCGCATCGAGGGCCTCGCGTTGCCCCACGACTACCGCAAGATGGAGAAGCTCGCGCTCGCGATCGCCAAGTCACGGAATGCCGGCTCCGGGGTGCTCGAGCGCCTCTCGCGCAACTCCAAGCTCTTCTCGCAGAAGGACCGTTTCGACGGAAACGAGCTTCGAAGCACCATGAAACGCGAATGGGAGATCCTCTTCCTGCTCCAGAACAAGGCGCAGGAGGCCTCGAACTTCGGGCTGCAGACCTATACCTGGTCCGTGCGCAACGCGATCTGGATCCTGCAGTCGCTCTACTCCGCGAAGCGGCGGGAGCTCGAGCTGCTGGCGGGCGATTCTTCCGCGCAGGCCACCCAGGAGATCGCGCGCGAGATCGAACCCTACTACGAGGGGCTCTACCACCTGATGACCCTCGAGTTCACCAGCATCCTGCCGGAGCTCGGGGGCCGCCTGGCGAACGACATCGAGGCCGCGCAGCGCCGGAAGATCCTCGAAGGCTTCGAGCGTTTTCTCACGGCGCGCGAGAAGATCCTGCTGCCGCTCCCGGGGCGGAAGTGAGGCCGCGGCGATGAGACACTCCGGTCGGACGTCAGTGCTGCTGGTGCTGCTGCTGCTGGCGCCCGTGGCCGCCCGGTGCGCCGAGGAGTCCGCGACTTCGCTCGCGGAAGCCGGGGTGCCGCTGTCCGGTATCCGCCGTTCCTCGGCGACGTACTTCGCACGGCTCAACGGCCCCGCGCTCGAAGGCGCTCCGGGCGGCGGCTACAACGTGTACGCCGGAAGCCCCTGGCCCGTGCAGCTGTACCAGAGCCTGACCTACTCTTACCGGCTCGACCGGCTCACCACGGTGGGCGTGGAGCTCTCCTCCGCGAAGGGCCTGGTCCGCGACGTTCCCGATTCCTTCGGCGCGCCGGTCGCGACCGAATGGGTGATCTTCCACCCGGCGCTCCAGCTCAACCGCGCTTCTCTGGGCGAATCCGAACAGCTGGCCTTTTACGGGCTCGCACAGCTCTTTGTCCCCACCTCCCGATTCGCGCGGGAAGAGCTCCGCACGCTGGCTTCGGTCAGCCTTCAGCCGGGCTTCCGGCTGAAGGCGCTCTCCGGCCGCTGGTCGGGCGGAATGAACACCCGACTGCAGGCGACCTTCTATGGCTCCACTCCGGTGACGGACTACTGGAAACGCGAGCGGCTGCTGTTTGCCGCCGGACACTGGCTCAACTTCGGGCTGTCCCCTCGATTGCAGCTCGCAACCTCCTCGCATTTCGATTTCAACCTCGAAACCACGGGCGACCGCCGGTCCGAAACCGGTCGGGGCAGCGATGACCGGGCCGAGGCCCAGCTCAACTATTTTCCGTTTTCCAACGGAAGCAGCTTCGGAGTCTTTCTCACCTGCTCCTTATCGTCATTCTCCGCCCGGACTTCCTTCGCCGGCGCCCAGCTGACCGTCAATTTCTGACCGGGTACCCTTCCTGCACCGCCTTTCGCCCAAATAGCAATTCCGCTCAAGAAGTCCGCTGAAATTCCGATCCGTCCTCCGTAAGCCCCGGGAGGAAACGATGAGCTTCGCGTCGGGTTCGCTTCGCCCGCTATGGGTGTCCATCCTGTTGATCGCGACCGCCTCCACGCCCTCGGCTTTCGCCGGAGAGGAGCTGCTGCCCGAGCTGAAAGTGAACTTCCTCGCCCTGAAAAACTACAGACCCGCGGACGTGAGCAAGGTCCATGCGGCGGCGGAGCTGATCGAACGCACGGTCAACAGCAGCGAGTTCCGCGAAGCGGTCCTGAGCTTCACCTTCAAGGGGGCCCGGCGGTTCAACGACAACAACGGCCTCACCAACGAGGAGATCTACCGGAAGCTGCGCGAGGGCAACGAGCTCCTGCTCGGCCGCACGGACTACACCGCGGACTTCGATCTCCAGCTGTACGTCCCGAGGTTCTGGCAGAGCCGCAACGTCATCGGCTACACCAATCCCGACGAGATGCGGATCTACGTCAACCGGCGCTTCTTCGAGAAGTTCACGATCGCCGAGATCGCCGCGAACATGATCCACGAATGGACCCACAAGCTCGGCTTCGGCCACACCTATGAGCGCACTCCGGATCGTCCCTACTCCGTTCCTTACGGGGTCGGGCGGCTGATCCAGGAGCTCGGCCCCGACCTTCTGGACGGCGGCCCCGCGATCTCGGAAGCGCACTGAACCCGCGGCCGGAGCCCCTCAGCGGAACTTCATCACGCGCCCGTCAGCATACGAAAGCAGATAGAGCTCTCCGGCTTCGTCCTCCCCGAACGCGCTCACGCCTTCGAGCGTGGCGATCTGAGCGAGGGTGGCCGAGTCCTTGGGGTCCACGGCCCAGATCCTCCCGGAAACGAAGTCTCCGTAGAGGTATTTTCCGAAAAGCGAGCTCAGCCGGCTGCCGCGATAGACGGCTCCGCCGATTACCGCGTGCCCGCCGGTCTCGTCGTTGGGATACTCGAGGAACGGCGCCACGAAGCGGGAGGCCGGCAGCCCTTCGGGATTGGCGTACGGGTGCCGGCCCTCGAACACCCGCCAGCCGAGGTTGTCGCCTTTTTTGACCCGGTCGATCTCTTCCCAGGAGCTCTGGCCCGCGTCGCCCAGCCAGAGCTCTCCCGTGAGCCGGTCAAAGCTCATGCGCCACGGGTTGCGCAGGCCGTAGGCCCAGATCTCCCCGCGCGCCCCGCTCTCGCCGACGAACGGATTGTCTTGCGGGATGCCATAGGGAACCTTCGACTTGGGATCGATCCGGAGAATCTTGCCCAGAAGCACCGACTTGTCCTGAGCGTTGTTTTCCGGATCTCCCGCCCCGCCGCCGTCGCCGACGCTGACATAGAGCATCCCGTCCGCGCCGAAGACCAGCGCGCCGCCGTTATGGTTGGAATAAGGCTTCTCGATCTCGAGGAGGACGGTGCCACTGGTGATCTCCGCGCGGTCGGGATCCTCCGAAACCCGGTAACGCGCCAACACATTGCGGCGCGGTTCGCGCGCGGAGTAGTAGACATAGAGCTCGCCGTTGCTCCTGAACTGCGGATCGAACGCGAGGCCGAGGAGCCCCTCCTCGCTGCCGCCCCCATCCGACGGGCTGAACGCGATCGGCGCCAGATCGAGGAAAACCTTGCTCGCATCTGTCGCGGCGGAGTTGCGGAACACCTGAATCCGGCCATCCTGCTCGACGACGAAGAGGCGCTGCGTGCCGTCGCGCGGGGCGACGAGCGCGACCGGCCGCGAAAACCGCAGCTCCGGGAAGGCGTTTTCAAGCGTCTGCGCGGCGATGCCGGCCTGTGCGCCGCGGCCGGCGCGGGCTTTGCCCCCAAGAGGACCGGGAGCCGCCGAAAACACCGCGGCCGTCGCCACCAACCCCAGGACCGCCATCATCGCAGAACTTCGCCCCATGAGTTGCCTCTTGCAGAGCCCACGCCAGTTTCGATAGGGTTTCTGCCATGTCGGATATCCTGAAAGAAGCACTGGCCCACCTTCATCGAAAGCAGCCCCTCGGCGCGCCTCCCCGGGCCGAATGGTTCGGATTCCGCGAGGTGCGGGAGACCACGACCGTGCGCTATGTGCGCGACGGCATTCCGCGGGAGAACGACGTCACCGTTTCGAAGGGCGTCATGGCCGAGGCGCTCGTGAACGGCCAGTTCGGCTATGCCGCGACCTCCCGCCTGGATCCCGAGAGCCTGGTTCAGGCCGCCGAGCAGGCGCTCGAGCAGGCGCGCCGCGCCTCGCGCTGGGCGATCCATCGCTTCACGGTCGCGGAGCGCCCGCCGGTCACGCGCGACTATGCATCTCCCGTCGCTCAGCCGTTGGGAGGCCATTCCCCCGGCGAGCTCAACGCACTGCTCGTGGAGATCTGCCACAAGCTCAAGCGTTCCCCCAAGATCATCCGCACGAGCGCGTTCACCCAGACCGTCGAGATGGAGATGCGCACCGTGAGCAGCAATGGCTCGGATGCCCGCCAGATGTTTTCGCTGATCTCGGTGGATTTCGAGGCGACCGCGCAGGAAGGCAGCATCATCCAGAAGCGCACCGACGGCGGCCTGAGGGGCAACAGCCGCCAGGGCGGGTGGGAGTTCCTGCACACCGCCGATCTTTGGGAAAGGGTCGAGCGCGTGGCCGAGCAGGCGCTCGAGCTCGTGGCCGCCCCCGAGTGCCCGACCGAGGTGGCTTCGCTCATCCTCAAGCCCGATCAGATGATGCTGCAGATCCACGAGAGCATCGGGCATCCGCTGGAGCTCGACCGCATCCTCGGAGACGAGCGTAACTACGCGGGCTGGTCCTTCGTCAAAAAGGAGGATTTCGGAACGCTCCAGTACGGCTCGCCGCTCATGAACGTGACCTTCGACCCCACGGTTCCGACCGAGTTCGCGAGCTATGCCTTCGATGACAGCGGCTGCGAGGCCACGCGCGAATACCTGATCCGCGAGGGGAAGCTCCTGCGCGGCCTGGGCGGCCTGGAGAGCCAGGCGCGCTCCGGGATCCCCGGGGTCGCCAACGCGCGCGCGAGCTCCTGGAATCGCGCTCCGATCGATCGCATGGCCAACCTGAACCTCGAGCCGGGCGACTCCTCGCTCGAGGAGCTGATCGCCTCGGTCGAACGCGGAGTGATCATGGAAGCCAACCGTTCCTGGTCGATCGATGACTTCCGCAACAAGTTCCAGTTCGGCTGCGAGTACGGGCAGCTCATCGAGAACGGCCGGATCACCCGCACCGTGCGCAACCCCAACTACCGTGGAGTCACCGTTCCCTTCTGGCGGAGCTTGAAGAAGGTCGGAAACGGCGCCACCCGCGGCATCTACGGCACCCCCTACTGCGGCAAGGGCGAACCCAACCAGGCGATCCGGGTGGGCCACGCCTCGCCTGCGTGCCTTTTCGAGAACATCGAGATCTTTGGGGGTGCGTCGTGAGCCTGAACGAACGAGGTTATTTCGAGGAGCTGAGCCAGAGACTTTTCGGCGCTCTCCACGGCGGTGAACATCTCTTCTTGAATCTCGCGGCCGAGCAGACGCAGTTTCTCCGGATCAACGGCGCCAAAGCGCGCCAGATCGGGACGGTGGCCGACGGCCTGCTTTCGATGACTTACCTTCACGAGACGCAGGACTCCTCGGGCAAAAGCGTCTTGCGCAAAGCCTCGCGAAACATCACCCTTTCCGGAATCTCTTACACGGACCGCGCGGAGCTCTACGAGGCGCTCGCGGCGTTGCGCAGGGAAGCGCCCACCCTGCCCCCCGACCCCTATGCCACGCTGCCCGCGAATCCGGGCGCAAGCGACACGCGCCGCAAGGGTGAGCTCTTGGCGATTGATGCCGCGCCCGAGGCGCTGCTCGAGCCCGCCCAGGGCGCCGATATCGCCGGAATCTACGCCTCTGGCCCGATGGTCCGCGCGATGGCGAACTCGGCGGGCCTGCTTCATTGGTTCTCGACCGAGAGCTTCACCTTCGACTACTCGCTTTATACTCCCTCGCAGCGAGCCGTGAAGGCCACCTTCGCCGGGCAAAAATGGAATCAGCAGGATTACTCGCGTTCGCTCGCGGCGGCCCGGGAACGCCTGGGTCAGCTGGAAAAAGCACCTCGCCGGATCGAGCGCGGCACCTATCGGGCGTATCTCGCTCCGGCGGCCGTGCAGGAAATCGTGAACCTCTTTTCCGGCTGGGCCACGGCGAGCGAAGCCTCGCTCCGGCAGGGCGAAAGCCCTTTCCGGAAACTTCGCGCCGGAGAGGCGACGCTTTCTCCACGCTTCACGTTGAGCGAGGATTTCAGCGAGGGCCTCGTTCCCCGCTTCAACTCCATGGGCGAGCTCGCGCCCGAGCGCCTGCCCCTGATCGAGCGAGGCCAGCTCCGCAACACCCTGGTCTCCTCGCGCAGCGCGAAGGAATACGGCGCGATTGCGAACGGGGCCGAGGAGTCCGAAACCCTGCGCGCGCCCGCGATCGGCACGGGCTCGCTCAAGGAATCGGAGATTCTCGCGCGGCTGGGCACCGGGCTCTACCTCTCGAACCTTCATTACCTGAACTGGAGCGACAAGCAGGGCGGCCGCATCACCGGCATGACCCGCTATGCCTGCTTCTGGGTCGAGAAGGGCCGGATCGTCGCGCCGATCGAGAACATGCGCTTTGACGACACGATCTTCGGCCTGCTCGGCTCCGCGCTGGAGGACCTCACCGAAACCGCGGCCTACGAGCCTGAGACCGGAAGCTACTACCTCAGGCAGCTCGGGGGTTCGCGCGTACCGGGCGCGCTGCTCTCGGAGATGCGGTTCACGCTGTAGCCCGGGTAAAACGCGACACATTACGCGATTCGCCCGCCCCGCTTAAGATGGAATTATTCCATTTGGAAGTTCCGGCACGTTCGGACGGGGGTCCCATGAAGACGTTTCTTCTCCAGAGCGCCATCGCGGCCGTTTGCGCGGCCATGATCCCGGGCCTCGCGCAGGCCCGGGCCGAAGCGAAGTCCGTCGTGACCGGTACGCTGGAGATCGAGATCTCGGATCACTTCAAGAGCCAGAAAACCAAAACCGAGGTTTACGTCCGCGACCACGCCACTCAACGGCGCGTTCGGGTGCAGCAGGGACAGCGATTCGCGCACAATTTCCGGGGCGGAGAGACCGTCTCTGTGAAAGGAAGGCTCAAAGACGCGACGATGGAAGACGCGCAGATCGTCCTGATGCAAGGCGGGCCCGTATCGAATCAGCCTATTTCGAGCACCACGCAGGCGGTTCTCGGGGTCCAGAAGTCCGCCTTTCTCCTGGTGAAAAGACCCATCAAGCCCGAGGAGCCTTATACTCCCCAGGAATTCAAGGATACGATAGCGGCCCAGGTGAACCGCTTCTTCCTGGAAAATTCCTATCAGCAGACCTGGCTCGAAGCCGACGTGCTCGGCTGGATCATCGTGCCTGACTCCTGCGTGCCCGCCTATCTCGACGGCTGCGTCATTTCGTACGCGCAAACCAACTACGGCATGGACTTCACCCCTTATAGCAAGGTCATCATCATCGATAACAGTACCGCCGGAGCCGGGCGCGCCATCCTCGGCGGAAAGTATGCCTACGCCGGGGGCAGCCTGAACGGCAGCGCCCCCAAAGCCATCGCCCATGAGATCGGGCACCTCTTCGGGCTGGTGCATGCGGGAATTTCCCTCTGCGACTTCGGCGATACGGCTTTTTGCACTTATCAGGAGGTAAATGACTATGTCGATACGATGTCCTATGGCGAAGGGATGGGGCACTTCAATGCCTTCGCCAAGAAGAGACTAGGCTGGCTCGATACCGCGAACACGCCGCCGATAGCGGTCGTCGGGCAAAGCGGCACGTTCTCTCTGCTTCCGATCGAGACCCGTGGCCCCGAGGCGCGCGCCATGAAGATTCTCAAGGACGTCGATCCGGTGACGGGAGCGCGGGTGTGGTACTACGTCGAAAATCGACGCCCCCTCGGCTTTGACAGCTTTCTTTCCCCCACGCCCATACTCGGGCACATCTTCTACTCCATCGATCAAAACGCGGGACTTTTCATTCATCTCGAGGTGGAGAAGTCCTCGACCAGCCGGCTGCTCGTCCACGACCCCATCCTGCCCCAGGATTTCGAGTCGGTTCCAGGCAAAGTCACCGTGTTTGAACGGATGCAGGCCCTGCTGGCCGGCAAGCGCTTCGTCGATCCCGATGCCGGAATCGTCATCGAACACCTCTCGACGGATCCGAGCGGCGTGGCGAGCGTGAAGGTGACCCTCGGCAAGCCGGCCCGCGTCAATCTTGCGGTTCCAGCCCAGCAGCGCACTGTGGTGAGCCCCGGGGCTTCGCTCGCGCTCTCGGCCGCGGTAACGCCAGGGGACTCCTCCGTGGCGGCCGTGGAATTCAAGATCGACGGCGCCCTCGTTTGTCGCGTCACGAGCGCGCCCTACTCGTGTGCCTGGACGGTACCCTCGGGCGTGGATCAGATCCATGAGCTTGAAGCGGTAGCGGTGGACTCCCGGGGGCTCTCGAGCGATCCGGCGATGGCCCTGCTCAGCACCGATTCGACCGCACCGACGCTCGCACTGACGGGGATCACTAGCGGGCAGCTCGTGACTCCGGGCGCGACGATCACCGCCAGCCAGATGGTCTCCGACAATCTCGGCGTCCATTACTACGAAACCTACCTGAACGGAATATTACTGAAACGTTTTTCTCCCACCGCTGACTCCCTCTCCTGGACCATCCCTTCCTACCTGGTGGACGCGACCTACGTTCTTTCCGTCAAAGCCTTCGATCGAAGCGGCAACTCGGCAACCGAGAGCGTCGAGGTCAGGACGGGGGCGGGCGGAACGGCTGCGCTGATTCCTCCGACGGTGAACATTGTTCCCAGCACGCTGGTCTTTGATGGCGTTGGCGTGAATCCCTACTCCGAGCTGTACATCTCCACCTCCACCAGCACGCCCCAGTCGAATTCCAAGATCAGCCTGCCCCGATTCAGCATCAACGGGAAGCCCACCTCTTTCGTGGCGCACTACTACTTGGGAAGCTACTCCCTTCAGACGCTCCTCCTGAAACCGCCCAGCGGCCAGGCGGCGATTTCGGTGATCGGGCGGGATTTCAGCGGAATCTCCGGGTCAGGCGCGGGCGTGACGCTCAACGTGGCCGGGGCCAGCTCGGGCGCGGACCTGGTGCCGCCCACGGTGGCGCTCACGAGCCCCGCCAATGGCGCGATCCTAAGCGTGCGCGCGAAGGTCACGATCGCCGCGAACGCGACCGATAACGCCGGCGTGACGAAGGTCGACTTCCATGCCAATGGCAAGCGGGTCTGCTCGGATACGGCGACGCCCTATACCTGCGCATGGACCGTGCCGCGGACGCGAGGCGCAAGCTACGTGCTCGAGGCGCGCGCCTATGACGTCGCGGGAAATATCGGCACCTCTCAAGTGAACGTCAGCGTTCCGTAACGAGTCCAATGGGACACATTGCCCGATCACTCTATTCCAGATAGCATCTGATTCATGGGGTTATCCATGAATTCGGGTAGGGTAAGCGTGCCCTGTTTCGCCCTTGTAATTGCCAGTTTCCAGTTGATTTCCCTTTCGACTGCGGGGATTCCGGCCCTGGCCACGCCTGCGCTCGCCGCGGGAGCCGAGCGCAGCAGCAAAGGAACCTTGGCAGCCCAGGTGCTGCGGGCCGAGAAGCTCACGCGGGCCATTCCAGACCTCGGTGCCGCTTTCCGGGCCGCTTCCCCGTCCGAGCGATCCGCGCGCCTCGAAGTACTCCTGGCCGCCATCGCCGAGCGCCGCGCGCTGCTCGGCGTGATCATCGGCCAGGACCCCGGGACTGTGTTGCGCCTGGCACTTCCCGAAAGCGTCCGCTCGGGCTTGCCCGAGGAAGTTCAGGCCCGCCTGGAGAGATTCGAAAAGCTGCAAGGCAAGCTCGACGTACGCATCGAGGATTATCCCGGCGGGAAGTCCCGCGTGACCCACTCTCTCGAGTCTCCCGGCCAACGGACCTCGCTCCACTTCGCGGGCACCCCTCCGTCGCTTCAAAGCGGAGTGGCGCTCGAGGCCACGGGCGTGCGCGTGGATGGCGTGCTGGCGCTCCAAGCCGGGGAGTCCGGCGAGACCGGTTTCTCCTACCTGAACTCCGAAGGCACTACCAGCGCCACCGCGGTCTCCACCGCCGCGCTCGCCGACACGCTAGGCAGCCAGAGAACGCTGGTCGTGATGGTGAACTTCCAGGACAACCCCACGGCTCAGCCCTGGAGCGTCTCCCAAGTGCGCAACATGGTTTTCACGAACGTCAGCGACTTCATGCGCGAGAACTCCTATGGCCAGACCACCTTCGTGGGTGACGTCAGCGGCTGGCACACTATCGCGCAGGACAGCAGCGTCTGCGATTCCGAACGGCTCGCCCTGCTTGCCAACCAGGCCGCCGCCGCCGCGGGCTTCGATCCGGCAACCTATCGCCGCTTCATCTATGTTTATCCCATGGTCGCGAGCTGCGGCTGGTCGGGCATGAGCACCGTCGGCGGAAATCCTTCCAAGAGCTGGATCAACGGCAAGTTCACGCTCATGACTTTCGCCCATGAGCTGGGGCATGCCTTCGGCCTCTCCCATTCGCATGCCCTGGAGTGCGGCGCAAGCACGCTCGGAGACGCCTGCCAGCTTTATGAGTATGGCGACCATTTCGACATCATGGGCAACTACACCACCGGCCATTTCAATGCCTTCCAGAAATCGCTTCTGGGGTGGCTCGGGAGCGGGACCTCGCCGGGGGTCGCCACGGCGCAAGCGAGCGGCACCTTCACGCTGGAGCCTTACGAGTCGCTCAGCCTCGGTACCAAGGCACTGCGGATTCCCCGGGGTTTCGACCTCGTAACGGGCGCGCAGGCCTGGTACTATCTCGAGTTCCGGCAGGCGCTTGGAGCGGATAACTTCCTTGCCGGTAATGCGAACATTCTCAATGGCGTGCTTGTCCATTCCGCCATCGAGAACAATTTCAACAGCAGCAATCAACTCGACACCACGCCCGCGAGCCAATCTTATGGCTGGGACGACTGGGAAGATACCGCGATCGCCGTCGGCGCCAGCTACATCGATAGCGCCGCCGGAGTGACGATCACCCCGACCGCTGCCTCGAGCTCCGGGATCACGCTGCAAGTCACGCTCGCACCCGCCTCCAGCTGCGTGCGCGCGAAACCTTGGGTCGCGCTCTCGCCCGCTTCCGGCCTATCGGGCTTGCCGGGAGCCGCGCTCAGCTACGGCCTCAGCATCACGAACCAGGATAGCCCCGACTGTCCTGCCGCGAGCTTCAGCCTGCAGCCCTCCGTTCCATCGGGCTGGAGCACGAGCCTGGGAAGCGCTTCGCTCACGCTGGCACCGGGCGCTTCGGGTTCCACCACGCTCACGGTCCTCCCCTCCTCCGCCGCGGCGATCGGCACCTATCCAATCAGCGTTACCGCCACCAGCAACGCGGGCACAGCTCATAGCGCCTCCGCCTCCAGCAGCGCCACGGTGGTTTCCTCGCTTGCGATGAGCGTCTCCACCGATAAGCCCGTTTATTCCAAGGGCGGAACAGTCCTGATCACGATCGCGCTCTCGCAAGGCTCGGTACCGGTCGCCGGCGCCGGCGTTCTCATCACGATCTCCAAGCCCAATGGCGCGGCCGTGAGCGCCAGCGTGAGCACGGGGACGACCGGACGGGCCACCTATAAGCTGCGCCTGGGACGCAAGGACCCGCTGGGCACCTATCAGGTCAAGGCCTCGGCCAGCAGTGGCGGCCTATCGGCGCAAGCCTCGACGAGCTTCAGCGTGCAGTGACGTCGCTCGGCAGCTCCACGATGAACGTCGAGCCCTTGCCCTCTTCGCTCTCGAGCCGCACCTTGCCTCCGTGGGCTTCCACGATCTCGCGCGCGATGTAAAGCCCGAGTCCCAGGCCACTGATGTTGCGCGAGGAGATCGCGCGCTCGTAGCGCTCGAAGACCCGTTCGCGGTTCTCGGGCGCGATGCCGATCCCCTGATCCGAAACCTTGAGAATCGCCGAACGCGGCCGGGCCTCGACGCTCACCTCGATCGGTTTGCCCGCCCCGTACTTGATCGCGTTGGTGAGGAGGTTCGTGACCACCTGGTCGAGGCGGAAACGGTCCCAAGTCCCACGCACCGGACCTTTGGCGCGAAAACTCGTCTCGCAACCCGCCGCGCGGAACTCATTGGAGAGCCGATCCATCACCTCGCGCGCGAGGTCCGCCAGATCGATCTCCTCGCGCGACAACTCGAGCTTGCCGATCTTGAGCCGGGTCGCATCGAGCATATCCTCGACCAGGCGGACGAGCCGCCTGACCTGCCCCTCGTAGACTCCCATGATCCGCTCATAGTGCTCGAGCCTGGCCTCCACGGAGCCGTTCGAAACGTACCTCCGGGCGATCTGGTTCTGCAGCGCGAGCGTCGTCAGCGGCGTCTTGAGCTCGTGCGAGGCGATCGAGATGAAGTTGTCGCGCACCTCCACGGCCTCCTGCGCGCTCTGGAACAGAAAGGTGTTCTCGATGGCCACGCCCGCGCGCTTGGCGATTTCCATCACGAGCTCCCGATCCTCGCTCCGGTAGCGTCGCCGCGGCTCCGTGATCGCGAGCGCGAGCGCCCCGAAGAGCCGGCCGCGCGACTGCAGCCCCACACAGATGAAGGCACGGATGCCGTCGCCATTCATTCCTTCCGGAATGAATACCGGCGCGCCCCCCCGGATGATCGATGAGATCAGCTCCGCCTGCGGCCTGAAAAACGCCGCATCCGTTACCGCGTGGCCCTCGGCCCGCCCCTGGACCGTGCCCAGCTCGAAGCGCGGGTTGCCGTCCTCGTCGGCCGGAATGATCCCGGCAACGTCGGCAAGCACGGGAACGAGCGCCTTCACGAGGTTTCCATACAGGTCGGGTGCATTCTCGATCGGTCCGAAAACCTTCTTCGAAGAATCATACAGCAGCTGCAGGCGATCCTTGGCCGCCCGCTCGACCTCCGTCCTGCGACCCATCCCGAGGACGGTACGCCAGGTGAACGCGGCGATCACGGCCCCGGCGAAAAGGATCGCGAGGGGAATCGAAAGCACCCAAATCGGCCGATAGCCCGGAAGGGATCGGAACTCCACGCGCCAGCGCGCGTCGGCCACCTGGACGGAGGTCGCGTGGAAGTAATCGAAGCGACTGGCCTCTCGCTCGCGATTCTTCCGATCATGATGGTAGATCAGAAGCTCCGGCCCGCGATCCGGGCCCGCGAAGATCTTGAAGTCGATCCGGGATCTCTCGTGCCGATCGCTCCCCACGATGGAATCGAAAAGATCATAGGAGCGGTACGGGCTGTAGACGAACCCCATGAGCGACCGGAGCCGCTCCGCGCGACTGGAAAGCGGCCACCTCTCCCTGAAGACGGGCACGTAGATCAGGAACCCCGGCTGGGGCTCCTCCCGCTCCTGCACGAGCGTCACCAGAGCGGTGGTAGCGGGCCGGCCCGTGTCGATCGCGCGATCCATGGCGTTCCGCCGTTCCGGATCCGAATACATGTCATAGCCCATCGCGCGGAGATTCATCTCATTGGCAGGCTGAAGGAAGTAGATGGGGAACGCCACGCCCCCGGGAGACCTCGGCCAGACGCGGAAGCGCCTGTACCGAGCCTCACCGCGCTCGAGCGCCGCGATCCCGTGCGCATCCACCTTGAGCGCGAATCCCAAGCCGAGGATACCGGCGTACTGACGGGAGAACTCGATCGCTTCGACGAAGCGGGCGAACTCCTCGCGGGTGACTTCGCGGCTCGCCAGGAACAGGCCCTGAGTCAGGAGCAACAGGTTGAGGTTGACGTCCAGCCGGCTCTGGATCTCCTTCTGCAGCCGGAATGTCTCGTATTCGAAAGACTGGAAACTATCGCTTTCGAGATACCGGTGGGATTGGAAAGCCGAGACCCCCGCTAGGCCGAGGGTCATCGCGGAGATGAGCGCGGCCCGGGCATTGGCGGAAAGTTCGCTGAAATGAGCGCGTAGGCGCATACGGCCCGCGATCATAACAGCAACTCCAGGAGGGTCACACGCGTTATTCCGGATGGCACGGGGCTCCAACGGCACGAATAACCCACGAGTCCGCTGTCACGCCCGTTGCAGCTTGTCCAGGCATGAGGATCGGGGGCGGGGCACGACTGGCGCTGGCGCTCGCGCTCGGCGCGGATGTCGCGCACGGCGGAGAGCGCCTTTGTCCCGGTCTCAGGTTCGAGGGCGAGCTCCAGCCGGGCCTCTCCGAGACGGAGCATCGCCTTCTTTGCGGCGATCCCCGGAGCGAAGCCTGGGGCTCCATCCCGACGCACCAGGCGCGGTTTCATTTCCGGAACTTCCTGCAGAAGCGCGGTTACCTCCATCCCTCCTTCATAGCCGAAGGCACCACCGAGGGCGTCGGCACGCTGGTCCGGATCGGGACGCCCACGCTCCTCTCGCGCATCCGGACCCAAGGTGCGCCCGAAGAATTGCGCATCGAGCGCCGACGCAAGCTCCTGGGCCGGCCGGTGACGCCGACGCTTCTGAACGAGATCGAGCAGTGGGTCTATCGCCGTCTCCAGGCCGCGGGCCATCCCTGTCCCGACGTCGAGACCCTCGCCGACCGCGACTCCGGCGAGGTACTGGTCCAGATGCGGCCGGGCCCGCAGGCTCCCTTGTCCGCGGTGATCGAGGAGAAGCCGGTACCCGGTACTTTGCCGGGAATCTTCAGGCGCTATGACGCATTCCAGCTCGGCGACCGATTCAACGGAGACTGGCTTGCGGTCACGGCCAACCGGATCAACGCTCAGGATGTCGTGCTGAACGTGCACTTCACGCCGGAATGCTCGCCAGCGCCGGATCCCGAAAAGGGCGTCACCGTTCGCCAGAGCGTCACCCCCGGCCCCCCGCGGCTGATGAGCTTCGGTTTCGGCATCGATACCGAAGGACTCCTCCTGGCGCGCGCGGCCTGGCGCCATTCGCGGCTGGGGCGCGGAGCCTCCTGGCTGGACTTCACCGCGCTCGGCAGCGCCCGCGAGCAGCTTTTGGAAGCAACGCTCGAGTGGTTTCATCTCGCCCGCCCGTCGCGCCAATCCCTGCGCCCCTCCTTGCTGCTGCGTCACCGCAACGAAAGGCCCTTCGAGACGCTCGAAGCCCGGGGCGGCATCGCCTTCTCGACGAGCGCCGACGGGACTCGCGCCGGGCTTGTGGCGCTCGCCGGGCCCTCGATCCAGGGACTGCGCACCTATCGCGGCGTGGGGCCGCGGGACTCGCGCTTCCTCTCGCTCGACGCCGAGGCCACGCTGACGAGCCATGCCTTCGAGTATTATTCCGCGGATCCCCGAACCGGCTATCGGCTCGGCGCGGCCGCGAGCCTGGGGAGCCGCGCGCTCCTCTCGACCGTGAGCGCGCAGCGCGCCGAGCTGCGGGGCGAGGTACTGCTGAACTACCGCGACTTCGATCCGCCGTTGCTCGTCCTCGGGTTTCGCGGGGCGCTGGCCGCGACTTTCACGGCAGAGCGCCCGGGGGCGGCGACGGGGCTTCCCGCGAGCTTCTTCCATTTCCTGGGCGGCTCCTCGAACCTGCGCGGGTTCGGCCGGCAGGAGCTCCCCAAGGACGGCTTGGGCGGTCTCACCTCCGCATTCCTCAACTCGGAGCTGCGCCTGGGCTCCACCCTGCCCTGGAACCTGGATCCGTTCGTCTTCCTGGACCTCGGCGCGCTCGGGCGCGCGCCGCTCGCCTTGGATCCACCGATCTATCACTCGCCGGGCGCGGGCCTCCGGTGGCTCTCCCCGATCGGGGTTTTCCGGACGACGCTCGCCCGCGGGTTTCCCGCGGACGTTCCCGGTCATTGGCAGCTTTTCATCAGTTTCGCGGAGGAATTTTGAGAATCCTGAAAGGACTGCTCGCCGCCCTGATCTCGGCTGCCATGCTCCTGATCGTCGCGGGCCTGGTGGCGCTTCGCTGGCCGGGCATCCTTTTCACCGAAAGCACGCTGTCCCGGCTCGCCCGGATCGCGGAAAGAGCCACGGGTGCCCGCCTCAGTTGGGAGCGGGCCCAGGTCACGGTGATCTCCCATTCCTGGCTCGACAAGAGCTTCCGCCTCGCCTTTTCCGGCCTCTGCATCCGTCGCGACGCGGACCATGCCTGTTTTCGCGACGCGCTCCTCGGCGCGCGCATCGACTTCGCCAAGCTCCGTCCCCGCGTGCTCGAGCTGGGTCCGATCCGTCTCGCCGGCGGGGACGTGGGGCTCGTGATCCCGCCGAGCGAGACCAGGCCGCACGAGAGGGGCAAGCCGCCGCTCCCGCCGCCGGGGATCCGGCTGCCCGAGCGCTGGCTCATCCAGCCCAGGCTGCATCCCGTGCACATCGAGCTCGCGCGCGCGCGCGTCTCCGACGGCTCTTCTCGGTACCAGGGAGCGCTGTCGCTCGACCTTGCGGACGACGCCGCGGGGAATCCCGCCGGGAAGCTCCGGCTCCGGGCACGCCTGGACGAGACGCTCCTCTCGGCTGACGGCGAGCTCGCGCTCCGAGCCGGACCCGGCGCGCGGAGTCGCGGCGCCTGGCTCGAGCATACCCTCCGCGCCCGGCTCGAGTCCGGCGGCACGCGCCTCATCGGCCAGCTCCAGGGTGGATTCGGCCCGTCCGAGGTGCGGCAGCGTTTGGAGGTACGCTGGGACGAACGGGCCTCCGGCGCTTCGCGCTGGATTCCGCGCGCGAGCGCGACCGGTTGCGAGCTTCGCTTCCTGGCTCACGCGACCCGGGTGACTTGCCCGGTCCGGACGCCCCTCCCCCTTCCCCGGAGCCCCTGGATCCGCAGGCTGCAGCCGCCCTCGCGCGCGGGCGCCACTGTCACCGCCGAGCTCGCGCCCACGGGCTTTCCGCCGGATCTGTCCCGGCCGCTCAAGGGACACGTCGCGATCGCCTTCGAGCCCCTCGCCAACGCGCTGATCGAAGGCACCGGCGGCATCCGCGGGGAGTTTCACGGGACGCCTGCGCGTTTTCCCGAGGATTGGCGCTATGAGGCCGAGCTCGGCGTCCGGTTGCGCGTAACGCGCTTTGAAGAGCTGGTCGCGCGCCTACGCCAAACGCGATGGGCGATCCCGGCGCCGTTCCACGCGCTCGAAGGTTCGCTGGAGCTTCGCGCCGACGGACGGACGGATCTCATGCGCGGGGAGATCCCGCTCTCCCTGTGCACGCGGCTGAGCTCCCGCACCCAGAAGCTGGATATTGACGCCGGGGCCACGCTTCGTCTCGGGGCGCTCGCGAGGTGGCGCGATCGATCCGGTTCCCGGCAGGCCGGCCGCGTACCGGGCCCCCATGCTCCCCGGCCCGATGCCGAGCTCAGCGCGCGGGCCGTGCTTTCCCAGGTTCGGCTCGAGCTCCCTCGCCTGCAGCTCGAAGCGCCGCCGCCCCTGCTGGCCGATCCCCGGATCGTTCCGACCCGGACGTTCCGGGAACGGGCGGATCAGTGGAAACGGACCGGCGAGCAGTCGGCTCCTCCTTCTTTCGCCTATGACATCGAGGTCGCCACCCCGTCCGGACGTCCGCTGGAGCTCCTTTCGAACCTGGCGCGCGAGCCCGTGCCCGTCCGCGTCCGTCTTCGCCTGTCGGACAGCGCCCCGATGGAAGGCGAGCTCGCGGTCGAGCGTGTCGGGCTCCGGGTCCTCCGGCGGAAGGCACGCCTGGAGAGCTTCGGACTGCGGCTCGCGAGCCCCATCGACGAAAGCCCGGTGGACGGCCTGATCCGGGTGACCTATGCGGACTACACGATCACCATCCGCGTCCTCGGAACCGCGGGCGCGCCCACGATCCGTCTGCTCAGCGATCCGCCGCTCCCCGAGGAGCAGCTCGTCGCGGTGCTGCTCTTCGGCAAGCCGATCGAGGAGCTCGACCCGGATCAGAGCGAGTCCGTGGGCAGCGCCCGCTCGGCCTTCGCCGATGGCGCGCTCAGCCTCGCTTCGCTCTATGTCCTGGCTTCCACCCCCATCCAGAGCATCGGCTATGATCCCCGATCGCGTGAGCTCTCAGTCAAGCTGCGCCTCGGTGCGGGGACCTCGCTCACGCTGGGCTCCTCCGGAGGGGAGCTGCGCGAGATCGGCATTCGCAAGCGACTGGGACCTCATTGGACGATCACCACGGACCTCTCCCATCGCGCGCAGACGCCGGGAGCGGCCGACCCTTCGGAGGCGCCCCAGAGAACCGCCTCCGCCTTCCTCGAATGGCATCACCGCTACTGAGATTTTGACTCGGAACGGGAATCGGATAAGATGCCCGCGTGACGAAGTCCACGATCGTTTCCAAAGTACTGGCCGCCCACTGCGAGGACATCGCGCGGATCCTGAAATCCCTGGCGCATCCGACCCGTTTGAAGATCCTCTGTCACCTTCTGGGTGGCGAGCGGACCGTGAACGAGATCATCGAGTTCACGGGAAGCTCGCAGTCAGGCGTGTCGCAGTACCTGGCGCGCATGAAGCTCGAAGGCATGGTCGCCTCGCGCCGCGAGGGCCAGTTCATCCGTTACCGCATCTCGGATCACCGCCTCGAGCGGCTGATGAAGCTGCTCAAGGAAATCTACTGCGACTGAAACCGCGGCGCGCCGCTCACGCGTCGTGCGGCAGGCTTCCGCGGGGCGAACGCAGATAAACGAACGGCGTGAGGCCCAGGAAGTTCGATACTCGCGAGGTGTAGACGTCGGCGTAGCGCTCCACCTGGCGCGCGAGATGGCTCTTGTCGTTGCCTGCCCGCATGAGCGGCCCCCAAAGCGGATTGCCGAGCTCGGCCGAGGCGCGGGCGAGGGGCGCGATCTCCTGGTCCAGAGCCTCGATCCGAGCGCGCAGCGCGAGCGCCCGCGCCTGGAGCGCCTCCTCGGGCTCGCCCGAAGCCGCGGCGTAAGCGCCCCGTTGGCGCTGGATGTCCAGGCGGTTGCGGCAGGCTTCGGCCTCGAGCGCCTCTTTCTCGGCCATGAGCGCGGCGAGACGCTCTTCAGAATCCCGGAAAGCCTGGGCCGCCGCGATCTCGCCCTCGAGCTCCCGGAGCACGAGCGCCGTGCGCCAGCGCAGCACGTTCTTGGTGACCTTCACGTCCCCGAACATATGATCGCCGACGTAAAGGATCTCGTCGCCCGAAAGCCCCAGGCTCCTCTCCAGCTCCTGCGCGCTCCCTCCGAGGTAAGCCCGTCCCTCTCGAAGCGGCCCGACGACCGGCGAGAGCAGCCCCTCCTCGGTCACCACCTCGAAGAAGGGGCTCGGCGTGGTGAAGAAGCTCGGCTTCCGCGCCCCTACCACCACGTGGTCGAAAAGCGCGCGCCAGCCCATGTCTTTCGACAGAGATGGCGGCAGAAACGGATCGAAGGCGAATTTCATCATCGAAACCGTGTAAGCCCAGTCCGAGTTCGTCACCAGCAGGAGCTTCTTGCCGGCCTGCTTCTGGTCCAGCAGGGTGAGCGCCATCTCCGGGTCCAGCTCCACGAAGCGCGCGGGATCGGCGACGATCTCGGCCTTGAGGCGCCCCTCCATGTGGGCGGCGTCCAGGGTCGAGCGCACGCTCGCGTAAAGATCCCGGTATCCCAGCACCTCCGGGAGCTCCCGGCGGTCGAGCAGCTCCACGAGCTGCGCGTACATGCAGCCTTCCGAAAGCGAGAAAAGCGTATTGAGAAAAACCCAGCGCGGCTCCGCCAGATCCACGATCGTGCGGGCGTAGGTATCGCGCTGCTCCTCGTGCTCGAGCGGTCGCAGCCCGTGCGCCGCGCGCTTGACGAAGCCGAAGCGGTTGGCCTTCACGAGATTTCCCTTCTCGGTATCGACGATCAGGCCGCGGCACACCAGCGCGGGATCGAAGGCGAGATGCGCCACGGGCCAGCCGCGCGCGAGCAGCCGCTCCTGCAGATGTCCGTAAGCCCGGCGCTCCCACTCCTCGACGTGATACTGCACGAGAGTGTAATCCATGTCGTAACCGATCGCCCGGATCCCGCGCAGATTCAGGGTGCGGTTGCAGAAAACCCCGCGCAGCCCGGGATTGCTCGCTGCGTTAACGCCTTTATCAGCCACTGAGCCTCCTTCGGATGGACCCTGGACCCGGGCTAGACTCTGACTCCGGGGCCGGCTATAAAGTACCCTTTGGCAAGAGGGATGAGAATGACAAATTCGAAATGGCGACACGATCCGATCCAGGCGATCCGCGACACCCAGCATTTCGGTGAGGAGGGGGGCGTCGTTCCCGTCATCGATGTCGCCTCGACCTCGACCTTCATGCATCCGGAGGACATGGAAAAGGCCTTCCACGGCGAGATCCATGGCTGCTACCTGTACAGCCGCCATTCGAACCCGTCGGTGGTGATGCTCGGACAGAAGCTCGCCGCGCTCGAAGGAATGGAAGCCGCGCTCGGTGTCGCGAGCGGCATGGCCGCGGTCCACGCCGCGATCACGCAGCTGCTGCCGCAGGGCGGGCATATCGTCTCTTCACGCACCGTCTACGGCGGCACCTACGCGCTCTTCAACAACATCCTTCCGCGCTACGGGATCGAGGTCACGCTCGTCGACATGGATGACCTCGCGCAGGTCGAACGCGCCATCACTCCGAGGACGAAGATCCTCTACACCGAGACCATGAGCAACCCCGTGCTCCGGATCGCCGATCTGCCAGGACTCTCCGCGCTTTGCCGCAAGAGGAACCTGAAACTCGTCGTCGACAACACCTTCACGCCCCTCGTCGTCTCGCCCGCCCGGTACGGGGCCGACGTCATCATCCATTCGTGCACGAAATACATCTCCGGCGCGAGCGACCTCATCGGCGGCGCGATCGTCTCCAGCCAGGAGTTCATCGACTCGCTGATCGACGTGAACACGGGGATGGTCATGCTGACGGGGCCGGTCATGGACCCTCGCGTCGCGCACGAGCTCTACCACCGGCTCGATCATCTCCCGATCCGGATGGAAGCCCATTCGCGCTCCGCGGCTTTCATGGCCAAAGGCATGCGTGACGCGGGAATTCCCGTGGCGTATCCCGGGCTGCCGGAGCACCCGGATCATGCGCTGCTCAAGTCCCTCATGAATCCCGGGTTCGGTTTCGGCGGAATGATGGCCGTTGACTGCCGCACGCCGGAAAGAGCGGTGAAGCTCGCCAAGCTCCTCCAGGACCGCAAGTTCGGGCTTTACGCGGTCTCGCTCGGCTTCTCCCGAACGCTCATGAGCTGCTCCTCGGTGACGACCTCGAGCGAGATCCCGCCCGAGGAGCAGGAGAAGATGCATCTCTCGCCGGGTCTGCTGCGCCTGAGCATCGGCTTCACCGGGAACGACGGCGTCATGCTCGAGCGTTTCCTTTCCTGCTATCGCGAAGTCTGATACCGCGGGAGCTTTCGCCGCATCGATCCGGCGGACCGCGAATTGACCCTTTCCCATTCCGGGGATTAAACCTCGGCCATGCGAAGGACCCCGCTCGTTTCCCTGCTCGTCCCGGTGATCGCTCTCTTCCTCCCGCTTCCGAAAGCCTCGGCGAAGCCGCTCCTGATGGCGGTGCTGGGCGACTCCATCTCCGCCGCCACGCTCGCGGATGTGCCCTTCCCCCCGCCCGCGACGTCCGAGGAGGGCATCAAGCGCCTGTCCGAAGACGGCGTGAAAGCCGATGTCCTGCTCGAGAACAAGTTCCGCTACTCCTGGGCCTCGGGACGGCTGATCCGCTCGCAGTACCGGCTGCTGAAAAGACATCTCCGGCGAAGTGGCGAGCGGCGGGCGCTGCTGGTTTACAACGTCGCTGTCCCGGGCGCCGAAACCGGGGATCTGCCCAAGCAGGCGAAGCGGATCGCCGAGGAGATGGAGAAAGGCGAGCATGACGAGCTTGCCTACGTCACGATCCTGATCGGCTCGAACGACTCCTGCGCGCGACGCCCCGGCGGGGAGACGCCGATCGCGACGATGCGGGCGAATCTCCTGCGCACCTTCGCCATCCTCGCCTCGGTGAAGCAGCGGAAGCGGATCCCGATCCTGCTCGTGGGAATTCCCCGGATCCCGGATCTCGGCGAGGAGGCCATCCGCAACTCCCGGACCCTCTTGGGCCTGACCTGCGAGAAAGTCCGCAATGACATCCTCAACCTCTGCAACTCCATGCTTCGCTGGAAAACCCCGGAGGAATACGACCGCAACATGCTCGTCGTCGAGGACCGCAACCGGCTGCTGCGCCTCCTGGCGCGCGAGGTGAGCCTGCTCTATCCCCAGCTCGATGTCTTCTACAGCAACCGACTTTATCACCTGGGGATCTCCACCGGCGTGCTCGCGGCGGACTGCTTCCACCCCAACAAGGACGCGCAGGAAATCATCTCGCTCCAGGTCTGGAGCGATCAACCCTGGTTCAAGGAAAGGAAACCCCGATGAGACTCGCCATTCTGCTGTCCGTTTTTCTTCTCGCGCCGGCGACCGCGCTCTCCGCGTCGGCGGAACGCGCCGAAGCCCCTTGCGAAGGCATCCTGATCCATCAGGACGGCCCGTTCACGGCCGCCCCCGGGGAGACCGCCGTCTACTCCATCCGCATCGCCAACGTCGGTCCCTGCGCGATGGAAGGAGTGAGCCTGATCGACTACATCCCGCGACGAACGTCCTATCTCGAGGCGCTTCCGCCGCCCGCGAGCGCCGGCCCGGCGCCGCTTCCGACGAATCCGCCGCGGGGGCGGCTCTCGCCGGCGGACACGGCCACGCTCGCTCCGGAACCCCTCGCCGTCGAGCGCGTCGAGTGGTCGCCGATCGCGCTCAAGCCCGGCAGCGCCGAAGCGGAGCGCTACGTGCTCAAGGTGCGGATCGAAGGCCCGGGTAGCCGCACGATCACCAACACGGCGTGCCTCGAACATGAGCGGATCGGGCGGATCTGCGACGTGTTCGACACTTACGTCAAGTAGCTCCGGTGCCGGGCCCGGGCCAGATTGAGCTCCTCCTTGGCCTGCCGGACCTGAAGGACGGCGACAGTCCCGGGACAGCGCGAGCGAATCCTGCTCGCAGGCGCGGACCCTCGATCGACGCGTCCAGGGTGGCGACCTCCGAGACATCGTTCCGTCCCGGATTCTGCACGATCAGGAGCATGGGCACGAGCACCAGCGAGACCCGTCGGGGATTCCGGCCACCCTCCACCGCAAGCGTTCCTTCATATGTCCCGACCAGCGGACCGAATTTTTTCCTCATTTCCATATCCTCCTCCTTTTTCGTTCCCCCCCGGCACTTCGCTCCCGCATGGGGCGGTCGCTTCGGTTTTACGTAACCTCACTATTCAAGTATTTACTTGAATTAGGATTTACTCATATATATATAAGGTCATCATGTGCTCCTATCGCTTCTGCTTCATTCTGATCCTTGCGCTCGCGCCCCTGGCACCCGGTGCGGGCACCCGCGCCCTCGCGCAAACCAATAGGCTGGCGTTTCCCGAGATCTGGCTGGCGACCCGGAGCGGCTCCCCAGCCATCGCCTCGGCAGACGCCGCGCGCGAGGCGGCCGAAATCGCTCAACACCGCGCCGCCCGTCATTGGCTTCCCCGGCTCTACGCCGGCGGCAGAACACTCTCGACCAACGACGCGGGCATGGCGCTCATCTCGAAGCTCGCCGAGCGCAACGTGACGGGAATGGACCTCGCTCCCCTGCCGCTGAACGAGCCGGGCCCGCAAACCCACTCGCGGCTGAGCCTGGGCGCGGAGCTGCCTCTGTTCGAAGGCGGAAGTCGCGTCGCTCTCCGCGCGGCGGCGGCAAAAAACGCCGAAGCCACGAAGCTTGAGCGAGCGCTCGCCGAGCGCCTGGAATATGCCCGCGCGGCGACCGCTCACGGCTCCCTGATCCTGCTCGAGGAGCAGCGAGAGGCGCTCGCGCTGCTCAAACGCCTGACCGAAGGCACGCTCGAGCGCTATGAGCTCGGGGGACGCGCCAATCCGCTGGGCCATTCGGGCTACCTCGGGCTGCGCAGCCTGAAGCTCCGACTCGAAGGAGAGCTCTCGATGAACCAGGCGAAACATCAGGCCGCACACGCCCTGCTCCGCACGCTCGCACCACTCCCGGGGAGCTGGTCGCCCGCCGAAAGCCGGCTTCAGGAGCACCTCTCGACGGCGATCGACCCTTACCTGGGCGAGACCCCTGAATCCCTCCGCGTGCGCTCTCAGACGCTGCTCGCGGAGGGCCTCGAGAGCCTCGCCGGAGCGGAACGGGCCCGTTTCCTCCCGCGGATCGCGCTTTTTGGCGAGGGCACCACGTCCTTCGGGCAGGGGGCCCGCGCGACCTCCTACCAGGCGGGGATCGAGATCCAGTGGTCGCTGCTGAACTTCGCCGATCACGGCGCCCTCGGCGAGGCACGAGCCCGCGCTCGAGGCCAAGAACGCCTCGCTGCGGCCACCCGGGCGACCGAAGCCGCCGATCGCGCCGCGCTCCTCGAGAGCGGCCGCGCCCTCGCCGCGCAGCTCAAGCTCGCGCGCGAAAGCCTGCAGCTCCTCGAGCAGCAGTCGGAGATCGCGCGCAAGCTCTTCCAGAACGGCCAGATCAATGCCCTGCAGCTGACGGAGGTCTTCGCCCGCCGCGTGGACCTGATCACGGCCAAGACCCAGATGGAAGAAGGGCTCCTTCAGGCCAAGACCCGCTTGCTCACCCTTTCCACCGGAGCGCTTCCCGCTCTCGCAAACGAGGTCTCCCGATGACTCCCGTCAACGACAAAGACGCCCACGGCTTCGCCGGAAGGCTCGCCCTGGCGTTCGTGAACTCCAAGCTCACCCTGGTCCTCGCGATCGCAAGCCTCCTGCTCGGCGTCGGCGCGGTCTGGCTCACGCCCAAGGAGGAGGAGCCGCAGATCAGCGTTCCGATAATCGACGTCATGACCCTGGACCCCGGCTCCGAGCCCGCCGAGATCGAACGACGGGTGACCGAGCCGATCGAGCGCGCTCTCTGGGGAATCGAGGGCGTCGAATACGTCTACTCGGCAAGCTCGCCGGGCGTGAGCCTGGTGACCGCGCGCTTCCGCGTGGGCGAGCCGATGGAGCCGAGCCTCATCAAGATCCACCACAAGCTCCTCGAGGCCCGCGCGCTCCTGCCCGCGTCCGCGCAGCCGCCGTCGGTCAAGTCTCATTCGATCGACGACGTTCCTTTCCTGACCCTGACCTTCAGCTCTCGAGACCGCGACGACCACTCGCTCAGGACCCTCGTCGCCCCGCTCGCGCGCGAGCTCTCGAGCACCCCGGACCTGAGCCGCGTGGAGCTTCTGGGCGGGCTCAGGCGCGCGATTCGCGTCATCGTCGATCCCGCGCGCCTTGCGGCCCGCGGCGTGGCGCTCCGGGAAGTCGCCGACGCGCTCCGGGCCAACGATGCCAAAGGGCCCGCCGGCAAGAACTGGAGCTCGGAGCAGGTACTGGATATCGAGGTCGGTGCCCATCTCCGCTCGGCCGAGGACATCCGCGAGATCGCCATCGCGCAGAAGGGCGGGCGCCTCGTGCAGCTCCGGGATGTCGCCACCGTGGTCGACGGACCGGAGGAGCGCACGCGCGCCTCTATCCTGGTTTCGCATGGCTCGGTGGACTCGCCCGAGAGGGCGGTTTCGATCGCCTTCGCCAAGCGCAAGGGCACCAACGTGGTCCTGCTGGCGGATGAGCTGCTCAAGCACGCGCGCACCTTCGGCAAGAACCTCCCGGCCGACGTGCGCGTTTCCGTGCTGCGCAACTACGGCGACACCGCGGCCGAAAAAGCCAAGGAGCTCATCGAGCACCTGCTGCTGGCCACGCTCTCGGTTTCGGTGCTGATCGCGCTGGCGATGGGCTGGCGCGCCTCACTCGTCGTGGCGATCGCGATCCCGGTGACGCTCGCGCTGACGATCGCGATCTACTACTTCCTGGGCTACACCTTGAACCGAGTGACGCTTTTCGCGCTCATTTTTTCGATCGGCATCCTGGTCGACGACGCGATCGTGGTGGTCGAGAACATCGAGCGCCACCTGCACCTGGACCGCCGCTCGGGCATCCTGCGCGCGACCCTGCGCGCGGTGAGCGAGGTGGGCAATCCCACGATTCTCGCGACCTTCACCGTGATCGCCGCCATCCTGCCCATGGCGTTCGTCCGCGGCCTCATGGGCCCGTACATGAAGCCCATTCCCGTGGGCGCAAGCCTGGCGATGGTGCTCTCGCTCTTCGTCGCGTTCATCGTGACCCCCTGGGCGGCCGTGCGGCTGCTGCGCGCGCCGGAGTCCACCGATCCCTCCGCCCCGGGCCACACGGAGAGTGGCCTGGACCGGATCTACCGGCGGATCACGGGGCGGCTGCTCGCGCGCAAGCGCCCGGCGCTGCTCTTCGGCGCCGGCACGCTCCTGCTGCTCCTGACCGCGACGTCGTTGCTGTATTTCAAGGCCGTGAAGGTGAAGATGCTTCCGTTCGACAACAAGGACGAGTTCCAGGTGCTCGTCGACTATCCGCCAACCACCCCGCTCGCGCGGAACGTGGAGTGGTCCACCGCGCTCGCGCGCGAGCTGGCCGCGGACCCGCGCGTGGAGCACGTCCAGGTTTTCGCGGGCGAGCCCGCCCCCTACTCGTTCTCGGGAATGGTCAAGCACACCTATCTCCGGCAGGCCGACCATCTGGCCGACCTCCAGGTCAAGCTGACTTCCAAAGAGCACCGTGACGAGGGCTCGCACGCGATCATCTCGGCGCTCCACGCCCGCATCACGCGGTTTGGCGAGTCCCACGGCGCCATCACCAAGGTGCTTGAGATCCCGCCCGGCCCGCCGGTGCTGGCCACGATGGTCGCCGAAGTCTACGGACCGAACGAAGCGACGCGCATCGAAGTCGCCGGCCAGGTCCGGGACATCTTCGCGCGCGAGAAGAGCCTGGTCGACCTGGACACCTCGCTGCGGGAGGCTCGCCCGCGCCGGATCTATCCGTACGATCAGGCCCGTGGGGGGCAGCTAGGCACCAAGTCCGCGCGGGCACTTGAGGAGAGCCAGCTCCTTTTCGGCGAGGTGCCGGTCATCGGCCTCGCGGATGTCTCCGGGCCAGAGGATGTCAACGTGATGGCCTCGGTGAAGCAATCCTCCCGCTCCGGCGAGGAGCCCTTCCGCAACCTGAACGTCCCTTCGTTCGAAGCGGGTGTCGTTCCCCTCGAACGCGTCCTGCTGCCCGCGCGCACGGAAGCCACCCGGACGCTCCATCGCAAGAACCTCAAGCCCGTCTCCTACGTGACCGCCGAACTCTCGGGCGAGGAAGAAGCCCCGGTCTACGCGATCCTCAAGCTCGATCCCGCGCTCGCCAAAGCGGGCTACGCCACGCAGACTGCCGAGGTCCCCTGGAACACCCAGGCTCCGGTCGTGAAGTGGGATGGCGAGTGGTTCATCACCTACGAGGTCTTCCGCGACCTGGGCGGCGCCTTCGCCGTGGTCCTGGTGCTCATCTACATCCTGGTGCTGGGCTGGTTTCGCAGCTACTCGGTCCCGCTCATCATCATGGCCCCGATCCCCATCAGCCTCATCGGGATCATTCCCGGCCACGCGCTCTTTGGCGCCTACTTCACCGCCACGTCGATGATCGGCTTCATCGCGGGCGCCGGCATCATCGTGCGCAACTCGATCATCCTCGTGGACTTCATCGAGCATCAGCTGCGCGAGGGCCTGCCCTTGAAGGAAGCCGTGATCTCAGCCGGGGTACTGCGCTTCCGCCCCATGCTGATGACCGCCGCCGCAGTCGTGGTCGGCAGCTCCGTGATGCTCTTTGACCCGATCTTCCAGGGCCTCGCGCTGAGCCTGATCTTCGGTGAGATCGCGGCCACGCTCCTGAGCCGCATGGCCGTGCCGCTGCTTTACTTCTGGTTCATCGGGCGGAGCCGATTGCGGGCGATGTGAGGGTGGAACAACACCGCGTTGATACACACACGGGGAGAGTCTTGGCGCTCGCCGAACAGATTTTCCGGATCGGATTCGATAAAATTGAGGTCGATCGGCAATTCGTGACGGTTTACAAGGAGACTCACACCATTTCCGAAGAAGCTGTCGCGCCGCTCGCATCCCTGATTGCCCAGGTCCTGCCGCTGTTGCTCCAGATCCAAAAACACGCTCCGCCGGCGGAGTCGTAGGTTATTATCTCTTTCCAATTTAGTCCTATCTTGACACGTCCTCGTGAGATTCTCGCATTCCTAGAGGAGCGGCGACTCACCACCAAGATCCTTTGGCATCTTTACGAGATCCAGAAGCGCGGCCATAGCTGCGAGATCATCCGCCGGATGAAACAGCCCTACCCCTTGTTCTTCTCCAGCAGCGCCTTGATCCCCGAAAGATAGCTCGAGACCTTCTCCTCGTGCGCCTTGCGCGCCTCGGCCGAGTCCGAATCGTCAGGTCCGTGCGACTCGTCGCGGGTGAGCAATAGTTCCAGCGGGATATCCTGCAGGAAGCGGCTCCGCAATCGCGGCACCGGCTTGCCGTACCGGATGCGGTTGCGCGCGCGCGTGAGCACCAGGTGATCCTTCGCGCGGGTGATGCCGACATAGCAGAGACGGCGCTCCTCGCTGAAGTCCGTCGCCTCCTCGATCGTGCGCTTGTGAGGGAGGAAGCCCTCCTCCGCGCCCACGAGAAAAACCACCGGGAACTCCAATCCCTTCGAGCCATGCAGCGTGAGCAGCGTGACCTGATCGCCCTCCGAATCCTTGCGTTCGTCCTTGGAGTCCTCCTCCTGCTCGCGCACGTCGAGCGTCATACGGTTGAGGAACTCCTGCAGCAGCTGCGGTCCCTGCAGAGCCTCACCCTCGGGCGGATCGGGCAACGTCAGCTGGCCGATCGAGTGAACGAGCTCCTCGACGTTGTCCCATTTGCGCGCGAACTCCGCGGGCTCGTCGCATTCCTCCTCGACGGCCTTTTTCGCGCCCATGAGCTCGATCGAGCGGCGCGCCCACTCGACGATCCCCTCGCGCGAGGCCGGGGTCTGCTCGAGCGACTGCCGCAGGCCCAGGATCAGCGCGCGGAACGCGGCGATCCCCTGCTCGCTGCGCGAGGGACCCTTGGCTCCCGAGACGATCACGGGCGCGCGCTCGAGCGCCTCGAAGATCGGCAGGTGATTCTCGAACGCATAGGTACCCAGCGCCTCGATCGTGGCCTTGCCGATCCCGCGCGCGGGCCAGTTGAGCACGCGCCGAAGCGAGGCGTCGTCCTTGAGATTGGCCACGAGCCGCCAGTACGAGAGGACGTCCTTGACCTCCTTGCGGTCCAGGAAGGACATCCCGCCCACGATCTTGTAAGGCACGGCGTAGCGGCGGAGCGCTTCCTCGAACGAACGCGACTGCGCGTTCGAGCGGTAGAGAATCGCGAAATCCTTCCAGGGCCGGTGCTGCTCCCGGGCGCGGTCGAAGATCTCGCGCGCGACCCACTCGGCCTCGGCGCGATCCTCCTCGAGGATCACCTCGGACAGGGGGGCCCCGTCGCCGCGCTCGGACCAAAGGCTCTTGGGGTGGCGCTTGGAATTCTTGGAAATGACCTCGTTGGCGGCGCGCAGGATGAGGTTCGTGCTGCGGTAGTTCTGGTCGAGCAGGATCGTGCGCGCACCCGGATAGTGCCGCGCGAACTCCAGGATGTGCGCGGCATCCGCCCCGCGCCAGGAGTAGATCGACTGATCGTCGTCGCCCACGACGCAAAGATTCTGCTGTCGGCGCGTGAGCAGCGAGAGGAGCCTGAACTGGGTGGGATTGGTATCCTGATATTCATCGACAAGGACGTAGCGGAAGCGCTGGTTGTAATGCTCGCGCACGTCCTCGTGGTTCTCGAGCAGCGCCACGGCATGGTACAGCAGGTCGTCGAAATCCATCGCGTTCAGGAGCCGGAGCTGCTCCTGGTATTTCGCGAAGCTCGAGGCCGTCGCGAGCGCGTAGTCCGTCGTGAGCCGCTTGCTCTCGAGAAAATACGCCTCGGCCTCGGCTGGCTTAAGGAGCTTGCTTTTGGCCTGGCCGATCTCGAAAAGCACGCGATCAGCGTCGAACTTGCGGTCATCGATTCGGATATTGCGGAAGATCTGCTTGAGCACGTCCTTCTGGTCGTTCTCGTCGAGGATCGTGAAGTTGGGCTGGAAGCCGAGCTTCCCTCCATGTGCGCGCAGGATCCGCACGCAAAGGCTGTGAAACGTCGAGATCGTGAGCCCCCGGCATGCCCGCGCGCCCGCGACCTGCGTGACGAGCTTGCTCACGCGCTCCTTGAGCTCGCCGGCCGCCTTGTTGGTGAAGGAAAGGCCCAGAATTGCGAGGGCCGGAACGTGGCGCTCCGCGATCAGATGCGCAATGCGATACGCCATGGTGCTGGTCTTGCCGCTGCCCGCGCCAGCCAGGACCAGGAGAGGTCCGTCGCGATGCAGCACGGCCTCCCTTTGGTTGGGATTGAGTCGATTCAAGTTGAGGGACATCAGAATCGGTTAAGCGAAATCCGTCCGCTTGTCAAACCCGCCCGAGCACCTGGACGGTCGCGCTCCGCCCCCCATGGCCTTTGCCTTCGTGGATCTCTCTTTCGACTTCCCTTCCGACGAGAATTTCAAGACCCGCAAGCTCTTCCCGCAGCTCCTCGAGCGTCATGAGGAGTTCCACAACCGGTGGCCCACCTGTTTTGTATTCCAGCTGCTTGGGACGATAAGCCTCCAGAAGAAAGACGCCCCCGGGCCGCAGCGCGCGGATGCTGTCGCGATGCACGCGCGCTCGCAAGGGCTTGGGCAGGTGCGCCCAGATGGAGACGATGCCATCCCAGGCACCGGCCTCGATCCGGAACTCCGCGAGATCCGCGACCACAGTCTTGACCTGCACGCCTTTCTCGCGCGCCAGGCGCTCAAGCTTCCTGAGTCCTACCGCCGAGCCGTCGACCGCGGTGACCTCAAAGCCCTTTTGCGCCAGGAAAACCGCGTTGCGCCCTTCGCCTTCGGCAAGACAAAGGATCTTTCCGCCCGGCTTGAATTCGCCAGCCTGCTCCCGCAGGAAATCATTCGGCTCCGTTCCGTAAAAATACTCTTCGCCCTGATAACGCTCATCCCACTGGTTCATCTCGCCGCTCCCTTATCAACACGCCTTGCCCACGCTGCAGGCCTGCTCCTGTTTCAAATCGGGCGCCGGAAGCGCTTCGCCGCGCTCCGTTCGCGCGCAAAGCAGCCCTGCCGTCGAGCGCGCCGCATCCCGCAGCCGTCCTTCGGTCTGATAGCCCACGAGCCGGAGCAGCTCGCTCCCGTCCGGCGCGAGAAGGCTCACGGTGGGCACCGCGCGGACCTTGAACCGGTCCGCGATCGCGGCGTTCTCCGGCGCGCCGACATCGATCCTCGAGAAGCGGAACGCCTCGGAGGCGCAGTCCCTCTCCAAGCCGGGCAGGAACGGCTCCATCGCATGACAGATCGGGCAGCTCTGGGTGTAGAAAAAGTGCATCCGGGTGGCGACCGCCGCGCCGGCACCGAGCTCGAAGCGCTCGCCATGATGATCCACGGCCATGACCGCGCCCGCTTCGTCGGGCTTGGCCGAAAACCGCGCCGCATTGATCATGAGCGCGGCGAAGATCACCAGGCCCATCCCCGTGGCATACTCGATCCTGGGCAGCCAGGCCTTGAGCCTTGCCAAACCGGGCCGCACGCGCTCGAAACCCGCTGAGAGCAGCAGGAGCGGGAGCGCGATCCCTTGCGCGAAGACAAAAAGCATCAGCGCCCCGCGCGCGGGCGACGCCTGCTGCGCGGCCACGTAGGTCAGCACCGCGCCCAGCACCGGTCCCACGCACGGTGTCCAGCTCAACCCGAAGATCAGGCCGAAGACCAGCCCGCTGAGACCGCGAGGAAACCTGCGCGAGATGTCCGGCGCATGGAAGGAGCGCTCCAGCCACCCGAGCGAGATCACGCCCATCATGCGCAACCCGAAGACGCCCAGAATCAGCGCGCCAACCGCGAGAAGCACGGGCTTCCACGCCAGCAGGACGCCCGAAATGAGCGACGCGCCCGCGCCCATCGCGACGAAGGTGAGCGTGAAACCCAGCGCGAACCAGGCCGTCGCGAGCATCCGCGAAAACCGCGGCGCGCCGGCCGTGGCCCAGCTCGCCACGAGAATGGGCATCAGCGGCAGCACGCAGGGCGAGACGAAGGTGGCCAGGCCAGCACCGAAGAGTCCGATCCAGCTCAGGTCCATGGCGAGCTCCGGGAAGGTTTTCGCGCGCGCATCAGCTTGGGTTCGCCGGAGCCGCTTGAGAATCTGCCAGGCCGGGGTTTATAGTAGATAAGCATCTATGATACATTATTCAATAGATAACTTGAGGATGTCAAGATGAAACTCACTGCGACCTGGAACGACAAGATGCGCTTCACCGCCCACGCGGATCAGCACTCCGTCCCGATGGACTCGCGCTCCCCGCTGGGCAGCGACTCCGCGCTGACACCCAAGCAGCTGGTCGTGGCGGGCCTCACCGGGTGCACGGGCATGGACGTGGCCGCCCTGCTGCGCAAATACAAGCAGCCGCTCGAGAGCTTGAGCATCGACGCCGAGGTCACGATGACCGAGGGCGGCTATCCCGTGGTCTTCAAGTCCGTTCATCTCATCTTCCGGCTCACGGGAGCGCTCGAGCGCGAGCGGGTGCTCGAGGCGGTGAAGCTCTCCCAGACCCGCTACTGCGGCGTGAGCGCGATGCTCGCCAAGGCCGTGCCCATGACCTATTCCATCGAGCTCAACGGCGAGGAGGTCGGAAGAGGCGCGCCGGAGTTCGGGGGGTGACGCTTTCGTCCGCACTTCGGAATCGCAGAGTGCTGGTTTCGAGCGGGTGCGGCGGCGAGAGAGCTGCTTCGCTAAGGGTCATCCCAGAGAGACAAAATCCGTCTCAAAACCCCGTGATAATCAGACCGAATGTCACTCACACCTCTGTCGGATACGGATCCGCTCGCTGCCTCGCGCCCAGCTCGGCCACCGCTCGATTCCCGCGAACTCAGACCCGCGCAGCTGTCTAAAACCTAGACACCCATTGGACGGCGTCACCCATCTGATCGCGGCAGCGCCTCGCCCCCCCGCGGCATGGGCATTGCTTTCCTTTAGGAGGACCGAGGAGTGCTTATGCTTCGTTTCAAGAGGAAGACCCCGTTTTTCGTTGCCGGCTTCACGCTGATCGGACTGGCCTTCGTCCTCGCCGAAGGGCGGAAGATCCCGGCCTCTTACGAGTCGCTCCCGGCGGAAATCGCCGAGGCCGCCAATAAGGGGCGCGAGAAGCTCGGGCACCGCATCTCCAACGCCTTCTTCGAGCGCATCAGCGATTTCGATCTGCTCGACGGAGACCTCAAGGCGAGCCGCTCCGTCTTCGACAACAACGACATCGAGGAAAGCTTCACGGTGGTCGACCGCCTGCGACTCCCGGTTTCGCTCACGGTCGCCACTCTTCCGCTGGGATCGGGCTTCGCCACCTTCAACATCGGCCTGGGCGGCTCGCTGGACGTCACGAATCTCCGGATCGTGAAGCCTTCGAATTCCCTTTATTCCAAGCGACTGCTCGAAGAGCTGCTCGAGAGCCGCGACCTGGAGCGGCGCTCGCGGGAGCTTGACGACTCCGACTGGCTCGCGGTCGCGCGCAGCGAGTTCGCGCACGCCTCCCCCGAGACCCCCGACTACTACTCCGCGCCCGCGGAGAAAGAAGGCGAAAAGCCGGTCTTCCTCCTCGACTCGCTCCGCAAGGCCCGCTATGGTCGCCTCTGGAATCTCGTCGCCTCTCCCCTGCGCCTGCCCTTGCGCGCCGAATGGCTCTCTCGACTGGAGGACGACGAGGTGATGACCTATGCCGGCACGGGCCTGATCGAAGTCGGCCCCTCCCTCGGCTTGACCTTGCAGACTTCTTCCGGCGTTCTCTCCGACCTCGGCCTGAATGCCTCGATTCGCGCCTATCTCAAGGGCGAGTTTCGCGTCTCCGTCATGAGAATCGGCGAAAAACGGGCGAAGGTGAAAGTCACCCGCCGCGTGGAAAAAGGCATCCGCGGCAGCGCGGGCTCGCAGACGCGCGCCGAGATCTACGACGGCTTCCTCCTCGCGGGCAGCACGCTCGGAAAGATCCGCCCGAGCCTCGTCCCCATCTCCTTCTCCGCGGACCGCGCCTTCGGCCGGACCTTCGAGGTGGGCTATGAGTACGACCTGAACGACGAGCGCGGGATCGAGGCCTACGAGCAGGCCGTGATCGGGCAGATGGGGCTTTCGGACGAGCTCGCGCTGGCTACGCTTTCGGACGGCGCCGCCGCGCCCGTGCGACGCGCCTTCGGCCGCGACGGCGAGGATCGCCGGAGCTCGCGGGCGATCGGCGTGAAGCTGGCCCTCCTCAAGCACACGGGCGATTCGACTTATACCGTCGAAGAAGCCACGATCAGCTTCCCCGACGGCACCTCCAAGGTCTTCAAGGCCCGTACCGACGCCCTGTTCAAGCGGACCACCGGGGTCGGCATCTGGCGCTCGAGCGAGTCGGCCCGTTACTCGATCCGCACCGATCTCATCGAGAACGAGGACGGCGCTCCCGGCGCCTACGGCTGGATCGCCGAAGCGCGCATCGAGGACAACAGCGCGAGCGGCTTCGAGCTCAATCGCTACGCCTCGATGATCGAATCGGTCTTCGGCAATGACCGGATCTTTCCCGAGGTCCCGCTTTTCCTTCCGCCTGACGAGAATCTCAACAGCTACCGATGGAACGAGGCCACCAGCGCCAACGAGCCGGCGCCGCCCGAGCCCACGCGCTACGGCTACACGAGCTTTTATTTCCGCATCGGCCTGACCGCCGCGCAGCTCCGCCGCTTCGCGACCGTCCAGCCGGAGCGGATGTGGGAGTTGCTCGAACTCGGCTTCGAGCGTCCCGCGGGTTTCTGGACCACCTCGGGCGGGCGCGCCGCCTCGGGCGTCGGCGGCTGGCTTTACAACCTGCTGGGCTGGAGCACGCATTTCACGGATGTCGACGAGCGGCTGGGGCCGAAGTTCGCCCATGCCCGCGACTTCCAGGAGCGCTGGGCGGGGCTCGCGCCGCTCGCCGCGAATGCCGGAACGCTCGAGGGCCAGCGCGCCTTCGCGCGCAGGATCGGCGAGATGTACGGCGACAAGATCTTCGCATACGAGCTCATCAAGACCACCCTGCTCGCGCTGCGGGACCTGCGCGAGGAGGAGATCTCCTTCCAGATCAACGCGCGCTCGGCGGCCTTCGGCACGCGCGATCTGCGCGGCGGCACGATCACCGAGATCGAGAAGCTCACTCAGCGCTACGCGGACGAGACCGATTTCGATCGGCCGATCCTGCGCCAGGATCCCGGCCTCGAGCTCTCCAGGCTCAAGGCCGAAGCGCTCGAAGGCACCGGTGCCGTCAAGGTCGCCTTCACGGCGGCGCGCGCCCCGGGCCTTCTCATGATCAAGCTCGACGAGCTTTCCTCGACCCTGCGGATCGCCACGCCGGTCCGGCGGATGCTGATCCCCAACCGCGGAGGCTTCCAAGCGGGGCGCAACGAGCTCCTGCTCGAGCGCTCGGAGATCCCGGGCTTCCGGCGCGAGCTGGCGTGCGCCCTCCGCCCGGGCCGCAACTACCGGCTCACCCTCGCGCTGATCGACGGCGGCAACGCCGGCCCGGCGCAGTCGACGGAGTTCTTCGTCAATCCCGTCAGTTCGGGAGCGCGAGACGGGGGCTGCCCGGATAATAGCGCTCGCTGAAGCGGCGATAAGCCGCGGCGGCCTGGCGCAGGTAGCTTCCGTCCTCGAAATCGACCTCGAAGACGCGCGCGAGATGCGTGAGGAAAGAGAAGCGATCGAGCGCGCCCGGAGGAACGGCATCGCCGAGCCCGGGCTCCGCCAAATCCTCTCCGAGAAGCTCCTGGAGCGCGAGGAGCTGGGCGTAGAAACACCAGTGATAGTGCTCCCGGCGTGCCCGCACGTGCTCGGGAAAGGCGCTGAAAAGCTCCTCTTTGGTCCGGGCGATGCTCTTTTCCGCCTGGTAATCGGAGCCGCAGCCCTCCTGGAACTCCCGGAATCCCGGATCGGCCAGCCTGATCGGCGCACCCCCGCGCTCGAAAAGCAGCCGCGTTTCCTGCGCCGAATAGCCTTGCGGATGAAGGGCGCGGAATCGCGACGCTTCCGCCGCGGGCGCGGCCACGGCTTCCGGCGATCTGGGAGCGCTCGCGCACGAAAACGCCGCAAGGATACCCAGCAGGACCGCCACTCTCCGGATCGTGCTCCCCATATCCAGAGGATAGCCGCAAACGGGAACTGGCGAAAGCCCGCGCGGAGCGTTCAGGCCGCCTCGGAAATCTCGTCGCGCAGCTCGCCCATGCGCCGCCCCAGCTCCTCGAGCTCGGGGAAGCTGAGCCGCTCCGCCACCTCGACGAAGAACTCGTCCTCCTCGGCCTCGACGTGGCGCTCCGCCGTGTCGATCAGCTCATCCATCAGATCGATGAAATCCTCGTCCTCCTCGGCATCGTCGATCTCGTCGAGGATGTCGCGCATCTCCTGATGATCCTCGAGCGCATCGGCGATCAGCTCCGAGAAGTCCTCGTCGTCGTTGAAGGCCGGATAGAAGACCCCCTCCTCGACAGTGGTATGCGACTCCAGTTCGCGCTTGATCTTCCGGTGGAACTCCCTTTTCTCGGGAACCCCCGCGCTCTCCCGGAACGCCACGAAAAGATCCCTCAACCTCTGGTGGTCGGCCTTCAACAGATCGAGTGCGTTCATGAAAACCTCCCCGCCGGGAATTGCAAGAGACGTGCGCGGCCGCGGCGCGGCGCCCGCTCTGCGACGCCTCAGCCCTCGCTGGGAGTGAGCAGGGAGCCCAGGCTTGCGGCGAGGCGGGAGTCCAGTCCATCGATGTTCGAAAGGAGCCGCTGCGCGGTGAGCAGGAGCTCCGGCGAGATGCGGCCGCTCCGGAGCTCACCGCCCCAAAGCTCGCCCTCGCCAGTTCCTTCGATCTGGTTTCCGAAAAACGAAAGGGTGAAACGGACGAGCTCGCCCGACCCCTCGGCGCTCTCGATGACGTACAGCTCGCAGCCGTTCTCGCCGACGTAGAGGCTGGGGAAGCCGTCCTCCGGGCGCTGCAGGACGTCGGGATTCACGCGCACCATGCGCAAGGCCGCGAGCTCCGTCAGGAAGGACTGCAGGATCCGCTCGCGGAACCCCGGACCGGTCTCCACGAAGCGACAGCCCACGAGGTTTCCGCCCTGGTGGCGCACCTCGGCCTTGACCTCCTGAAAGAACTCGCCGATCCGCAACGTGCCCGAGATCGTCGCGCCCGGCTCGGGCCAGGCGCGCAAGTCCTTGACGAAGCCGATGCCCTCAGCCGAGAGATTGGCGATCCGGAGCTCCCCGCCTTCGGCGACTCCGGCCGGCTCGCGCGCTTTGAACGAAACGGAATGAAGCTCACCGAGCCTGACCCGCGGCGGTCGCGGCGGCAGCGGCTTGGCCGCCTCGCCTCCGAGCTTCAGCATCTTCCTCAACAACGTCAGGCTCATGATCCGGATCTCTCCCTCGGGCTCAGCCGCTCGACACGCTCCTCGACGGCCGCGCGGAGCTCCTTGAGCGTGAAAGGCTTGGAGATCACCCGTCCGGGCGGCAGCGCCGCCAGGAACTCCTGCGAGGCGGCGCCCACGGCTCCGCCGGACATGAAAACCATCCGCTCCGCCGCGGCCGGGAGCTCCTGCCGGAGCCTCTCGAACAGCTCCATTCCGTTCATCCCGGGCATCATCAGGTCGCAGAGAATCACGTCGTAGGCTTCCCCCTGCCGTGCCCGCCCCCGGATCCATTCCAGCGCCTCGGCTCCGTCTCCCAGCGCGAGCGCGTCATGCCGCGACGCCAACGCGAACTGGATCGAGTCGCGGAGCCCTTCCTCGTCGTCCACGATCAGGATCCGCGCCATCATCGATCCTCGCGGTCTTCCGAAGGGGCTTCCGAAGAGCTCGCCGGCGCCGCCTCGGAGCTCCGGGGTGCCGTGCGTACCATGTAGCCTGCCCGGAAAATCGTCTTGATCTCCCCGCTGAAGCCCTTGAGCTTGCGCCGCAGATGAGCGACGTGCGTATCGATCGTGCGGCTCGAGACGACCGCATCGGGCCAAAGATCGCCCAGGAGCCGCTCCCGGCTGATCAGCTCGTTGGCGTGTTCCAGGAAATACTGCAGCAGGCGCACCTCGATCTGCGTGAGCTCCACGCTCGCGCCGCCGACGGTCACCTCGGAGGATTTCGGATCGAAGACGAGATTGCCCGCCTCGAGGCGCTCGCCGAGCTTGCGGTCGCTTTCGGAGCGGCGTAGCCGCGCGTTGATCCGCGCGATCAGCTCGCGCGCCTCGAAGGGCTTGGTCACGTAATCGTCCGCTCCGAGCTCCAGGCCCATGACGCGGCTCTCGGTCTCGCCTTCGCCCGTAAGCATGATGATGGGAATATCGCGGGTGATCAGCTTGCCGCGCAGCCTGCGACAGACCTCGAAGCCGTCGATTTCAGGCATCCGCAGGTCGACGAGGATCAGATGCGGCTTGTGCTCGCACGCCAGCCGGATCCCCTCGGCGCCCGAAGAGGCCGCGATCGGCTCGAAATGCGCGGAAAGCAGCTGGGAAACCGATTGGAGAAATGCCGGATCGTCCTCGATGATCAGAACCCGTTTCATACCGTCTAGCCAGTATAAGCCCGGGGATGAGCGGCTCAAACCGGAAACGTTCCCTCCCGGCTCAAAAAGCGCTATGTTGCCCCTCATGCGGTTTCCCATTCTGCTCGCTCTCGCCAGTTTCTTGACGCTGAACCCGGCCGCGCGCGCCACTCCGGTGGTGCGGCTCGCGGAGATCCGCGGCGGGATCAATCCTGCCACGGCAAGCTATCTGAGATCCGCGCTGACCCGAGCCGAGGCCGAGGACGCGCAGGCGCTGCTCATCGAGCTGGACACCCCGGGCGGACTGCTTTCGAGCGTGCGGGACATGGCACAGGCAATGGACCAGGCCCGACTTCCGGTGATCGTCTTCGTGACCCCGGCCGGCGCTTCGGCCACCTCGGCGGGCGCCCTGCTCATGCTCGCCTCGCATGTCGCCGCCATGGCTCCCGGAACGAATATCGGCGCCGCGCATCCGGTGGGTCCGCAGGGCGAGGACATCCAGGGCGACCTCGGGACCAAGGCACTCAACGACACGGCCGCTTTCGCGCGGGGCCTCGCCGAGCAGCACGGCCGCAACCGCGAGCTCGCCGACGCGATCGTGGCGCGGAGCCGAAGCCTCAGCGCGCGCGAGGCGCTCGACCAGAAGCTCATCGAGCTCCTGGCCACCGACCGCGCCGAGCTGCTGTCGCGCCTCGAAGGGCGCGAGGTCCGCCTGGCCCAGGGCCGGACGCACACCCTGCGGCTCCGGGGCGCCGAGCTTCGCCCCACCGAGATGAGCGCCGGCCAAAGGCTGCTGAGCCTCCTGGCCCACCCCAATATCGCGGCGATCCTCATGTCCCTCGGAATCTTCCTGATCTACCTCGAGCTTTCCAATCCGGGCATCACGCTGGCCGGGATCTCCGGCGCGATCTGCCTCCTGATCGCGCTCATGTCCCTCCAGCTGCTGCCCATCCACGCCGGCGGACTCGCCCTGCTCCTGCTGGGGGCGGCCTTGATCCTGGCCGAGCCGTTCATCGTTTCCCATGGCGTCCTCGGCGTCGGCGGCGCCATCTCGTTCGCGCTCGGCCTGCTGTGGATCATGGATCGCTCCTCCTCCTCCCTGCGCGTGAGCCCGGAAGTCTGGGTCCCCATCGCGCTCGGGCTGGTCTCGGGCGTGCTGCTCATCGCCTTCGCCGCGGCCCGCATGAAACGGCTTACGCGCGAGACGCTGGCGAAAATCGGCGGCGGGGGCCTCGCGGGGCTCGCGGGTTACGAGGGTCATGTGGAAACCGTCGAGCCCGACGGACGAAGCGGAAGAGTCGCCTTCCGCGGCGAGCTCTGGGCCTTCCGGAGCGAGATCCCGCTCAAGCCGGGAGACGCCGTCCGGGCGATCCGGAGCGATGGCCTCGTCGTCGAGGTCACCCGCCGCTAGCGGCGCTTTCGTGCAACCTGCAAGCGCCCGCAACCGGTCCGCGCGAGTCTCCCGCGAGAGAGCGCGAAGGCGCGGTCCCCGCAAGGGTCCTCGAAAAACCCGGAAATCCCGCGCCAAACGCGGCCGCGCGCGCGAACACTTTCCGTCCGAAGTCCTTCGAGCGGGAATTGGTACAGCAGTTGCTCTCCGCTTCCGGCAGGAGGATTTAAAATGGCCAAGAGCAATCCGAGACAGTCATCGTCCAGCAGTCGCAGGCAGGTGTTGGGTACCAGCAAACGCCGGCCGTCCCAGAGCCGTTCCCAAAGCATGAGCGTCACCAAGTCGCCGTCCTCGCGCCTCACGTCTTCGCGTTCGAAGACGACCTCGAAGCGGGGCTTCGCCGCGATGAGTCCGCAGAAGCGCAAGCAGATCGCCGCCAAAGGAGGTCGCGCGCGCCGCGCCGCCTGATCTCTCCCGTTCTCGCGTGACCCCTCCGGGACCGGAAGAACCCGCCGTTCCCGGAGGGCCTTAGGAGCTTTCTCCCCGGTCTTCCGGTTACCTTCCGGTACCTACTTTTCTTCCGCGACTCTTTTCCCTACTATTTTCACTCCGCAGGAATTTCCCGTCGTTTCGGCGCCGCCAATGCGCGTCGCCCGACAGCGCGGGACTGAAACGCCCTGGAACAACGAAAAAGGAGACTCCGATGAAAACCATTCTGATCACGACCCTGGCGGCCTTCGCCGGCGCTACGGCGCTGGCTGCCGATTACTCCGTTGACCCCTCTCATTCCCGCATCGGCTTCTCGGTGCGCCACCTCATGAGCAAGGTGCCGGGGGAGTTCAAGGAGTTCGAAGGGAGCTTCAACTTCGACGAGAAGAAGCCCGAGGCCTCGAAGGTGAAGTTCTCCGCGAAGGCCGCGAGTGTCTTTACCAATAACGAGAAGCGCGACGAGCATCTTCGCAGCGGCGACTTCTTCGACGCCGAAAAGACCCCGCTCGTGACGTTCGAAAGCAGGAAGGTCAAGCCCGCGGGCAAGGGCAAGTTCAAGCTCGAAGGCGATCTCACGATCCGCGGTATCGCCAAACCCGTCGTCCTCGACGTCGTTTACCACGGCATGGGCAAAGACCCCTGGGGCGGCAACCGCACGGGCTTCAACCTGACTTCCAAGATCAACCGCAAGGACTTCGGGATGGTCTTCAACAAGTCGCTCGACAACGGCGGCGTCCTCCTCGGCGACGACGTCATGCTGGATATCGACGTCGAGGCGCTCGAGAAGGCCGCCGAAAAGAAGTAACCGTTCTCCTCCGGCCGGATCTCTTCAGTGCGCTAACCCGCGCGCTTGGAGAGGTCCGGCGCCTTCACCGCCACCTTGAGCGGATCCTTGCTCACGCCGACTTTCCCCTTGTCGTTCTTCGCGTAGATATTGGCCTCATAGGTCGTCGTCTGGTTGCCGACGGCGAGCTTCTTGACGAGGTTGTCCGGCAGCGCCGCGCTCCAGGTCGAGCCGGCGACGTTCTTCATCGGCACCTCGATGGGCACGTCGACGAAGCGCAGGCGGACATCCTTCACCTGCCCGCTGAAATCCTTCACCTCGGCGAGCACCTCGACCGGCTGGCGCGGCTTCAGATCGCGCGTCAGCTCGATCGTGCCCGGCTCGACGCGCGAGTTGAGCACGGTGGGACCCGCGGCTTTCATCTCTTCGGCCGACTTCTCCTGCCCGGTGATCTTCTTGACGGTGGAGCACGAACTGAGCGGGGCAGCCCCGAACGCGACCAGCAAGGCCGCGATCGCCCCGGCATGGTTTCTATGGATTCTCATGGGAATTCCTCCGATACCGGAGGTCACTGCAGCAGTCATTCCACCTTGAAAGCCGGCTTGAAACGACGGAAGCGCCAGAAGCCCCTGCTGCGTTCCTCCCCCGGCGACAGCGCGACAAGCACGGCGAGCCGGACGAGCACCGCCGTACCCCAGAGCGCGCGGAAACCGCCGACCGGCTCGAGCCAGACGGCCAGCCGCCCTCCCAGCAGCGCCGCCAGCGCGCCCGCGATCCCGCAGCCGGCCGTGAACACCGAGAAATAAGCCGCGTTCCGCTCCCGCGGCACGACCGCGAAAAGAACGTTCGCGAGGCCCAGGACATAACCTGAAAAGGCGACGCCGCTCACGAAGTACTCCAGAGGCCCGGCCCAAGCGAGCAGCCCGCGACCGGCAAAGACGTAGAGCAGCGGGGCCACCGCCATCCAGCTTGCCGTGATCCGGAGCACCCGCGAAGGATCGCGCGACCGGTCGATCTTCCTCCCCCAGAAGCCCGCAGCCACCAGACAGCCGAAGCTGGTGAGCAGGCTCCACACCGCGACGGTTCGCATCGGGAAATCCAGCTCTCGCGTCAGGAAGTAAGGGAAGTACGAGCCAGCGAGCTGAAGGGCCCCGTGAAAGGCGGCTCCGAAAAAAAGCACGCGCCGGAACGCGGGGTCCCGCAGCGGCTCCCGCACGGCTTCCCCGAAGCGCTGCGGGCTCGCGGACGCGGCGCGCGACTCGGGCACGCGCGAAAGCAGCCAGGTCGAAAGCGTCGCCGCCACGATCGCCAGCAGCGCGAGCGCCGCGAAGCCGGCGTAATAGCCGCCCGGGCGCCAGCCCACCCAGTAGGAGGCCAGCAGGTGCGCCAGGATGATCGCGCCCATCACGAAGCGCTGCCGGAAGCCATAGAATCTCCCGCGGAACCGCGCCGGCACGAGGCTGAGCGTCCAGGATTGCCAGGCCGCCGCGCTGGAGGTCGCCAGGAGCGAATAGGCGCAGGCGATTCCCGCCGTGATCGCGAACCAGGTGTTCACCGGGAACGCCGCTCCCTCGCGGTACTGGCGAAGCGCGAAGAAGCCCGCAAAGAACATCGGCACGAGCCAGAGCGAACGCGCGGCCGTCGCGACGCGCAAGGTGTAGCTCTTGAGGGAAGGCACCCGGCCCAGGAACCACAGCCCGAGCAGCTGTCCGACCGAGCCGATCCATGGCGCCGCGGCGAGCAGGCTTACGAGGCCCACGTCGATCCGGAGCTCGCCGGCGAGTCCGGCAAGATAGGTCGGGCCCACCCACGTTTCCAGCGCGAGCGCGAAGGCCCCTTCCCAGCAAAGGAGCTGAAAGATTCTCCTGAAACCCTTGGACTTCATCTGTGTACCGCCTCGCGCCGCCTACCGGCTCATGCCGGCTCGGAAACTTTCGCCGACCTCGCCTTGAACCAGAGCACGAACCCGTAAAGCGCGCCGAAGAGCACCACGGCCACGACGAACCACAGGAGCTTGGCCTTGATGACCGACATCATCGCCTCAGGCGACTGCAGGAGCTCGGGGTGGCCACCGATGACCTCCTGGCCGAACCAGGCCAGCACCCAGCACCACAGCCCGGCCCCCACGATCGTCGCGGCGCTGAAGGCCCAGAAGGGCATCCGGAGGATTCCCGCCGGAATCGAGATCAGGTGCCGGACGACGGGCAGGAGCCTCGCCACGAAGATCCCGGGCACGCCGTAGCGGGAAACCCACGCCTGCGCCATCTCGAGCTTCTTTTCGGGAACGAGGAAATACTTGCCATAGCGCCGCAGCAGCGGCAAGCCGATCGCCATCGAAAACCAGTAATTGAGCACCGACCCCACGTAGCTTCCCACGGTACCGGCCAGGACCACGCCCGCGAAGCTCATCTTCCCCTGTGCCGCCCAGAAGGCCGCCGGAGGCATGACGATCTCGGAGGGGACCGGGATGATCGTGCTTTCCATGGCCATGAGGAGGAAGACTCCCCAGTAACCCCAATTCTCGACCCAGCCGAACCAGATCCGTACGAGCTCATGAAGCATGAGCCGGATTTTAGCGCAAAAATGTTTAAAGAAAATATCAATTCCTGGTTATAATCGCCCTTAATGCCCAAGATCCTCGTCGCCACCCCCGATGCCGAAGAGCTCGAGCTGATCCTGCAGACGCTCGCCCGCGAGAAGCACGCGGTCACCCGCGCGACCAACGCGCAGGAGGCATTGTCGCGGCTGCGCACCGAGAAGTTCGACGCCATCTTCTCGGACACGCGCATGCCCCGGCTGAGCGGCACGGACCTGGTGAACGCGCTGATGACCCTGACGATCAACACCGAGACGCCGGTCGTCGCCATGAGTGCCCACGAGGAGGACTTCCAGCTCCTGCTCATCACGCATGCCAAGGAGAAGATCCACTTCCTCACCAAGCCGCTCACGATCGAAGCGATCGTCAAGAGCCTGCGCGCCGCGCTCCCCTCGAAGCTGAACGTCGATTTCGTCAATCCGGTGCTCGACGCCACGATCCATACGATCAGCTCGATGACCGGCCTCGCGGTCAATCCCGGCAAGCCCTATGTGAAGAAACGCGGCGAGCCCAGCGGCGATATCAGCGGAATCGTCGGCGTGACGAGCGCGGGCTTCAAGGGTACGATCGCCCTCACCTTCCCGTCGACGACTTTCCTGACGGTCGTCTCCAAGATGCTCGGAATGGAATTCACCGAGATCAACGAGGAGAACAAGGACGCGGTCACCGAGCTGCTCAACATCATCTTCGGGCAGGCCAGAAAGACCCTGAACGCCCGCGGCCTCGGGATCCAGTCGGCCATCCCCACCATCATCACCGGCGTGGGCCATGCCGTGGACCACAAGTCCACCTACCCCTGCCTCTGCCTGGAGTTCGAGATCCCCGACGTCGGCCGCTTCAAGGTCGAGGTCTGCGTCCGGGCCTGATCTTCAGCCTTGCAAAAGCCCCCCGCCTGGCCTATACCCAAATTCCCGCCGCATCCTCATGCGCCATCAGTGCGAGTGTAGCTCAGCGGGAGAGCACGCCCTTCACACGGGCGGGGTCACAGGTTCAATCCCTGTCACTCGCACCATTTCAAAAATCCAACCCAACCAGAAAATAACGTTACACCCACAAACGAGACCCCTCCCTACCCGAGGCGGAAAACTCGTTTGAAATGGTGCGCCTTGAGCGAAGCGCCGCAGGCGCGGAGCGGAAGATAAAACAGTCCAGCGGACTGTTTTGTACCTTATGACAGGGATAGCGGAGGCCAGGATGGCCGAAGCGGTGAAAGGCGGAAGACGCGGGGAGCCCGCTTGCGGGCCGCGTCTGAGCCCGGGCTGCAGCCCGAGCACGGCAGTGCGAGGAGCGGAAGCCAATCCCTGTCACGGCATCCTGGGAAAGGGAGAGATTTTGAAATCAATTCGGCCGCGAACCGAGACAGTTCAGCCCTGCAGCAGCCGGATATTATTAGTTAGTTCTATTGCAGAACGAAAATAGGAGCCAATCGTTCTACGGGAGAACGAAATCTTAACTCGTTGTTATTCAAGCCGCGCCGTCACAAAGATCGGCGGCAACCTCTACACCACGAGCTCGAAACTGCACGCTCAGGTCCTTGCACCAAGCTGTAGACACTAAACTCGCCTGCCTCAATACCTCGGAGGCTAAATCCGAATAGCCAGAGAATTCCGGCAGCCCGGCAATTGCCTTGAGATAAACCATTTCAACCAGTCCAAACCCTAGAGAAACAGCCGAGCCCCAAAGAGGCTGATTAACCGCCGCCGAGGCCAAGTACGGATCAGGCAGTTCCATTGCCTCAGGCATCAGTGGATTCGCAAGCCATCCCTGCAGAAGCGCGACCGTAGCCGGATAGTGTTTCGAGTAAATGCTCGATTTCACCTTTCGTTCGAACTGGTACCGCAACGTAGGGGCATCCTCGACGAGGTTAACGTACCGGTTCACGTCAATTGAAGCGTCGAACCAGTCATATTTGCCGATCAGCGGCTCTCCCAGGTAAAGAGCGGCAAGCAAATTGGCCGTCCCCTCTAGGACACCGCTCTGCCCGGCTAACTTCCGCCAGTCCTTCGGCGGGTACTCAATGAGTTCCGAAACACTCTTTTTGAGAAGATGCAAATGCAAGGCATGCCCGATCTCATGCGCAATTATAGTTGGATCAAGTGCAGGCTGCGCAAAACTAAGGGCAACCTCCGCTGAACTCATAGTCCCACCGCCCGGCTCACCTTGCGAGTCACCTTTTGCGAGATGAATCACCACCCCGCGGAGCTCGGGCTGCCCCAAACCCTTCAAAATTGAGTTGTAATGTCGAACCTGGGCCGTCGCATAATAATAGGTATGCACCCAGGCCATCCGATCGTCCTGGGTCGGAAAACAGAAACAGCCACTCTCGTCAGGAGTAAATTCGGTCGGGATGTTAACTATGGAAACGGCCTCGTTCCTCAAGACACCACCTTGGAATTCCGGAAGCCTGACCTTGGTCGTTGTCGCCCCCTCAGTTTTCCACACACCGATCATGCCCATTGGGCTATCGAGTGCCATGATCTCTTGGGTGCTCAAGACCAAACTGCATACGAAAAGCGCAAAAGCTCGTACAAAGCTCATGGAGAGGATTCCTAACAGAAGGGAAACCGTTCAACAATCCAATCAGCTCCCCCGAAATATTTTGAACTCAAATCTAAAAACTGCTACCTCCCGCCCAAGTTCAAAGGAGGTCCGCCATGAAAAACATCTCCATCGGTTCCGACGCGGCCTTCCTGTCTTTCGCGGGCTGAGGCAGCGCGGAATCCTCCAAAATTCGCCGATATTCCATACCTGAGACCAGATCATCTGGGTCGCGCAGCCCGTGGATCGGCATTACCCAGGAAACCAAATGAATCTCGTACCTCATGAGGGCGGCGTTTCCGCCTTCGTCCATGAAGAGCTCGCTGGAAAACTGACCGGGAAACTTGTGCAGCCGAAGCTCTATCTCGTACTGAGAATGGAGATCCCTGCGGGTGACCCGCGACAAATCGGAAACCGACTGCTCGATTGGATCTCTTGCACGCACCCAGCCTGTGAAATCTTGCCGCTCAGCTGGGCCAATCCCGACGATGCCGCTTATGCCCGGATCCTGCAAGGCTTGGGCTACTCAGTCCACGAGGAGAGGGCCTATTTCTCCCGATCGCTCACGGATTGGAGATCGCCCTATTCAGATCCGTTTCAGCCGCAGGCAGTTTATCCACCTGCTTGAGGAGCTACGGGTGGGTGATCCCGACAGCCCGCCCGAGCAATCTCTGGAGGAGTGTTTTGCCTACATCCTCGCGCAATGGCCGGACTATGTCATTCGTGACGATCTCGAGTTCCCTGCCCCTCGCCAGATCCCACTTTGGGTCATGGGCCTGAGATGACAATTCGAAGATTCATCGCCGCTCAGTCGGCCTCAACCTCCGAATGCGTATCCAAAGAAGCGCCTTCGGCAGGCCATTGATATTCAGCGCGGCCATGCATTCGTCCAGTCGTCCCGGCCTCTCGCCGAGGCGCTGGACGGCGCGGCCGAGATCGCGCTCGATGCTCTCACCGTAGGCGGCGGCGGCTTTCGCGATCGCGCGGGTCAGCAACGGGCGCGAAGGCTCGAGCATCGCAAGATCGATGAGATCCCGGCTGAAGACTGAATCGTCCGACCAGCGATCCGAGTTCGCGAGAAGCTTGATTGCGGCCATATCGAGCGCGGCCAGCGTCACGACCCCGCAAATACGATCTTTCGGTCCTGGTCTTTCCAGCTCGATCCTGGCCTCCAGGACGATCTCAAACTTGATTTGGGTTTTCGCCACCTGCAGCATCGTGCGAATCCCATACTGGTCGGAGCGCAGCTCGCCCGCTGCGCTCAGCTCCGCGCCGTCTCAGCATCGAGCGCCTGAAGGATCGTGGCGATTCGGACGTGGTGGTCTCGACTAAACAAGGAGTCGCTCCCGCCCAAACGCCGCGAGGAGCGCCTCCAGGAATTCCCTTTCCCGGGAATCCATTTTCTTGAGCTCCACGTGTCGCCAGTTGCGTTCGTAAATCTTCAGCGCTTCTTCGGGACTGATTACGGTCGTTTTCTTGAGCTGCCAGGCCAGCCGCCTCAGCTGCGGATAATCGGCCAGGCGGATTTCTGGTGGAACTGCGGCGGCCCGTGCGCCCCGCTTGCGCTTGCGGCCGCGCGGATCCACGAGCTCCAGTTCCAACCCCAGCGCGAAGATCACGCTTACGTAGGCGCCGCCCGTCACCGATGGCTCACCCCGCTCGATTCGGTGGAGCGTGACCCGTGACATTCCGGCGGCCTCCGCGGTTGCGACCGCGCTGATGCCAAGCTGCTTCCGCCGGGCGCGCAGCCGCTCGCCCAGTTCACGAAGCCGATTTTCGATCACGGTACCGATGTGAGGAGCTGCGGCCGGCATATGTATCCCATTATAGACTATATCTCTATTTTGTCTAGTATGAGATACACTTTCGTCTTGACTCTAGCCCACCGCGCGGTCACTGATTGCCGCAAGAGCGAAGCTCGGCGGCCAGGAGCGGCAGCACGCGTTCATCGATCAATCGACGATGGACTTGCTCCGCATCCGAGACCAGCTGCCTCGGGAGCGGCTGGCCCCGCTCTTCGTAGGAACTGCCCCCGTACTTGAAGCTGGACATCTGCGAGCTGACCTCACTGAGGCGATCCGTCAGGCAGGCTGAAACCTGGCAGGGCTCACCGCGCGCACGGCGACGGGGACTCCGTTGGGCCGCGCCGCTCAGGGGGCAACTGTCCCGGGACGCCCGGATCAGCCCATTCAACGCCTTCGCATAGTAGCTGAACCAACGGACATCGCGCCGAAGCTCATGCATCCCCAGCTCCGCCTTCGTGAGGTCATAGGTCTTGCCATGATACTCCTCGAGTTCCTCGGCAATGCGCCGAACCACGAAGTCCAGATCGCCCTCCGCATCGGGCCACCGGGTGCTGATCAGATCCTGCCGAAGCTCTTCCATCCGCGAAGGGGTCGCGAGAATGAGCCTCTCCTCGATGAGAAAGGCCTTGAACTCCTCATTCAGCTTCTGTGCCTCCGGGCCTCCATGACCTCGATCCAGGGTGTGGGAGATATAGTCCTCGAACCCTTTGATGAGCTTCTTGTACTTCTTGAACCTCTTCTCATCGATGTCCTTGTAAATCCTCAGCAACGACTCCAGCGTGAAGAGCGGGCCTCGCAGCTGCATGGCCACTTGCACGCCATGCTCCTTGTTGCGGACCTCCTTCAGGGCCGCCGAAACACGGTCAACGGAAGGGAGAAACAGGTCGAGGGGAGTCAGGGGCTCGGCTCGCCCACCCTGGGTGGCGAAAACCAGGGACCCGCCGAGCACCGCGCCGGAAATCACGAACGTCGACAAAAACAACTTCAACTTCTTCATAATATTCCACTCGCTTCCGGATTATCTCACGCAGCTTTGAAGGCTCTCGACCAGAGCCGGGAGAAGGTTCGTATCTCGCATCTCTTTGTAAAGCCGATGCGCTTCGGCGTAGAGCTGACGATCGCCGTGACCACCATCGATCGCCTCGCCGCCCTGGCCTTCGTCCTTGATATTGCCCAGGTCACTCACGAGCTTCGCGACGCCATTGTACACGCAGGCGGGAATGGCGCAGGGACTTGGCTCATTGCCGGTGGCGAGGGGCGCGCCGTACTTGCCTTCGATGCGAGCGCTGCCGCGCGGACCCCGCAGCGTGCAACTCATCGCATCGGAGACCTGGATCAGGCCTCCCAGCGCCTTCACCTCGTAGGGAAACCAGCGGAGCTCCTTTCGAAGGTCATGGATGCCTCTTTCCAGCTGATTCATGTCCCAGGCGGTGTCGTTGATCTTCTGGAAGTCCCTCGCGATCTCATTCAGAACCATCGCGCGGTCCTCCTCGTAGCTCATCCAGCGCGCGTCCTGCAGATCGCGCTTGAGGCGCTCGATGGCCGGCAGGCCAGGCGTCAGCCATTCGCGAGACGAGAGAAAACCGCTGAATCGGTGACTCGCCTCCCGCTGTCTCCTCCTGAGCTCTTCGAGCTTCGCCGGACTCGCACCCCGCTGGTGGGCGAAATCGATCATCTCCCTGCTGTAGGCGTAAGCGCCGACGGCATCTTCGAATTCCTTGATCAGCCGGCGATTCCTCTCGAACTCATTCCCGTAGTGCCGACTATAGATATTGAAGAGCACTTCGAGCCTGAAAAGCTGGCTCCGAATATCGGATGCCGTAAGGCGGTCCGGCGCCGATGCCGGATCATCCTGGGACCGAAGGGTCGCCTCCACCCTTCGAAGCGGCTCCAGAAACCTTTCAGCGGGACTCGGCAGCGGAGCTGCCTGGCCCGGCATCAGCTGCGCTGCGATCGCTCCCACTACACAAAAAAATCCACCCGTAATGACTCCGCGTCTCATAAGACCTAGTGTGAACGTGACACACTAAATAGTCAACTCTTTTTGTCTGGTATTTTGTCGAGTATTATTGAAGAACTTATTCTTTTTATTTCAAGTATTTAGCTTCCGAAAAGAGGGTGTTCCCCTCGGTTCGGCGCAACCGGGCTGCCTTAGATTTAACAACTGGGCCACTGATTCCGAAGAGAATCCGAGGTGCTCGTCGCAACGAAACTCACAAGGAATCCATGATCAGCCTATTGCTCCTGTCGCTTTCGATCGCTCATGCTTCCGCGCAAGCGGCCGGTCCCATCCAGGGCACCGACTGCCCCTATTTCTACCGCTTGATCGCTCCCATCGTCGAAAACGGCAACACCACCACGCTCCGGCAGGAAAAGAAGTGGGTGGTCACCCAAGGCGAGCTCGACAAGTTCATGAGCTCCCTGCGCACCGACTTCGGGGAGGTCCCCCTGCGCGACACCCCTGCGCCCGGCACGGTGAATGTCACGATCACTGACTATGCTCGGGATGTCGTCCTGGGAAGAAACGCCGACGGGAAAAAGCTTTCCGCGAAGATCCGCGTACGCCGCTACGGCAGTCGGCCGGAAAATGGCTCGCCCGACGACATCACCATCGGCGAGCAATACCGAACCCGTTCCAAGGTCGAGTTCAAGATCCAGCACCCCGAGCACGATGGCGTGGTCTTCAAGCCCGGCATCGTCATGGAAAACGCCGACATCGACCTTCTCCTGGGCGGAAAGGACTCGTTCTACGCGAACATCGCCGAAGTCCGGAAGCGCACCCAGGCCCTCGCCAAACCCGACGGCCAGGGAGGCACGAAGCTCGTCAACGCGGACTCCCGGGAAGTCGATGAGATGTTCGATGCGATGCGCTCGCTGTACGACGACATGTCCCGGCCCGGAAGCCTCGGAGAATTTCCCGAAGGCCTGAACCGCATCCACCGGGTCCGTTACGAGCGCGACGCCTACCAGCTCGACGTACCGGACCTGCTCAGCGGCAAGAAAATCAAGGTGCAGATCACCGTGGACAGAAACGTCAACTTCTTTCATCCCGCGGCTCCCGACGAGGCCATCAGCTCTTACCCTGCCGACTGGCGGGTCATCGAGGTCAAGATTCCGCTGCAATACTCCATTATGAGCGACGAGCAGCTGGGCAAGGCGGCTCCGAAACTGCTCGAGCTCCGCCGGCACACCCAGGCCCTCAAGCAGGTTGCCGACATGCCGGAGGGCAAGGGCAAAGCCGGAGGCTCGAAGCTGATCATCCGCGACAAGCTCGAGCGCGAAGGAATCGCCCTGAACGAGGACGATGTCGCCGATATGTTCAGGAACGCCGAGGGATACCTTCCGCCAGGCACCCTTGGCGAGATCAAGCACACGCTCAAGCTGACGCTCATGGAAAAGCCCGTCAGCGACTACTTCCCGACGCACGGCCAGGAGCTCCGACGCATCCGCGACACCGTGATCAACAGACCGATCCCGACAAAAGAGGGGCTGGCTGCGCTCCGGGACGACATCAATACGCTGGTCGACCTGCACTTCAACGAGCTCTCGCGGATGAAACAGCGGGGAGTCCTGTCGGAAGACGGAAAGAAGTACTTCGAGCTCCTGAAGGCCTTCAAGACCTTCAACCGGAAGTACCAGAACAGCTGGCTCACCCACGTCATCCAGGAACATTACTCCGCCTTCATCTCCGCCAAGCCCGGAAACTACACGGTGGACGACCTGTATCGCTCCATCATCGATCAATTCGTCTTCGAGCAAGGCGCACTTATCAAGACCGATATCGCCTTGAAGGAGAGGCTCCGAAAGTGGATTGAGCCCCGCGAGTGGGCGAAGCGCCGCCGGGCGGTAACGGATTTCGCCCGGGAGCGAGCCGCGAAAACCTATATGAGCCACCTGGTGGCGATCCCACTGAATATCGGCGGACTGATGGGGTACGCCGCTCTGTGTGCCCACATGGAGTGGAAATGTCCGATCGTCAACCAAACCCCCAATCCCGAAAAACGCAGCCAGGCGAGGGAATCCTGGAAAGAGAGCCGGGAGAAGATCACGACCCTGCATGCCGAGCTCCAAGCCATGCAGGGCCGCCTGAAAGACGACCTCCCCGCCGGTGACGACGCGGCGGAACGATGGAGGTCCACCGCTCCGAAGATCCGGGAGCTCGGCCTGCGGTATCAACAGGCCATGGACCCGGTGATCCTGAAGGATCAGCATCTGGCCGACGAGATGAAGCTCGAGGTCTCGAACGCCCAGCGGATCTTCCAGGTCGCCAAGACCAACCTGCAGGAAGCCAAGAGAGCTCACGCCGAAGCCCTGAAGGCAAAGAAGCCCCGGAATGCCGAACTGGAACGCAGGGCCGAAGCGGTCGCGGCGCGCGAGGAAGAGTACGCTATCGCCCTCGCCGGGCTTGCGGCCATGGACATCTTTCTTCCCAAATTCAGGGGCCTCGAGGAAATTTCCGAGAAGGATTTCGCCCCCCTTTCGAATTTCACCTCGTTCAACAGGCACTTCACCGACTCGTTGCAATCCGTCACGACCAATGTCGGACGCTTCATCAATCAGGCTGACAAGGAGCTATGGAAATGAACCACTGGCTATTCACTGTTTCAATGCTTCTTCCTGCTCTCGCGATGTCCACTTTCGCGGATGACAACTGGAATCCGGAGACCGGCCCGGCGGACGTCGCCGCGTTGACGAAGAGTCTCGAGGAGGTCAAAAAAGGGATGAACGAGCTCAAGCCCGTCAAGCCCGACTGCGACTCGCAAAGCGACAACACGCCACCCTCGAAGGTCCCTCTCTTCCAATCCGATGAGATTCTCAAGGTCGAGATGCGAGGCATCTTCCCGATTCGTGATACCATCCAGCCGCGACCCGGAAAAATCATCGTCGGACATAACGGCCAGGAGCATACGACCTCTGCCGATTTCGTCGGTCGCGGCCAATATCGAAGGAGCTTGTGCTCTGAATTCCCGCCTTTCAAGATCATCCTGCCCGCAAGTGATCAAAAAGGATCGCTCTTCAAAGGCGGAGACCGGGACCTCAAGTTCGTTACCCATTGCGGCAGTAAACCCGAGAATGCCGAGCGGGTCCGGGAGGAATACACCATTTACAAAGTGCTCTCGGCTGCCGGCCTCCTGAGCCTCAAAGTCAGGCTGGCCGAGGTCACCTACACCAATTCGCAGGGAACCCAGACCGCGACAGGACCTGGATTTTTCATCGAGAATCTCAAGGATGCCGCCAAGCGCTGGGAGGGCAGAGAACCCAAGGCGCTTTCCGCTGAGCAAGATGGAAACTACTTCGGCGGCGTCGCTCGAGTGAGCGAGCTGATCGCTACGAACAATGACTTTAGCGTCGAAGCCGAACACAACACCAGGATCGTCCGGGATGCCAAGGGAAATCGCCGCTATGCCATCCCTTATGACTTTGATCTCACGGATCTGATCGTGGGCAAGAACTACGGGAAAAACACCTGGGATTCCCAGGACGTTGAGAAGAAAATCCGCAACCTGCTGCTCGAAAACGGCTCGGCAAGCGCCCGCGAGGCGCTCGAGACCGCTACCCGTAATCGCAAATCCGTTCACAGAGCCATCGACGAAAGCCCGATCTCCGAGGCGAACAAGCGGAAATTCCACGGCCGAATGGACTTCTTCTTCGATGCCGCCGAAGCGGTGCTCCAGGGTGCCCCTCCTCAAGTGAGAGTCGTTCCTGATGAGCTGCGTGGGACAGCCAAGTTCCAATGACGGAGGGCATTATGAAAAGGAAGAGCGCTACCTTGAAGGCCCTGTTTCTTGGGCTGCTGTGGATCGCCGCACCCGCATGGGCGGAAGCCCCGGCCAGCATCACCGCGGAGCCCCCCGTCGTGGCGGTCGGCGATATCCACGGAGATTTGAGCGCACTCGTCACCATCCTTGGCGGCCAAGGGCTGATCGATGCCGAGGGCAACTGGAAAGGGGGTTCCAGCCAGTTGGTATTCGTGGGGGATCTCAACGATCGCGGGCCTGATACCCGCTACATCATGGACTATGTGATGGATCTGGAAAAGCAGGCCCAGGCCGCCGGAGGCAAGATCCAAACCCTTCTGGGCAATCATGAGGTGATGGTCGCGAGCGGAGATGTGCGCTATGTGGCTCCCGAAGAGCTCAAGCCCTTCGAGGGCTTCCAGCCCATGGGCGTGACTTCCGTGGCCCTGAAAAGAATGAGGCAAGCGCATCGCAATAGCATCGCGAACAACGAAATCGCCGCGAAGGTTTCGATGCACGAGGAAAAGTGCCTGGAAATGCGTCGAAAGGGCCTTGCCGATTGCGAGCCTTTGCGGAAATCGGAGCTAGAACCCAGGGTCATTCCCGACGAGGAGATCAAGCCTTACGCGGGAATCGGCGCCGCGATGATCGGCAACTCGCCTTATGCCAAGTGGCTGCGCGGGCGCCAGGCGATCACGAAAGTGGGAGATACGCTCTTCGTGCACGCGGGTATCAGCGAGGACTTCCTGAAAACCAATGCGAATGAGCTCAACAAAATGGTCGCGAACTGGGTGAAATACCACCAAGGCGTGGGACCGCGACCCAAGAAGCACACGAGCTGGGTCCTGGAGGAGCAGGGTCCGCTCTGGGATCGTCAGCTGGCCATGGGAAAACTTCCCGAAGAAACACTCGACGCAGTACTGAAGGCTTACGGAGCCAAACGCCTCGTGATCGGCCATACGGTCCAGACAAGAGGGATCATGCTCCGCTATGATGGAAAGGTGATCCTGATCGATACGGGCAATTCCGCTGTCTATAACGGCCCCCTCTCCGCGCTGGAGATCCGGGGAGAACAGCTGAGAGGCAAGTACTTCCCGCGCCCGGATGGGCCTGCGGCGCTGAGAGACCAGCTGATCGCGCGCTACAACCTGGAAAAGACAATGACTCCGGCCTTGAAGTCCGTCCCACAGCTGAGTCCGCCTTGTCGATGACTCGGCGGCCCGAAAGAGCGCCGGCGGCCCCCCCCCCCCCTACTTCAAAGCCTTCGAAACGATCTCAAACACGCCCGCCGAAAGCCCCTCGTGCGCCACCATCCGCTCGAGCTCCTTGCGCATGAGCGCCTGGCGGGCGGGATCGAACTTCCTCCACTGGTTGAAGAGCCCCGCGAGCCGCGCCGAGACGTTGGCGTTGCGGCGATCGATATCGAGGATCTGATCCGCCATGAAGCGATAGGCCGAGCCATCGGCCGCATGGAAGTTGACTAGGTTCTCCTGACCGAAGACCGTGAACACCGACCGCACCTTGTTGGGGTTGTTGATGTTGAAGACCGGATCCTTGATCAGGGCCTTGATCCGGTCAAGCCCGCCCGGGGCGCTCGAGACAGCCTGGGTCTGGAGCCACTTGTTGATCGTGAGCGAGTCGTCCTTCCATTTGTCGTAGAAATGCCGGAAGGCTTCCTCGCGCTGGGGTGACGGCACATCGGTGAGCGCGAGAAGCGCCGCGACCTCCTCGGTCATGTTGCGCCCTTCTTTGACCTGCGCTGCCGCGAGGTCGAGGTACCGGGGCTCACCGAGCGCCGTGAGGAACCTCAGGCAGCTGCGGCGCAGGGCTCGCCGGCCAACGGCCGCGGGCTGATAGCGATAGGTCCGATCCTCTTCGCCGAGCGCCTGATAAAGCTCGCGGAAGGTCGTTTCGCCGTGCCGGGCCACCGCACGCACGAGGAAATCGCGAGCCGTGTGGATCGCGTCGACGTCGATCGCCGACTGGAGCTGGCCGATGTACGACTCGGAGGGGATCTCCAAAAGAAGGGCCCGGAAGGCCGCCTCGAGCGAGCGATCGCGGGCGAGGCTCATGAGCGCGTCGAGATAAGCCGCATCGACCGAAAGCGGCTTCTTTTCCTGCTCGGCGCGGATCAGTCCGCCCAGCACGCGGAGCGCGAGCTTTTGGCCGGCTTCGAAGCGCGCGAACGCATCCCCGTCGCGCGAGAGCAAGAAAAGCAGCTCCGCATCCGTGTACTCGAACTCCAGATGCACGGGCGCTGAGAAGCCGCGAAGGAGCGAGGGAACCGGCTTTTCCTGCACGCCGTTGAACTCGAAGGTCTCCTCCTCCTTCTTGAGTGGCAGGACCCGGCTTGCGAGCTCGCCACCCGACTGATCGAGCAGCGCCATCGACAGCGGCAGGTGATAAGGCCGTTTAGTCGGCTGCCCGGGCGTCGGAGGGCACGCCTGCGCGACCTCGAGCGTATAGCGCTTGGCCGCGGCATCGTAGACGCCTTTGACCCGCAGGCGCGGCGTGCCGCTCTGCTCGTACCAGGTCTCGCGGAACTGGGTGAGATCCGCTCCATTAGCCAGCTCCATGGCGCGCACGAAGTCATCCGTCGTCACGGCCTGGCCGTCGAAGAGCTCGAAGTACTTGTCCATCCCCTTGCGGAAGCCCTCGCGCCCGAGCAATGTGGCGATCATGCGGATGACCTCGGCGCCCTTGGAATACACCGTGGCCGTGTAGAAGTTATTGATCTCGATGTAGCTCGAGGGCCGGATCGGATGCGCCATGGGGCCGGCGTCTTCGGAGAACTGCTGGTTGCGGAGCCCGATGACCTCCTCGATACGATGGACCGCGCGCGAGGTGACGTCGGCGGAGAACTCCTGGTCGCGGTAGACCGTCAGGCCCTCTTTGAGCGAAAGCTGGAACCAGTCGCGGCAGGTCACCCGGTTGCCCGTCCAGTTGTGGAAGTACTCGTGCGCGACCACGCCTTCGATGCGCTGGTAATCGCTGTCGGTGGCGGTCGAAGGCTTGGCCAGGATCGCCGCCGCGTTGAAAACGTTGAGGCCTTTATTCTCCATCGCGCCGAAGTTGAAGTCGGCGACCGCGACGATCATGAAGATATCGAGGTCATACTCGAGGCCGAAGACCTCCTCGTCCCAGCGCATGGCCTTCTTGAGCGAGTCCATGCCGTGGCCGGCCCGGTCCTCGTTGCCCTTATCGGTATAGATCTCGAGCTTCACCTTGCGGCCGGACTTCGTGACGAACTGATCGTCCACGCGCCCGAGATCGCCCGCCACGAGCGCGAAAAGGTAAGCGGGTTTTTTGAAAGGATCGCGCCAACGCGCCAGGTGGCGGCCGCCCGGCTGCTCGGAGACCTCGATGCGGTTGCCGTTGGAAAGCAGGACCGGGTACCTCGCCCTGTCCGCGATGATCGTGGTCGTGAAGGCCGCCATGACGTCGGGGCGATCCGGGTAGTAGGTGATCTTGCGGAACCCCTGGGCCTCGCACTGCGTGCAGAACATGCCGCCGGACTTGTAGAGTCCCTCGAGCGCGAGGTTCTCCTGCGGCTTGATCCGGGTCACCGTCTCCAGCGTGAAGCTCCGGGGCACGCTCTCGATGTGCAGCTCGGTCAGAGTCACCCGGTATTCGCCCGCGGCGAGCGGGCGGCCATCGAGCTTCAGGGAGCGCAGCTCGAGTCGTTCGCCATCCAGAACGAGCGGGGCGCTCGGGTTCGTGCTCGCGGGATTGCGGAGGAATCTCACCGTCGCGGTGACATCCGTGTGCTCCTCACTCAGCTCGAAGCGCAGGTCGATGGTCTCCACTAGGAATTCCGGAACTCGGTAGTCCTTCAGAAACACGGTTTGCGGCTGGCTCGGGGTCGATGAGGGTGCGGACATGGATAGACTCTCCTGGATAGGTGACTATCCCTCCCCTACCACGGACCGCGGCCGTGAGGCACTCCTCATTTAGAGTGAGTTTTTTAAACTGCTACCTTAAATTACTCAAACATGAGAATGCGCCAGCGCGGCGCTTACCTCGCCGCCGCGACATTCCCGGCCGCAGCCTCGCGAGAAGGCGTCTCGGCGGCTGGTTCCGCCACCGCGGCTTTGGCCTCGGCGCCGCTCACCTGCGGCAGCTCGCCAGCAGGAGCCTGCGCGCCCAGCGTGGAGGCCGCCGCTGCGCCTTCGATCGCCTTCTCGAGCGCGGCCTTGGCATCCGGATTCGCCTGCAGGAATTTGAAGGAATCCCCGAGCGTCGCGCGAACGTCCCCCACCGTCTTGACCTTGAAGCACAGGACATTCGCCTCAAGCACTCCGGCGCCGGGCAGCGGCGTCTTGACCTTCAGGTCGATGCTCCGAGCGGACTCGCCCAGGAAAGCCTTGTTCTCCGTGATCTCATAGGCTCCCACCGGCATCGGCAAGGAGCTATCCAGCAGGCTGGAGCGATAGCGCGTGGGCGAGATCGTGCAGCGCGGCTTCTCGGCATCCAGGCTCTCGCCTTTGTAGGTGTACTGAGTCAGGAGCACATCGCTCGCTCCGATGCGCTTGCCGCCCTGGTAGAGCGAGCCGGTGAAATTCCCGTTGGGCTTGATGATCTGAAAGTCGGGCGCCGTGATCTGAACGCCATCCGAGGTGGTGAGCGAGGAAAGAGCGGCCTCCGACGAAGCTTCCACTCCGATCTCTCGGGCCTCGTCCTCCAGGCGCTTCTTCTCGGCTTCGAGCTTGAGCCGCTTCTCCTCTTCCTCTTTAGCGGCCTTTTTGGCGGCTTCCTGCTTGAAGGTATCGGACTGACGGATGGATTTAAAGATATCGAGCGGACCTTCGTTCTTCTTGAGGACAAAAAGCCCTTCGCCCAGCGTCTGCCGGAACTGCTCGATCGAAGGCTCGCCCTTGAAATTCTTGCAATCCATATTCAGATGCAGCGAAAGCGGGCTCAGCTCCATGGTCGACTGGGGCATCTTGCTGTCGCGCTTGGTTGCGCTCGCGTTCTGGATCGAGGTGGACGCCTTGATCTTGATGCCCGTCTTCTTGAAGCCGAAGAGCGAGAAATCACTGAACTCGATCTCCATGAGGGGGACTTCCTGATCCTTCTGGAAAGGCGCGAATTCGAGATAGTCCTGAAACATGGAGCTCGCCATCAGCTTGCAATAGGGATCCCCGCTCAAGGCGTTCTCCGCGACTGACCTGCCGTTCTGCAGGAAAAGCGCGCCGGAATCCCCGAACTTCATGGGAAGGGAGTCCTTCATCACCAGCGTGTGCCCGGAATTGACCGCGGCTCGCACGCTCTGCGGGCTCTCCGGGCCGGCCAGGCCCACCGAAGGCCAGATGAGGCACACGACCGTCAGGGAGGAGGGAAGGAGGGACCGGGACAAAGACGACAGGGATTTCTCTCTCATGCCTCTTCGAATTGCAGGCGGCATACCGAGCCATGGTTCCGTTGGGATCCTATTAGCTTCAGCTCAGGCAATAACCCTGTCTAAAGATTAGTCAGAGGAAAAGCTGACGTGCCGCCCCGCCCTTGAAGTACCGAGCGCTTTCGCCGAACTGCAGGAAGGAGACCCGCCGGTGGTGATTGGGACAAAGAAATCTCAAGTTCTCCAGGCTCGTTATCCCTCCTAACGACCAAGGTGTTTGATGATCCACCTGCAACGCGTGTTTTGACTGACAGCGTTTGTGAGTGCTCGGGTCGATATACGCGCCTTGGTAGCCGTGCTTCCGGATCAGCTCGTGCTGCAGCGGCTGTGAAGGCGCGCGACGCACGAGAACCTTGGGTGCCGTGGGTGTTTTGATCATTTCAGTCGGCTGCCTTTCCGCCAGCTCTGTCGGCTGCATCCCAAGCTTCGCATCCTTCCTGGCCTTCGCCCGCCGGGCCTTCTCTTCGGGATGATGGCGCTCACGGTACTCGGTCGCCAGAACGTCGATGAGCTCCCCCATCGAAAGCCCCGGATGAGAATGCGCGAGAAGCCCCCGGACATCCTGGAGCTTTTCAAGCAGCTCTTCGGTAGCGACGAAGCGCACTTCAGAGAGATTCTCCGTCAGAGGCCGAATCCGGTCTCGAGGCACTTTCACCGAATCAGGAAAACGCCGCGCGGTCTCCCGCTCAGCCTGGGAGCAGCTCATTCCGCAAATCTCCGCCAAAAGCTCCGCCAGCTCCGGATCAGAAAGCTTCTCCCGGCAAGCGCAGCCCTGAGCGATCTCAAGAAGCGTGAAATTGAGCTTCCCGCTTTCCAATCCGATTTTGATTTCCGGAATGCGTTTAAGTAACCGTGCCGCGCGAACCCGCTGCTCCGCCCGCCATTCTTCCATCCGATACTGACCGACCAGAAAAGATCGGAGAGAGGAGTACTCAAAGAAAAGCTTCCGGCGATCCAGCTCCACCAGATACTCAAGCTGGCGGACGAGGCTCTCGCGCTCGTCGATGAACTGCGCTCCGGCGCCGGCTCGAACATCAGCCAGCCTCCCTAAGTCAAACCAAGCCGTTTTAAGGCATTTCCCGAGGCAGTTTCGAAAACGAAGACTCCTCTGTCGAAAATAAATTAGACCCATGTCAAGAACATGTTCGGGAAATCCCGATCCCGCCCCTTCGCCGCGAAGAGACCGGACCGAGCAGAGAACCGCCACCACCGAAACACGCAGAAGCGCCTCACCCGCCGCGAGGTCTTCACCAGACGTCGGAAGAACGCCATGACAGTAGCACTGACGAGAGCTAAACCCGTCAATAGCCGACGGCGCGCACGTAGGTCCTCCTCGACACATTGTGAGACGCGCACGCTTGAACGACAATCAAGGCATGTTGAGACTGGCTACCTTGACGCTGCTCTTTCTGATCCTCGGAACGCTGAACAGCCGCGCCGACGAGCAGCGCGCCGAAGGCGCCTCCGGGTCATCCGCGGTCGCCGCGCGCGCTTGATCCCTTCGCGATCACTTCGCCGCTTCCGAGGCGATGCCACCACCTCGGGCGGCTTCACGGATAAAAGTGCAGGCTCAGGTAAAGCCAGTCGAAATACGCCTGCGAAAGCGCCACCGTCCGCCGCCGTTCCCAGCCGGCCAGGAGCTCGAAGTGCGGGCGCGGGAAAAACTGCACGCCCGCGCCGTAGGCATCCTTCTGCGTGGCGACACGGCTGAAGTTGAGCTTCGAGAACTGCTGAATCAGAAAGACATGCAGCCCCTGCGTGACCTCGTAATCCAGGCGCTGATAGTTGACGAAGCCCCACTCCGGCCTGACCGCCGTCCGCGCGAAGCTCCGCTGGAAGTCGAGCTCCGAAAGCAGGAAGAATCTCGGCGTGAAGCCCATGACGAGGAAAGGCCCGAAGACGTGGCGATTGGCATTGTAGCTGGTGCCATAAAAATAACTCGCCCCGAGCTTGTAGCGGTTCCCGAGGAAGACGCTCGCCGAGCCGGAGCCGCCTTTCTCGCGAAGACGGGAGTCGATGTCGGGGCGGCTCAGGACGCCCGTCACGTACAGGTTGTACCGCTCGCCCAGATAGGAGACTTCCACGTTGTAGCTCTCGGAGCCCTGGTCCCAGCCCAGCCCCTGCCGGGTGAAGATCGCATGATCCGGAACGTTGATCCCGAACGCCTGCATGAAGCGCCCGGCGCGCAGCGAGACCTCGTCATTGAACCGGAATACCCCGTAATGCCGGCGGCTGAGAAACCGGTCTTCGGGATAAACCGCCTGATCCTGGATGCCATAGGTCCCGACCAGCGAAAGCGCCTTGTAGGAAATCGCCGCCTCGAGATCGGCCTGCATGAGCACGGTGCGGCCGCGGGTGCCGGTGGAAGACTCCTGCTTCAGATTGAGCGTCCGAAAATCCCCGCCGAGCTCCAGCCATTCCGGCGGCTTGACCCGGCCCCAGAGAAAACGCCCCTCGCCTTCCCGGCCCCACTTGCTCAGCACCTCATTGGAAAGCTCGCGCCCGTACGCCGTCAGCACGCCGCCACCGGTCGGGCTCACGTGGCAGGCCGTGCAGTTGGCGTAATTGTGCCGGACCAGCTCGGGAAACGCGAACGCTCCCCGCGGGGCAAGGAACGAAAGCGCCACGAGGTGAAACGCGAGCCCCGCGCGGGCGAGCGCACGAGGTAGGAGCCGGTCAATGCCGCTGCGTGATCGGAGCCTTCGAACGAACCTGGACCTGAACCTCATTGGCCACCGTGATCCCCATGTAAGAGGGAACTTCAATCCTGAAGTCGGTGATTTTTATTTCAAACTCGGAATCGATTTGCAAATCATTCCCATCGCGAACGAGACTGGCGCGGCCCTGCACCGGCCGGGTCACCCCGTGGAGCGTGAGCTGCCCAGTGAAAGGAACCTTTTCCACCGAGAAGGACCCGTTTGCCCTGGCGGGAGGAATGCCGACCGACGCGATCTGCAGCAGCGCCTCGGGATATCTCGCGGTCTCGAGATATCTCTTTTTCATGTGCTCGTCGCGGAGCCGGATCCCGGTGTCGAGCGAATCGAGGGCAAAGCTGATTTTCCCCGAGCCTTTGCCCTGGTCCCAGTGGAGCTGCCCTTTGGCCGCGCTCCCTTTGCCCAGGATCTTGATCGCCTTGGGCTTGCCGACCGCGACGAACTCGATCGAGGACTCCCCTTGGTCGAGACTCACCGTCCAGCCCCTGGCTTTGGCGGCGTCCGCGGCTTCCGCGCTTCCGGAAAGGGCAATCACCGCGAGAAAAGCGAGAATACGTTCAATCATTGAGCGCTCCGTTGTTGATCCAGGTCTGGATCGTGGTCTCCTCGGCCGCCGAAAGCGGCGAGGCGTTCTTGGGCATCGTCCCGTCGATCGTCCTGAGATACAGCTTGCTGCTGGCCGCGTTCCCCGCAAGCACCGAGCCCGTGGACATGGTTTTCGCATAGGTGGAATAGTCTACGCCCTTGGGAGCGCCGTTGCCAGCGTGGCAGGAATTGCACTTGGGCTGGAGGATATTCTGGAAGATGGAGGAAAAGGTCGCGCTGACGGCATAGGTGAAGCCCGAAGCGAGCGTTCCCGATTGCCCGCTGACGTTCGCCACGCGCACGTCGACCGCGCCGGCGGCATGCGCCGGCGTCGTGCAGGTGATCCGCGTCGCGCTCACGACGGTCACGCCGGTGCAGCTCGCGCCCCCCAGGATCACCGTCGCGCCCGCCTCGAAGTTCGCTCCGTCGACGGTCAGCGCCGTGCCGCCCGCGGTCGTCCCAGAGCCGGGCGATACCGAGCCGATCGTCGGCGTGGCGAGGACGACATCGTTGTAAGTGAAAGCTCCCGCAAGGGAGCCGGTCTGGCCATCCGGGTTCGTCACGGTAATGTCGACCACGCCCGCCCCATGGGCCGGCGTCACACAGCTCAGGGTGCCGGCCGAAGACACCATCACGCCCGTACAATCGCTTCCGCCGACGCTGACGGCGATTCCCGAGCTGAAGCCCGTACCCGAAAGCGTGATCGTGGTTCCGCCGTTCTTGGGTCCGGAGACAGGGGTGACGGCGCTCACCACGGGCGCCGCCGCGGGCACCACGACGGCCGTGTCGTCCTCGGCCCCGGCGCGGATCCACGCCTCGATAGCTTCGATCTCGGCATCCGACAGCCGGGCCGCTCCTTTGGGCATGAGTCCCGAAAACGCCTGGGTGTACAGCGTGCTCCTGGCCGGATCCCCCGCGACGACCGACCCCGTGACCTGCAACCGCGCGTAGGAAGAGAGATCCACGCCGTAAGCGGCATTCCCGGTCGCATGGCAGCCCAGGCACTTTGCCTGGAAGACGTTCCTGTCGAGCCACGAGTAAACGGGCTGTGGAATGTCCGCACCGTCACCGGGACGGCCGCAACCCGGCCCGACCGCCAGGACCGCAAGCGCGAACACCAAGATCCGCCGCGGGAGTCGGAGCGCCCTCATGAAAAGCAACTCACGCAAGCCGGCTAGGAAACCTTCCGCCGCTCTTCCCGCGAGCGAAGGCGCTCGATGCTGTCGTTGATCAGCGGTGGGAGATCCCGGCAGTAATCCCCGTCACGGAAGCTCAGCTCGGGCACCGGGTCCGCGCCGTCGCGGATCGCGCGGAAGAAGCTCCTCAGCCGCAGCAGCGGGCCAGCCAGGCGATGCGAGACGAAGAGGGTGACGAGCACGGAGAACGCGCTTCCGGCTCCGAGCGCCAGAAGCAGCGCCGACTGAAAGCTACTCATCTGGTAATCCAGGTAATTCTGGTAAAAGGCGACTTCCATTCCCGAAAGCCCCGACACCGGCTCCAGTTCCGCGAAGGTATTTCGCACGCTCAGCCAGATCACTCCACCGATGAGCGCCACGATCGCGAGGTTGATCCCGATCAGCAGAAGCTGGAATCGAGGAAAAATCAGCAACTTGCGCCGCAGCAGGAACTTCTTTGTCGTCTTCACGCAATCAGCCCTCCCGTAATAATTAATATTATTGAATAATCTTAAAGGAAATTCAAACTATAATTTCTGAAACTATAAAGTGACGTAATTTCAAAGAGTTTAAAAATAATAACCGGGTTGATTGAGTTGTAGGACGGGAAAGCCGATCCCATGGACAAGGTGTTCCACGCAATAGAGCTTGAGCATCTCTCGATCGGAATGATGATGGGAATGGGCCTGTTCGCAGGCCTCTACCCTTGGGCCGCCCGCCGTCATCTTCGCCGGTCCACGCACAAGACCCTCGAGGAGCTTCCCATCGCGGCCATCCAGCGGATCGGGGATCGCCTCATACTCAACTCGGCGGCGGAAAGACTTACCGGCTTCGAGGCCCGGGAGCTCGAGACGTCGTCGGAATTCTTCAACCATCTCTTCGGTCTCAAGGCGGCCGAGACCCGCGCGCTGTATGATGCCTATCGCGAGCACGACTTCCCCGGCCGCATCACCCTGACGCTCACCCGCAAGAACGGCGAAGCCCGCATCGTCGAGCTGATCGCCTCGCGGGGCCGCGACGTGGAAATCTGGCTGCTCTTCAACATCACCGAGCGCATCCGCGCCGAGGAGCGCTTCCGGGTCCTGTTCGAGAACTCCCAGGACGGCTATCTCCTTTTCGACCAGGAAACCCTGATCGACTGCAATCCCGCCGCCGCCACCCTCATGGGCCTTTCCGGCAAGGAGGAGCTGCTGAGCTGCAACTTCGATCGCCATTCGCCCGAATTCCAGCCAGACGGGACCCGTTCGGCCGAAAAATCCCTGCTCATGACCGAAGAAGCGCAGAGAAAGGGCTTCCATCGTTTCGAATGGCTCCACCGCAAGCTCGATGGCACCGAGTTCCCGGTCGAAGTCACGCTGATCTCCGTGAAGATCGCCTCAAAGCCCGCCCTGATCGCGATCTGGCACGACCTGACCGAGCAGCGATTCGCCCAGACGCAGCTGCTGCAGTCCTCGAAGATGGCCTCTCTCGGCGAGATGGCCAGCGGACTGGCTCATGAGATCAACAATCCCCTTTCCATCATCCGCACCCGCGCCGAGGCGCTCGAGATGCTCTTCGAGAACGGGACCCCCACGCTCGCCGAGCTTCAGCGCTTCACCCAGGGGATCAGCGCGACCGTCGACCGGATCGCCAAGATCGTCCAAGGCCTGCGCAACATCGCCCGGGACTCGAGCCGCGAGCCGCGCGTGCCGACGGAGCTCCGGCGCCTTTTCGAGGAGACGCTGAGCTTCTGCGAGGCGCGCTTCCGCCAGCACGGCATCGCGCTCGAAGTCTGCCTGCCCGAGCCGGAGCTCCTGCTCGAATGTCAGCCGGTGCAGATCTCCCAGGTATTGCTCAATCTCCTGAACAACGCCTTGGATGCGGTCCAGGAGCTTCCCGTACGGTGGGTCCGGGTCGAAACACGGAAGATCGACAACGAGCTCCACATCGCCGTGACCGACAGCGGCCAGGGCATCCCTCCCGAAATCCTCAAGCACCTCATGCAGCCCTACTTCTCGACGAAGTCCTTCGGCAAAGGGACGGGCCTCGGACTGAGCATCAGCCGCAACATCCTGCGCGCGCATCAGGGCTCGCTCGAGATCGACTCCACCTGCCCGAATACCCGCTTCGTCATCCGTCTCCCGCTGCGGCAGGCCTCTTCCGTGCCGAAACACACGCAGGCGGCGTAGCCGGAGGCGCCGCGGTCAGCGCCGGATCAACCGCAGGAACCAAAGCTCCACTTGCTGGATGCCGAGCTCCCGGTAGCCATCCTGCCGGTAAAGCGTCTGATTGAAGCGGTCATTGAGCCGGCGCCGATCCTCGATCTTCCAGAGCCTGGGATCGATCCGCTCGAAGAGCACCCCGCGCCCGTCGAGGAGGATCGGGTTCGTCAGGTTGCAGAAAACCTCGCCCCCCGCGCGAAGATGCCGGGCCGCGCAGTCGAGGAACGCTAGCGGAATCTCGATCCCGAGCGCGCCGCCGTCGCGGTGCGGACGGTCCGAGCTCGGGGAAGGCACCGCGAGCGGCGGATTGAAAACCGCGCGATCCCAGCCCGCGAGCTCCTCACCGAGCGCGAGCGTCGCTTCGTCTTTGGGTCCGAGCGCGCCGATCCGGGCCGCGTGGAAACGCACGTTCCCGAGATCCTGAGCCGCCGCCGCGGCACGCGCCCACGCGACCGCCTCCGCGGAAAGCTCCAGCCCGAGCGCCTTGCGCGCCCGCGAGGCCAGCTGAAAGCTCAGGACTCCGCAGCCGCTGCCGAGATCGAGCACGCTTCTTCCCTCAAAATCCGCGAGCCAGGGTTCGAGCTGCCGGAGCAAGGTCAGCGACTCCTCGCCCAGATAGATCCGGGGCTCCGGCCAGTGCGTGTATGGGAGAAAGAGCCCGTCCAGAAAACTGATCGCCGGCCGGAGCCGGAGCGTGTCAGGCAGGAGCTCCGGCGGCAGCCCCGCCGCGAGCAGCTCCTCGGGCGCGACCGCGACTCCCAGCCCGAAGTATCTCGCCAGCGGGTCCAGGCCGGCGGCCGATCGCCTGAGCTTGAGCAGGCGATCCGGCGAAACGACCTGCCAGGAGTAACCCTGCTGCCGGAGAAACGCGAAGAGGCGGCGAAAGAAGACTTCAAGCGTCATGCGACTCACAGGGGGAAATCTAAGATTGACTCGAAACGCCGTCAATGGTGTCTTAGGCCGACCGAAGTATGATCACGACCACCCTGATTATTTTCATCTGCATCGCCCTGCTGTTCGATTTCCTGAACGGCTTCAACGACAGCGCCAACATCGTGTCGACCATGATCTCCTCGCGCGCCCTCTCGCCGCGCAAGGCGCTCACCATCACCGCCATCGCGGAGTTCCTGGGACCTTTCATCTTCGGGGTGGCCATCGCCAAGACCATCGGGGCCGAGATCCTCATCCTCCCGCCGAATCCCGCCGAGTCGTTGCCGCTGATCCTCGCGGCGCTCATGGCCGCCGTATGCTGGAACCTGACGACCTGGTATTTCGGAATCCCCTCGAGCTCATCTCATGCCCTGATCGGCGGGATGGTCGGCGCCGGGATCGCCGACAGCCTGGCGCGGCAGCTGTCGATCGGATTCGTCACGGCTCACGACTTCTGGAACATCTTCCGCGTCATTCGGCCCGCGGGCCTGATCAAGACGATCACCGCGTTGCTCATCTCGCCGCTCCTGGGGTTTTTCGCGGGGTTCCTCGTGCTGAGGCTCTGGCGCTTTCTCGCGCGGGGATCGGGCCCGGGCATCAACTTCTTTTTCCGCAAGGGTCAGGTCGCCACCGCCATCGGCCTGGCGCTTTCCCATGGCACAAACGACGCCCAGAAGACGATGGGCGTGATCACCATGGGTCTGGTCGCCTCCGGAGTCCTGACGGAGTTCCAGGTGCCCTTCTGGGTCGTCGCGCTCAGCGCGGGAGCGATTTCGGCGGGGACCGCCGTCGGCGGCTGGCGCCTGATCCGGACCCTCGGGGGGAAGTTCTACAAGATCCGGCCTATCGACGGCTTCAGCACCCAGATCGCCGCGGGCTCGGTCATCCTGGGAGCCGCCCTTCTGGGCGGCCCGGTCAGCACCACTCAGGTGGTCACCGCCGGAATCATGGGCGTGGGCAGCGCCGAGCGCCTTTCGAAGGTCCGCTGGGGCGTCAGCCGGCAGATCGTGCTCACCTGGATCATCACCATTCCCGCGACCTCGACCGTCGCGGCATTGATTTTCTTTCTGATCAGGAGGTTCGTATGAGCTGGTTCCAGGATTTCCTCACCCCCCGCCAGGATAACTTCATGAAGTACCTGCAGCAGCAGGCGCAGCTCGGCGTCGAGGGGCTGGAAGGCCTGGCCGCCTACATGAAGTCCCCCACGCCCGAGAACGAGGCCCGCGTCAACCGCGCCGAAAAGGAAGCCGACGAGGTCCGCCGCATCCTCATCGACGACCTCAACCGGACCTTCGTCACCCCGATCGATCGCGAGGACATCTTCATGCTCTCGCGCACGGTGGACGACATCCTGGACTATGCGCATTCGACGGTCGAGGAGATGATGGAGCTCAAGGTCGAACCCAACGAGTTCCTGATCTCCATGGCCCAACTGCTGCTCGACGCCTCCAAGGAGATCCTGCTCGCGCTCCAGCGGCTCGAAAACCATCCGAACGTCGCCAGCGAGCATGCCCGCCAGGCCAAACGGATCGAGAACAGCATCGAAAAGGCCTACCGCAAGGCGATAGCCGAGCTTTTCTCGGGACCGGCCGAGCCCCGGGAAATCGTCAAGATGCTCAAGCTGCGCGAGATCTACCGTCATGTTTCCAACGCCGGCGATCGCGCCGACGAAGCGGCCAACGTGATCACCGATATCGTCGTCAAAACGACCTGACTCCCGGATCGTTCCGGGAGCCAGGCTTCAGCCGCCTCGTCTTGCCTGCCCTGCGTCAGCTCGGGGTCGCCTCCGGAGAGGGAGATTCCGTCGGAGACGGCGACTCCGTGGGGGATGGCGTCGGCGATTGAGTCGGAGACACCGTTGGAGACGGCGATGGCGACGGCGACGGCGACGGCGACGGCGACTCCGTCGGGGAGGCCGTCGGGGTCGGAGACACACCCGGAGCCGGGCCCGCGCAGGCCGCCGCCGACGCGCCCGGATTGAGCTGACCCCGGATCTCGCCGCCCGGATTGATGCTCGTATGGACGTTCACGTAGGTCCGGCCCGAAAGGACGGCCTCGATCCCCTGCTCGAAGGTCGTGATGCCCGCGTCGGGGGCCGGAGTGAAATTCGCAACCGTCAACGCGCCGGTGAGCGAGTCACCGAAGAAGCCGTTCGCCAGGGTGAAGATGATGGGGCCGGCCACGCAGGGACCGCCCGCATGGATATGGGCAGCGACCACGTTATTGAGATCGCTGACGGTCAACGCATAGCTGACCTCCGTCCGGTCGTTGTCGATGCTCACGACCATCGCGCCCCGGCCATCGCTGGCCACGGCCGGCACTTCCTGATCGCCGCCCAGGAAAGCCCAGGCGCCCGTTGCCGCGATCCCCGGCGCGAGCGTCCCGGTCGCGGCGGGCGACGGACTCTCGGTCGGGCTGGACGTCGGGACGACGCCCGGTGCGCCCGGACTGCCATCGTCATCTCCGTTGTATTGAGCGAATAACGATCCCGCGGCGCCGATGACGAGAACCACGGTCCCCGCGCTCAGCGCCCCCTTCAGACTCTTTTGTTTTTTTGGTGAATTCATGCCCAGTCCGTATTGCCAGTTTCAGGCCCATTGCGCGGCAAAAAGAGCGGTTCGATTTTTTCTGCCCGCGGGAGGCCGTCCGGCCCTAAAGATCCTCGAGCCCGCTTCCGATCCCCTCACTGGCGGAGCGATTTCGGAGAGAGAGAACGAAAAAACCGCGCGTGCCATCGCTGACACAGTTGTCCCGCCGGCGAGATGCCGGTTAGACTCGGAAGAGGAGAACCCGCGTGCCCATCGCAGGAAGCGAGAAAAAAGAAACCCTGACCTGGATCGGACAGTTCCTCTGGACGGCGCTCGTCGCCGTCGGCGTGGGGCTGCTTGCGCTTCGCCAGACCACCGCAGGTCCCGAGCTGCTTCAGAAAAGAGACCCCCAGACGCTGGTCACGGGCAAGCCCATCCCGCTCAGCGAGCGCGTGCCCGCCTCGCGCTGAGCTCGTGACCCTTGCCCGAAGCGCCATCGCCGGGGTATGCCCTCGCGCATGACGAAACCGACATACTGGCTGCTCAAGACCGAACCTCAAACCTATTCCTTCGAACAGCTCCTGGCAGAGGGCCGGACCGCGTGGAACGGCGTGCGCAATTTCCAGGCGCGGAACTTCCTTCGCGAGATCTCCCGGGGAGACCTGGCGATCATCTATCACAGCGGCGAACAGCGCTCCGCGATAGGAATCGCCCGCATCATCCGCGAGCATTACCCCGACCCCGATCCGGCCAAACCAGGAGACTGGGTGCAGCTCGACCTGGCCGCTGAAAAGAAGCTGCCCCGTCCCGTGAGCCTGGCGGAGATGAAAGCGGAGCGCGCCCTCGCGGATCTCCCGCTCCTCCGGCAGTCCCGCCTCTCGGTGATGCCGATCAGCGCCGCGCATTTCGAGGCGATCCTGAAACTGGCGGGAGCCTGAGCCCCGCGAACGGCCTGGCGATTGCACGATCAAGCGGCGTGGAACAGGGTTCCACGCCGTGGCCCGAAGGTTTAACAGGTTCGCCCTTCGGGCCACACCTTATTCAGCGTCCCGAGCTTCCGAAACCTTTCTCCCCCCGCGCAGTCCCGTCAAGCGAGCTCACCTCGACCACGGCGGGCGTTCCCACCGGCAGGATCAGCAGCTGCGCGATCCGCTCATGGCGCCTCAGCGCGACATGCGCGTTGGAGATGTTCCACAGCACGATATGAACCTGCCCGCGGTAGCCGGCATCGATGATCCCGCCGGCGGTCTTCACTCCGCGCTTGGCCAGGGATGACCGGTCCGCGACCAGCCCCACATAGCCTTCCGGCAGCGCCAGGGCAATCCCGGTCTTGACGACCTGCCCTTGCCCCGGCACGAGCTCCACGTCCTCGAGGCTGTAGAGGTCCATTCCCGCGTCGTCAGGATGCGCGCGCGTCGGCAGCACCGCGCCCTCTTCCACCCTCAGGATCCGGACAGTCTCGGGACGCAGCCAGTGGGCTGGCTTTTTCTTGACGTTCTTGCGGTTGGCCATGATATCCCTGTTTCGCAGATGAAAACGCCTCGCGCTATCCTTTTCGACAATGACGGAGTGCTCATCGCCAGCGAAGCGCTGCATTGGCGGGCTTGGGAAACGCTCCTGCACGAGCTCAAGGTGCCGTACGATCCCGCGGAGATCCGTGCCTCCGTGGGAAGCACTGCTCCTCGCATCCTGGCCGGGATCCTTGACCGGCATGTCCCGGGCTGGAGCGCCCGGGAATACGATCTCGATGCGCTGGCCCAGCGCAAGAATGACCACTATCTCCGGCTCGCGCAGACCGAGCTGCATGCCTATCCGGGCGTTCGCGAGGGTCTGGAATGGCTGCGTAAAAAGGGCATCGCGACCGCGGTGGTTTCGAATGCCAAGCGGCGCGAGCTCGAGATGGCGCTGACCCGCCTAGGCCTGATCGGGCTTTTCGACGCGGTCGTTTCGCGCGACGACGTGCGGCCGCCCAAGCCCGATCCGGCGCCTTATCTTTTCGCGGCGGCCTGTGTCGGCGCGGAGCCGGCCGACTGCCTGGCGATCGAAGATTCCCCGCCCGGACTGGAGTCCGCGCTTTTGGCCCGCATTCCTGCGGCCGCGGTCGCGACGAACTTCCCCCGCGAGATTCTGGGACAGCCCGTGCCAGGCCGGCCCGACCTCAAGCCCGTGTGGATCGGCGGCTCGATGCTGGAGTTCTTCGACTGGCTCAAAGCCGAAGCTCCTCCCGAACCTCAGACTTTGAAATAATCGCACGCAATACAGGCCAACTCCTCCTCGGGACTGGGTTCGACTATTTTTTTGGCTTTCTGGAAGCTTTCCAGGAGAACCTCGCGAACCCGGAGAAAATCCGCCTGACTCAGGCTATGCACGGCCGTGAAATGGAGCCCATCGCCTCCGGGCACCCGCGCCGCGGCGACGGCCCGGTCCCGCCAGTTCGCATGGTGGATCATCGCCATGGGCGACTCCCTCGGCAAGTGCAGCTGAGGACTGCTCGATTTCCAAGCGCCTTTGCGCTCCGAGACCAGCCCGAGCTGGGCCAGAAGCTCCAGCTCCCGGGCAACCAGGGCTCGGGGGAGCTGCAGGCGCTCGGCAATATCCTCGACCGCGCCAGCCTTCGGGAAGCCGCACAGCAGATGGATCGCCACTGTATGCCAGCTCGCATAATAACGCAGCTCCTGCCCGGCTTCCAGGCCCGGTGGATCCTGCAGCCGCCCTCCCACGGAATTCAGCCGCTTGCGAAGGGAGGAAAGCCGGGTCTCCAGCCTTCTCCTCAGGCGCGGGGTCGCGGCTCGCGCATGCTCGACCAAAAGCATGAAATATTCCGTCTCGTTTTCGCTCAGCTCCCAGAACTCGCAAAGCCCGATGGCGTGATCCGGCGTCAGATGCGCGGAACCGCGGATCATCTGGGAAAAGTAACTTCGCTGGCAGCCTGCGGCTTGCGCCAAGGCGGCGATATACCCGCGCCTGCCGGCATTCTGGCGCACGCGTTCCTTCAGATAGTCCTTATAGTCCCGCTGGGGAGCCACGATGTCGGAAATTCTCATCGGCATTGGTAATAATACATAAATTATCTCCGATCAAATTTATAAACCTACAGTTGTTTCACCCGCTGCCTCCTCCCTACTCTCAGGAGCTGAGGAAGACGCCTGATGCAAAACCGCTTCGATGCGATTGTCGTGGGAACCGGAATGGGCGGCGGCGCCGCGGGTTACCTCCTTTCGCAAGCGGGACTCAAGGTGCTCTTCCTGGAACGGGGAACGGCGCCCGACCGGATCGAGGCCTCCCTGACCGAATCCTATGCCGAGAAGTCGATCCACGCGCTCAAGCTCGATCGGATCAAGACTTACGAGAAGACCGCGCGCGCGACCTATTCGGTCAATGGCTGGATCCCCGTGCTGGGCGCGGGTTTGGGCGGATCCTCCGCTGTTTATGGGGCGGTACTGCTCCGGCTGCAGCCGCACGAATTCGCGCAATGGCCGTACGGATACGACGACCTGCTCCCCTTTTATGACGAATGCGACAGGCTGTTCAGCCCCCGCGGCACGCACGATCCGCTGGCCACCGAGCCTCGGGCGCTTCGACCGCCTGAGCCCATGGCCGCGGCCCAGCAGGAATTCTTCGCGCTGCTGGCCCGACAAGGCAAACACCCGTTCCGTAGCCCCATCGGCTATGACGCCGTTCCCAGCTGCCAACGCTGTTTCGGGCGCTTCTGCTCGCGCGGCTGCAAGCGCACCTCGGGGAATGTCTTCGTGCAGCCCGCCCTGGAGCGCCATCGGGCCGAGATCCGCTATGAGACGATCGTGGAATCCCTGGAAATGTCCGGTGAACGTTTTGTCGCCGTGCGCGGGCGGGACCCTGGCGGGGCGATCCGCATCGAGGCGAACCACGTTTTTCTCGCCGCCGGAGCGTTAGTCACGCCCGCGATCCTCGGCAACTCCCGTTCCGCACGCTACCCGACAGGGGTGGGAAACGACTCGGACCAGCTCGGCCGCAACCTCATGCGGCACCTCATCGACTTCTATTTCCTTCGCACCGCCCATCCGCACGATCGGGGAGGCCCCCTCAATCAGGTCACCTGTACCGATTACGTCAGGCCCGGGAGCCATGGCGGGATCATCGCCAGCGCCGGGGAGCTCATGCCTCCCGAGCTCATGGCCACGGAATTCCTCGCGCGGACCCTGGGCCGGCGCCGCCTACTCACCCCGCTCGAGCCCCTTGCGCGCGTCCTTTTGCGGGGCGCCTTCCGCAGGCTGCTCGGCGGAAGGATCATCGCTCCCTGCATCCTGGAAGACCAGGCCGATCCGGGGAACAGGGTCCTGCCCGATTCGACCGTCGATGCCGTGCGCCTGCATTACCGGATCACGCGGCAGGACCGGAAAAATCTCGCGGCCTTCCGTTCCGAGCTCCTGCGCCTTTTCGCCCCCATGCATCCTCGCCTCATCAAGGTGGCCGAAGACAACTCCTTCCTGGCCCACGCGTGCGGCACGTGCCGAATGGGCCCGGATCCCAGGCGGTCAGTCACGGATCCGCGGGGCCGCGTGCACGGCACCGAGAACGTGCACGTCGTGGACGCGTCGCTCTTCCCCTCGAGCGGAGCGGCCAACCCATCGCTGACCGTGGCCGCCTGCGCGATGAAGGCCGCCAAGGATTTTCTGGAGCTTCAACGGGAGAACACCGGGCGGGCGAGACGCAGCCCAATCCCCTCCTTCACGAGAAATCTATGAGCGATTTCCCAGGAAAAAAATGAGCACTCGTCATCGGCAGCTCACTCAGCGCGAACAGGCATCGAGCCGGCAGGCGTCCTGATTCCGAAAGACGGTCCGGATCCTCCCTTGCTCCAACGAGCGCACCTCGAGAAAACCCGGCCCCGAGCGAACGGTGAAAGGCCGGTCCTCTCCTTCGAGACTTCGGGACACTCCGCTCCATTCCTCGATCAGCGCGCTGGGCGCCGAAACATAGGACAGCAAGGGAAACACCTTCTGAGTCCCGTTGGCCTTGATGAGGATGCCATGATCGAAGGTTTGCTCGAGCTCGCAGCCTCGGACGGTGCCGATGGACAGTAGCCGGCGCGCCTCCGCGGGCAGGCTGCAAGGGGAATCCGACGTTTTGGGCAGAAGCGGCGATTCCAGAGTTTCGGGTAGCGACAGCGACGGTGCCCCATCCCGGGCAAGAATCAGCTCAGGGTAGGCTGCCATCATCAAGCCCGACTCCGCATGAGGAAGGCCGAAGACATGGCCCAGCTCATGCGCCAGAACCCGAAGCAGGAGTCCCGTCCGCCTCCAGGGATCCGCGACTTTATTGCTCAACTCCCCGCCAATCCCGTTGGAACCCCGATCCGAAGCCAGGAAGATGAACCCCTTTGCCTTGAGGCGCTCTTCATCGTAGGCGGTGCGTACCGCGATGCCGACGTATTTGCGGAAGTCCCCGAGGTAGCGCTTCTGTTCGGCATCGAGCGCGCCCCAGCCGAAGACAAAGCGGAGCTCCTCGGTGCCGTCGCAAGGTTTCTCCGAAAATTCCTGCGTCCCGATCGCGGCAACCACCGGCAGCGGTGCCTGATCTCCGAAATACCGCTCCCGCAGGGTACGAAACCCTTTCAGCCAAAAATCGATCGCGTTGGAAACGCCTTCCCGCAACTCGGCTTCGGAAGCGGAAACCCCCCCGGCATCCCGAACGATGCAGTAGCTCACCCGTCGCGTATTGGAAACAAACCAGGGATTCTGCCCATCCCGAAAATTCTCGCCTCCGCTCGATACCCAGCCGCCCGCCCAGGTCTTTTCGGCCGCAAGCGGCAGGGCCGCCAGCAAGAGTAAAAGGAGCGCGCAAAAAACTCTCTTCAAGGAAGTCCTCATGGAGCCACTCCTGAGGCTTCGCATAAGGGATATCGCTCTTCCCCTCTTTGTTCTTTCCACTGGAGCGCAACCTCGAACTTACCCGAAATCCCATCCCGCCAGGCCTCTCGCGGACTGACCAAAATGAAAGATTCGCTCACATCGAGGTGCTCACAAAGATGTTGCCGGACGCGCTGGGAACCGCGGAGGCTCTCGCCCTGGGGAATGCACTCGTAACCCGAATCGATTTCGACCCCACTCCAGGTAACCACCGCCCGAAGACCCTCGCGCTCGCCAAGAACCAGGAAACGCGTGTCCTTGTCCAGAAAGCACTCCAGCTTGAACGCCGAGGCAGCAATCGTGGACCTGATGCCTTCGTCCGGCTCCATCGTGCCGGAGGCATAGCCACGATGCACCAGGGCCAAGGCTCCGATCAAACTGGCCGCGACGACAATTCCTCTGAAAATACGGGATCGATGTGCCATGCGGCTTTTCTATTGCGAAACCCCGTACTAGCCAACTGAAAAAGCGGAACGTTCCGCGCAAGCCGGGCCAGGATCCTCTACCCGCCTGGCCCTCAGAAGCGGCGCATCGCAAACCGCTCGGAGAGGAATTTCACGACCGCGGAATTCCGGTCGAGGCCCATGGCGCCCACGCCATCCCGCTCGGAAAAGGAGATCGAGACCGCGCCCAGACCGCCAGAAACCACGGCCTTGCGATCCGCTTTGCTCGTGACCAGCTCGTCCGGGAAGAAGTCAAAGGTACCGTTCATCGCATTCTTCGTGAAGCTGTCCAGGATCCCGGAGAGGAAGCGGGCCTCCGGCACGACCGAAGCGCTCACCTCGGGGATCGTGAGATGAGCCTGGATACCCTTGAAGCCATGGACCTTGAGCACGGCATCGCCATCGGCGTCGGGCTCGATCGCGATGTTGAGCTTGACCCGCGGCTCGAGCTCGATGCTCTGAAAATCCCAGTAAGGAGAGCTCTTGAATCGCTCCGCGAGCTCCCGTACCTTTTCCGAGCGCGACTGCGGGCCCGGGCCCAACTCCCGCAGGCCCGGCCTGAGACCTGGAAGGAGCTCCTCCGCGGCATTGCCGGAGCTTTCACAAGGGGCTCCCGCCTGCGCTCCCGGGTTGCGAAGCAGCTCGTGCGCTCGCGCCAGCTGCTCGAAAACGGGCTGCTTGGAGAGCGGGAAATAAATGCGGTCCTTCTCGCAGCTCGCGTCGTCCATGCGGCTCAGCTTGCAATGCTGGGGCTTGAGGGTGAAGTCCACCTCGAACGTCTGCGCGCCCGTTCTCCTGATATCCACATGATCGAGAACCTTCAGGAGCTGCTGGGGATCGATCGAGGCGCCGCCGAACTCCGAGACCATGAGCGGCAGCCGGCTGAAGCTCACGCCGAGGGCGGACTCCAGCTTGCCGAGATCGCGGGCGGAAACGCGAATGGTCCGGATCCGATCCGGAAACGGCCACTTGAGCGAGGAAAACGGAACCGCACGCCGGCTCTGGCCGAGTTTCTCATAGGTTCTCAATCTCTCGCGGCTCAGCTCCCCGAAATCGTCGTCCTCCTGAAGCAGCTCGAGCGCCTGCGCTCCGGAAATCATCGAAGGATCTTTCGAGGATTCCTTCGATTCGGCCCAGGCGGCCGCGGGAACGAAACTGATCAGCATCAGGAACGCGATTCCAGACTCAAAGCGCATCATGCGGGGAATAGTTGCAAGGCCTGCGCCTCCCCGCTTCGAAAAGTGTCCTCGAACTTCCGGCCTTTTCCGGTCGCGGAGGCCCTGAACGCTGTCGAAACCTTCGACAGCCAGCGGAGCGCTGAGCGGTTTCCTGGCGTCGATCCGGGCACTCCGCTCGACAGACGACGTTTTCAATGGGAGAATCGATTTCACCCGGTCTGAAAGAGAGCGCCATGCGTAAGATCACGCTACTCCCCATTCTGATCTCAATATTCACCTTCCTGCTGGTGCCGGCTTCCTTGAGTCTTGCGCTCGCCAAGGCCACGTTTGACCTGCTCCCGGTCTCGGGCTTTCGGGAGCTCCCAAGCCTCCTGATCGCGCTGATCGCGTTTTTCGCCCTAGTGTTTCTGGAGTACCGGGCGTTCCTCGCTTTCTTCCCGATCCCCGAGGGCGAAATCGCGCCGGGCTCCCGGGCGGAGTTCCGCTGGATGGTTTATGTCGCGGTTTCTCTTTTCCTCTTCCGTCCGCTCATGCATTCCGATCTCATCCCGACCCCGTTGACCCGCGTCTTCTATCTCGCCTTGGGTGCACGTGCGGGAAAAGGAAGCTACTTCGCCGGCGTCCTCAGCGACCCGCAGTTCACTCGGGTGGGATCCGAAACCTACACCGGATTGCGCTCCGTCCTGATCTCTCATGTCATGGAAGGAAATCGACTGGCCCACTACCCGATCGAGCTCGGGGACCGGGTCACGATCGGAGCGGGTGCGATCGTGCTTCCGGGAGTCAGGATCGGCGATGACGCGATCGTCGCGGCGCTTTCGGTGGTTCCTAAAAACACCGTGATCGGCCCGGGAGAGATCTGGGGCGGAAACCCCGCGCGGCTTCTCAGGAGCGCCCCGGTATCGCCCCTGCCGCCTCGCTAAGCGGATGCAGCAGCTGCTCTCCCGTCGCGAGATTCTTGACGATGACCTTGCCTTCAGCCAGCTCGCGCTCGCCCAGCAGCACGGCGAAGCGCGCCCCGTGTTTTGAAGCCTGCTTGAGCTGCGCCCCGAAGCCATCGGCCGTGAGCGGCGTCATCACGTTGAGTCCGCGCTCACGACACGCGCGCGCGATCCCTTCCGCAGTGGCCCGCAGCTCCAGGCGCGGCAAGCCGACGAAAACATCGATCGTCCCTTCGAGCTTGGGAAGGAGTCCATGGATCTCCAGGAAATTCCGGAGCGTCACGTCGCCCATCCCCAAGCCCACGCCGGGGAGCCGCTCCTTGCCGAAGAGGCCGACGAGATTGTCGTAACGACCGCCGCCGAACATGGCCCGGCGATTTTCGGGCGAGACGTCGTACATCTCGAAGACGGTCCCGGTGTAATAATCCAAGCCCCGCATCACGGTCGGGTCATAAACCACGGCCTCGCCCACGCCCGACTCGGCCATGAGGCGGAAGAGCGTCCTGAGCTCCTCGACGCCCGCGCACGGGTATTTCTCCGCGGTCTTTTCGAAGGGCGCGTGGAAGAACTCTTCCATTTGCCCCTGCTGTTCGGGCGTGATGCCCAGATCAGTGAGCCACTGGCGGTAGGCTTCCTCCCCGATCTTCGCGCGCGCATCGATGGCCTTGGTCGCCTTCAGCACGTTTTCGGGAGATAGCCCCAGGACGGTTCCGAAGAAATGATCCATGAGCCGCCGGTTGTTGAGCTTGATCGAAACATGCTCTTCGCCCTTGAAGGCGCGCATCAAGTCATAGGAGAGCGAAAGGATCTCGGCGTCCGCGAGCAGCGGATCGCCACCCAGCACATCGACGTTGAGCTGCCAGAACTCGCGCAGCCGCCCGCGCTGGGGCCGCTCGTAACGCCAGAAGTTCGGGATGCAGTACCAGCGCACCGGCCGCGGCAGCTCATGCACCTTGCCCGCCACCATGCGCGCGAGCGTCGGGGTCATCTCCGGGCGGATGGCGAGCTTGCGTTCCCCGCGGTCGATGAGCCAGTAAAGCTGCTGATTGACGATCTCCTCGCCCGTCTTGGCCGCGTAAAGCTCGAAAGGCTCGATCATCGGGCCGTCGTATTCCTGGTAGCCGTAGCGCTCGACCACCTCGCGCATGCGGGCGAACATCCAGTTCTGGATGCGCTTGTCCTCGGGGTAGAAATCACGGGTGCCTTTGTAAGGCTGGGTACTGAGCGCCATAGGCCTCACCATAGTCGATTACCGGACAAAATAAAACGGCACCCTGGGGACTCGCGGCGCGTCAGAGCTGATCATACATCAGCTGCTGGCCGATATCGGCCAGGTCGCCTTCGGGAAGCTGGAGTGGTTCCGTGATCCGGGCCGCCTGGCCGATCTCCTGCGTGAAGATCTTCGACAGCCCCTGGGCAGTCTCGCGATCGCGAATCGGCTCGATGATCTCCCCTTCATACCGGAAGGAACGAGGATGAAGGTTGTGGCTTCCGACCCAGGCGTAGGAGCCGTCGACCACCATCAACTTGCTGTGGAGGGTATCCCCCTTTTTGAGATAGACCTCGATGCCTTTCGCGGCGAGGCGATTCACGCTCTTGAGGATGGGGATGCTGATGGCCGGCTCGTCGATGCTCTCGGCCGAGTTCGTGAAAACGCGCACCTTCACTCCGCGGGCCTTGGCGCGCAGGAGCGCCCGATACAAAGCCGGGTCGAGGATGAAATACGCGTTGGCGATATCGATCGAATCGCGCGCCGCCTCGATCGCGAGCAGCGTCGCGCGCTGGATGTTCTCGTCCCGTCCCGGCACATGGTTCACGACCGAGATCCGCGCGCCGCCCTTCGCCGCCGGTCCGGGCACGGGTGCGGACTCGGCGATCTCGTGCACCTCGAAACCGTCGAGCAGCCGCTTTCCGTCCGTCGCCGGCGCGCGGGCGCGCACCTGATCGTTCCAGATTTCCGCGAAAAGCCGGTTGGAATCGGCCGAAGCGCTCCCCCGGATGTGGATCTCGCTATCGGTCCATTTGGGTGCGTCCGCCGGGCCGGTATGGAAGTAAGGATCGCCTGGATTGCGCCCGCCGGTGATCGATTCGATGCCGTCCACGATCATGACCTTGCGATGCTGGCCATCGTACCGCCGCAGCGGATCCGTGCTGCGCCAACGGACCACCTCGACGCCGTTTTCGGCCATCTCCTTGAGAATGGCCGAATGATCCCCTTTCATCGCGATCTGGCCGTCGACGATCACGCGCACCTTCACGCCCTGCTTCGCCTTGGCGATGAGCTCGCGACCGATGAGCCTCCCGCCCTCGTCGTCATAGAAGGCCCAGGTCATGAAGTTGATCTCCGACTTCGCGCCGCGGATCAGCTCGAGCCGGCGCGCAAGCGCCGCGGGTGCGTCCGCGAGCAGCTTCACCGTATTGCCGGAGGTGAACGTGGCGCCGGTCTCCCGTTCATAGGCTTTCAGGAACTCGGGATCATCGAAAAGATCCCGCTTTCCCTTGAAAGGCGCCATCACCTTGTCGACGTCGCGGTTGAGGCGATGCGAGAGCGCGACCCAGTCCTCGTAATGCGCGCCCTTGCCCGCCTGGGTGAGGCCCCGGGCCGAAAGCTCGGCGTCGATCGCGCCGGCGAGCTGCACCACCATTTCATCGACTTTTTCGGGAGGGACTTCCGCGGGGAGTTTTCCCGCTTTCCGCGCGAGCCCGGCGGCCGTCTTGAGAAGCCCGGGCAGCTCGCCCGAATCCTGGAGCACGACTCCAAGCTCCAGGACCGTTTTCTGCGCCTCGGGCTCCCGCAAGAAGAGCGTCCCGCCGCTTTGATAACCCGCGAAGAGCGCGGATACGCGCGCCTTGAGGCCGGGATTCTTCTTGAGAATCCTCGAGAGCCGCAGCGCGGTGCCGAGCTCGCCGGAGCTCGCCAGATGCTGCAGCAGCGCGAAGCCGCTCGGGCAGGGCGGCGCCGCGGCCGGCCCTTCCGCCAGGACCGGAATGGTCCAAAGCAGAAACGAAGCGACGAGGAAGCGGAGCGGCCTTTTGTTAAGGGGCTTGACCATAAGGTCGAGTTTCGCACCTTATGACGCAGCCCTCAACCAAAAGGTGGGCCCGACTATCGGCAGTAGGCGTCGAGCGCGTGCATGAGCAGCGGCGCGGCCGGCGCGGCGAGAACCTTCTCGGTCTTGGCGCCATCCGCCACTTCGTAAAGAGCGAAGGTCAGCTCTTCGCCTTTTTTCGCGCCGAGAACCGTGGCGGAATAGCTCACTGTCTGGAACGCCCGGAAAAGGCGCTCGCGCTTCTGGAGCTTCGCGTCTTTCGTCTGGCGGACCAGCTCCTGAAGCTGGGCGACCTGGAACTCGAAAACAAGCGGCAGCGTGGACTCGAGCACCGGTCCCACGGGCTCCGTCTTCTTGCCCTCGTGCCGCAGGAGCTCCGTGCGCGTGAAGACGTTTCCGTCTTCGCGCAACGCGCACTCGAACTTCTTCAGGACATGATCACCCTCGTAGTCGCCCGAGACGAGCGACACCTCGGATTTCGCAAGCAGCGTTCGCGGCGTCGGGGCCGCTTCGGCAAAGGCGAGCGGAGGAAGGATCAGGCCAAGTCCCAGGACGAACGTCGAAAGTTTCTTTTTCATTTTTCGAATTCCTTTCTGGCTTTCGGAATAGCGGCGGCGCCCTCGGCAGGCAATCGGACAAACCGATTGCCTGAGCTGGGGTACCTCGGCCGTACCGCCAGTTCCCAGACCGGGAACTCTTCTGAGGAACCAATATCAACCCCGGGGGCCTGGTTTTTCCGTTTTCCTTGGAATTGCCGCATGCTATAAGCTGAGAAAGAACAAAAAACGGAGGAATTTCCTATGAGCCTCGCCCTCTTCGGCATGGACGGTTTCTTGCTCCTGCTCCGCTGGTTCCACTTCTTCTTCGGAGTCATCTGGATCGGGCATCTCTACTACTTCAACTTCACCCAGGGACCCTTCTTCAATGAAACGGACGGAACGACCAAGTCCAACGTCATCCAGAAGCTCGTCCCGCGCGCGCTGTGGTGGTTCCGCTGGGGCGCCATGGTCACGATGATCACGGGGCTTCTGATCCTTCAGGTACGCGGTCACCGCGACGGCATGGGAATCTTCGCGACCTCCTGGGGCGTTTCGATCCTCACCGGCGCCGTGCTGGGCCTGCTCATGTGGGCGAACGTCTGGTTCGTGATCTGGCCCGCGCAAAAGCGCGTGATCCAGTCGGCGACCCAGGTGGCCTCGGGCGGCCAGCCGCTCCCGGACGCGGCGGCGCTGGGCGCGCGCGCGGGCGTGGCCTCGCGCACGAACACGCTGTTCTCGATCCCGATGCTCTTTTTCATGGGGAGCGCCAGCCACCTGCCGATCTCGATGGGCCTGGAACCCAGCTTCGGGGCGCTCGCGGCCGTGATCGGCGTGATCCTCTTGGCGCTTGAGCTCAACGCGATCAAGGGCAAGCTGGGACCGATGGCCTCGGTCAAAGGCGTGATCCATATGGGCTTCCTCCTCACGGCCGTGCTGTACCTGGCTATGGAGTTGCTCACGAAATGAGGAATGCCGCGCTCTTCGCCCTCGCCGCCTCGCTCCTGATCTCCGGAGCCTTGGCCTGGGCGAAGAAGCCGAAAGCCAGCCCGGCCCCCACGCCAGCATCTTCCCCGCTCGCGAAGCCCCCGCTCGCGGCGGACCCTCTCGTGACGGCGACGCCTTTGGCGCCCGCCGAGCTCGAGGCGCTGGTGAAGCGGGGCCGGGTTCTCTATCAGACCCGCTGCGTGGTCTGTCATGGGCATGATCCGAAGGAACCGGGCACGCTCGGGCCGGAAGTGCACGGCGCCTCGCGCGAGCTTCTCGAGGCGCGTATCCTGCACGAGAGCTACCCTCCGGGGTATGTCCCGAAACGCTCCACGCGCGCGATGAAGCCGATGCCGGAACTCGCGAGCGGGATCGCCGCGTTGCACGCTTACCTCAACGCGAGAGAGGACTGAGCTTTCCCGATCGCGACTCAAGGCCCTTGCGTTGCCCGCCTCCGGATATCCGCCAGGACACGCTCCAGATGCGCGAAGCCCCGCTCCTCCGCGGCGGCCCGGATCTTCGGTCGACCGAGCTTCGTGAACAGGTCATTCTTCTTGAGCAGATCCAGATCGGTCACGAGAACCGCTGCGAGCACGATCTGGCCGCCGTCGCAGCGGACCTGCGCCCATTCCGCCCAGCTGTCGAAGTAATGATCCGAGTAGATCGCGCGCAGCCAGCTGCTCGCGGCCTCCGGAGCGCTCGTGTCCCGGAGCTCCAGGAGCTGCCGCACGGTTTTCATCTTCCCGGGGGCGAAATCGATCTTGCGTGACCAGAGCTCGCGGGAGGCCTGCTCCGGAGACTGCGCGATCGCCCCGCGCGGCCCAAGCGTTCCCATGATGGCGGCTTTCAGTGCGTCCCACGGGCTCCCCGCCGGCGCGCCGCCCTCGAGAAAGCCGGCGACCCGCTCGTCGATGATCTTCTCATAGAGCTTCAGCCGTCCCGCGGAGGGCGCTTGCGCGAGGCGGGCCACCTCGTCCGGCTCGAGCTTCACTCGGCAGGGATGCTTCCGGCAGCCGCTGATCTGATCGCGTTCGGATGCGTTCCACGACTGCCAGCCCGCCGCGATCGCGCTCCAGGCCGAGTGCCCCGGCCGGGCCTGTATGGCCGCGCCCCGCTCCCGCGTCGCCGCGCGCGGCAAAGCGCGCTTCCATCGGGCGCAGCCCTCGAGTTTTCCGGCCTCCCCCGCCCCCGTCGCCTCCACGCGCTCCTCGATCGCCACGGTCACGTGCGATCCCTCGACGCGGAAATCGCGCCAGGAGGGCGTCTCCCCGGCTGCCGCGGCGAACGGGGCAGCAGCGAGGATCGAGGCGGCCAGCGCGACCAGCGCCGTCAAAACCAAAGGCACTCCTCAGCGAAGGGCGAAAAGAAGCTTGATGTCCTCGTCCTCAAACGTCACTCCCGCGCCATAAGTCCAGGGCGTCGCTCCGTTCACCCGCCGAACGGATTCGACGCCGCCGCGGACGAAAAGGCCTCTCCAGGGGTTCACGATCAGCGCGATGCGCGCGTCCACTGGCTGCTCTGTCCCGCGCGAGTAGATGTCCGCGCGAAGCTGAAGACGGTCCTCGATACCGCGCGGCCCCAGATACCCGCCGACGCTGACGGCGCCATCGCCGTAAAGCGCCCCGATGGAAAGATCCAGGCGCTCGAAGAAGACGTTTCCGACCATGCCCGTGAGCAGGATCCCGGTCTGCTCGATGCTGGTGGTCTTGTGCTGGGTGACGGGCCCGCCGGAGACCTCGACCGTGGTTTCGGTCACGGTCCGGCGCCCGCGCGGATCGACCGAAAGCCCGAGCAGGTAATACCGTTCCTTTTTGGGCCAGATGGCGAGCCTGAACCAGCCGCGCCCGCCGTCGTAGCCCTGAATATTCTCGCCGCCGATGTCCACGATGAAGCGGACATCGCCGACCTTCGAGATGAGCTTGTTGGCGTTGCGGATCATGGCGCGCAGCTCTTCGGCATAGGTGGGGTCGTTCAGGATCATCCCGACCGAGCCCTCGCCCTGATTGATCCGGGTCGCGAGGTCGCGAAGCTGCTCGATCGCGTCCTCGAGCTTCGCGAGCGTCCGCTGCGCGGTCTGAGTCAGCCCGCCCTCGGGCGCCAGCGTCCGCGAGGCGTTCTCGAGCGTCCGGTTGAGCTGCCGCATGGTCGAGCGCAGCTCCTCGGGATTGATCGCGTCCTTGAGGTTGTTGGTCAGCGAGGTCATCTCGTTCACGAGCGAATCGACGCGCTTGACGAGATTCTGCATGTCCTGCGAGCCCTCGCCCACCGGAATCTGGCGCTCGCCGCGCGGCACGGTGCGGGCGGGGGGCGCCTGCTGTTGGGCTCCGGCCGAGACGAAAAGCGCGTCATCGATCCATTGCAGGCGCGAGAGCGTCATCGGCGAAAGCGGCACCCGCACCGAGCTCTGGGGCTTCTGCTCCGCTTTGGGCTGCTCTCCTACGTATTTCACCGGCTTGAGCTCGACGAACTTGTCGCCCAGGAAGCCTTCGGCGCGGATATAGGCGCGCGTGGCGGGAAGCACCTCGACGCTCTCGGTGATGCAGATACCGAGCTCGACGTGCGTTTCAGAAAGCACCACGGTCTTGAGGTACCCGATCTCCAGGCCCAGCGAGCGGACCGACGACTTCTTCTTGAGCCCCGTGGCGTCCTCCACGTTGATATGCACGAGCTGGCAGGGCCGCCACCAGAAGGGCTTGTCGTTGACGAGAGCCGTGAAGACGCCGATCAACAGGAGCCCGGTGAGGGTGAAGATTCCTACTTTGATCCGAGTGGTCAGGGTCGCTTGGGTACTGTTCATCTCAGGGAGTCACTTTCAAAGAATCACTTTCAGGTTTTCGAATCCGAAAGGCAACAACGACGTAAGGACATAATCGCTCAGCAGGATCGTCAGACAGCTCGCCACGACCGTGTTCCGGGTGGCCGCGCCCACGGCACGCGCGCCGCCATACGCGTTATACCCGTAAAAACAGCCGGTGGAAGTCAAAACCAGCCCGAACACCGCGCCCTTGGTCAGGCAATGCAGCATCTCCAGCCGGTCGACCACCTTCGTGAACTGCGTGACGAAGATCTGGAAGTCCAGGCCCATGAGCCCGCAGGCCACGGCCGCCGAAGCTCCGGTCGCGACGACGCCGAAGAACACCGAGATCAGCGGGACCATGAACACTCCGGCCACCACCCGCGGCACCACGAGGTACTCGATCGGATCGATGGCCATGACTTCGAGCGCGTCGATCTGCTCGGAGATCCGCATGCTGGCGATTTCCGCCGCCATCGCCGCGCCCGCTCTGCCGGTGACCATGATGGCCGCCATGACGGGCGCGAGCTCGCGGAAAAGCGCGATCCCCACGCTCCCGCCAAGAAAGGCCTCGGCATTGAAAAGGTGGAACGATACGTACAGCTGATAACCCAGCACGCCGCCCAGGAAGAGCGCGGCCACGGTGTTGACCAGCAGCGAGCTCACCCCGATGAACTCGCATTGCCGGAGCAGGAGCCCCCGGCGCCTCCAGAGGCCGGACGAGGCCTTGAGCACCTCGAGCAGGAAAAGCGTAAAATCGCCTTGAAGCGTGAAAAAGGACTTTATAAGGTCAGGCGGACGCACAATGGTTAAGTTAAGACCAGAAGCGGTCCAAAAACAAGAAAACTCGGGAAAACTCGGTGCGGTACCTCACAGATTTCGTCCTTCGCAGAGCCGGGTGGGTCGCCCTCGTCGGAACCCTCCTCGCCTTCGTGGGCGCGTATTACTCAGTCCAGCTCTACCGGAATCTCCGGACCAACTTCGAGGAGCTGCTCCCGACCGACGCCCGCAGCGTCGTGGATCTCGGCAAGATCACCGGGCGCCTGCAGTCCACCGAGAATCTCGCGGTTCTCGTCTTCACCGGAAACTCCCGGAGGGAAACCCAGGCCAGCAAGCGCTTCGTAACCGATCTGGCGCGCAAGCTGCGCAAAGCCCCTCGTTCGGTCATCGCGAGCGTGGAATACGAGATCAGCAACGAGCTGAGGTTCTTCCGCGACCGGCAGGCCCTCTACATGGACGTCGAGGACCTCGTCCGCATCCGGGATTACATCTCCGAGCGGATCGAGTACGAACGGGAGCTTTTCAACCCGCTGAACATCTTCCGCTCCGATGAGATCCCGGAGCCGCGACTCGATTTTCTCGCGCTGCGCCAGAAATATCAGGGCCGCGGAGGCGCCTACGATCGCTTTCCCGACGGCTATTACGCGACACCCGACGAGACCAAGCGGGTCGTGCTGGTGAATCTCCCCACGGGGCAGACGGGCATGGAAGCCTCGCACCGGATGAAAGCGTTCGTCGAGCGGGCGATCGCCGAGCTGGATCCTTCCCGCTACGGAAAGCTCGAAATCCGTTTCTCCGGCGGAGTCCAGGACGTCATCGAGGAGCATGACGCCCTCATTCAGGATCTCGGGATCTCCTCGGTGATCGTCATCGCCCTCGTCGCCGCCGGACTTCTGGCTTTTTACCGCAACTTCCGCATGACGGCCGCGCTCCTGCTCAGCCTCTTCATGGGCACCTTCTGGACCTTCGGCGTCGCCTATTTCGCGGTCGGCTACCTGAATGCGAACTCCGCGTTCCTCGGCAGCATTGTCATCGGCAACGGGATCAACTTCGGCATCATCTTCCTCGCCCGCTATCTCGAGGAACGCCACCATGGCCGCTCGAACCTCGTGGCCGTCCGCCAGTCCATGACCTTTACCGCGACCTCGACCTGGACGGCCGCGCTGGCCGCGGGGCTTTCCTACGGATCACTGATCCTCACCGGCTTCCGGGGATTCCGCCAGTTCGGGATCATCGGACTGATCGGCATGGTCCTTTGCTGGATCAGCGCTTTCACCCTCCTGCCGGCCTACCTCACCTTGATGGATCGCCTCTCGCCGCTCGTTCGCAAGGGCGAGAAGGCGCCGAAGCCCGTGTTCTCCAACCGGCTCGCCGATCTGGTCGAGCGCTTTCCGCAGGCGATCTGGATCGCCTCGATCGCGCTCACGGTCGCGGCAGTGAGCATGTTCACGCGCTTCACGCCGGATATCCTGGAGACCGACCTCAATCAGGTCAGGAACAAGGAAAGCATCCAGCGGGGCTCCGCGTTCCTGAACCGGTACCTGGACGAGATCTTCCAGCGCTATCTTTCGCCGCTGGTCATCCTGCCGAACACGCGCGAGGAGGCCCGCCGCATCGCGGCCCTCCTGCGCGAGCAGCAAGCTCGCGATGGCACGGCCTCCTTCATCGGCACGGTCCAGACGCTGGACGATTACCTGCCAACGCGCCAGGCGGAGAAGATCGTGCTGCTCGGCCAGATCCGCAAGCACCTGCCACCGCGGATCGTCCGGCGGCTCAGCGAGAGCGATCGCGCGCAGATCGACCAGTTCCTCAACCCGGCGGCGCTCGTGCCCATCAGCGAACGCGACCTTCCGGCCCTGCTCCTGGACAAGTTCACCGAGAAGGACGGATCACGCGGCAAGCTCGTGCTCGTGGAGCCGCCGATGGGCGGGGACATCACCTCCAACGGGCAGAAGCTCCTGAGCTTCATCCGCAACCTCCGCGCGACCGCCGACTCGCTCGTGCCCGGAGTTCCCATCGCCGGGACCCTGACGGTCTCCTCGGACATGATCCTCTCGATTTCGCGCGACGGACCGAAGGCGACGCTTTTCGCCTTCGTCGCGGTCGTACTGCTGGTCGCGATCCTGTTCCGGAACTTCCAATCCATGAGCCTCGTGCTTTTCTCGCTCTTCCTGGGCGTGATCTGGCTCGCCGGGATCATCCTGGGCTTTTCGATGAAAATCAATTTCCTGAACTTCATCGCCCTGCCGATCACTTTCGGGATCGGAGTGGATTACGGCGTGAACATCTTCCAGCGCTACCGGGAAGAAGGGGTGGAGCAGATCCTGCGCGTGATCCGCAGCACCGGCGGAGCCGTCGGCCTGTGCAGCTTCACCACGATCGTGGGCTTCGGATCGCTATTGATCGCGGGCAATCAGGGCTTCGTGAGCTTCGGCGCGCTCGCGGTGGCGGGCGAGCTGACGTGCGTCACCGCCGCGGTGATCTCCTTGCCGGCGTTCCTCAGGTGGATGCACCTGCGGAAGGCGCCTCGACCGCTTCGCGGATCCTCGCCATCATGACCGAATTCTGAAACGGCTTGACCAGGATCGACTTCACCGATTTGCGCACGCGCAGCACGAGCGCCGCATCGAGGAAGCCGCTGATCACGATGATCGGGGTGGTGAGGTTGCGCGCGTGCTCCGCGCGCATGGTCTCGATGACCTGCTCCCCGCTGCGGTACTCGAAACGCATATCGAGAAGCACGCAGTCGAATTTCTGCACCTCGAGCTTGGTTATGGCTTCGGTCACCTTCGAGGCCGAAACCGCCTTGAAGCCGGGTTCCCGATTGATGTATTCCGTGAGCATGTCGCAGATGACCGGATCATCATCCACGACCAGCACGACGCAGCTCCTCATGCCTGAATTCTATTACAGATAATTATCCAGGTCCATCCGGGGAGATTTCAAGATTCTGTGAAGACGCTTTTCTGGCGCTCTCCAGGCTCTAGGCCACCTCCGCGGCCTCATCCACCCCGTAGTAGGTGAGTCCCAGGTGATTGATCAGCTCCTCACGGGCGAAGAACCGGAGCGTGTTCTCGAGCTTCAGCAGCTGCACCGACAGATCGTGCTCCGGCCGCAGCCCCGGCTGCGCGAGCGGCGCCTTGAAGTAGAAGCTCAGCCACTCCTGGATTCCCCGCATGCCGGCCCGCCCGGCCAGGTCCATGAAAAGCGCCAGATCCAGCACGATGGGCGCGGCCAGGATCGAGTCGCGGCAGAGGAAGTTCACCTTGATCTGCATCGGATAGCCCAGCCAGCCGAAGATATCGATATTGTCCCAGCCCTCCTTGTTGTCGCCGCGAGGCGGATAATAGTTGATCCGCACGACGTGATGGATGTCGCTGTAGAGATCGGGATAGCGGTCGCCGCTGAGGATGTCGCCCAGGACCCCGCTCTTGGAGACCTCCTTGGACTTGAACGAGCCGGGATCGTCGAGGACCTCGCCATCGCGATTGCCCAGGATGTTCGTGCTGTACCAGCCCGCGACGCCGAGCTGTCGGTTACGCAGGCCCGGCGCGATCACGGTCTTGAGCAGCGTCTGCCCGGTCTTGAAGTCCGAGCCGCTGATCGGAGTGGCCATCTCCCGGGACAGCTCCTGCATGCAGGGCATCTCGACGGAGACGTTCGGGGAACCGTTCGCGTACGGCACCCGCTCGCGCAGGGCGGCGTAGGTATAGATCTGCGAGGGCGAGATCGTGGGATCGTTCTCGAGCAGGCCCTGCTCGAAGGCCTTCAGCGAACGATGCACCTCGCCGGGCGGAGTATAGACTTCGGTCGAGGCGCACCAGACCATCACCGCGCGCGCGCACGAATGCTCCAGCTTGAAGTCGCGGATGTCCTGACGGAGCTGCTCGGCCAAGTCGCGCTTGTTGCGCCCGCGCTTGCGGTTGGGCCCGTCGAGGCGCCGCACGAACTCGCGGTCGAACACCGCCGGCATCGGCGTGATGCGCGACAGGGGCTCCTTGAGCGATTCGAGCAGCGCCTGATCGAGCACCCGGGCATGCCGGGCCGATTCGTACGCGTTCTCGGGAAACACGTCCCAGCCCCCGAACACCAGCTGCTCGAGCGCGGCCAGGGGCACCAGGTCGCCGACGGCGCGGTGACGGTTCTCCGTGCGCTTGCCCAACCGGATCTGCCCCATCTGCGTATAGGAGCCGATGGGCTTGGCCACTCCCTTGCGGATCGCCTCCACCCCCGCGAAGAAGGTGGTGGCGACCGCGCCCATGCCCGGCGTCAGAACCGCGAGTCTTCCCTCCGCCGGAGCGATTTTTGACACCCCCGTTTTCGACGACATCTCCATTCCCCAAGCTCCTTTTGAAAGTTCGTTCCCATTGCCGCGCGATGCAGGGCTTGGGCCAGGCGCCCGGCCGTGGTATCGCTGGCTCATGAACCCGAATCTGATCCCCACGCGAATCGATAAGCACAGCCCCACCGAAATGCTCCTGACCTGGAGCGATGGCGCGAGTTACGCGGTGCCGTTCGTCGACCTGCGCTTTTTCTGCCCTTGCGCGGGCTGCGTCGACGAGCACACCGGAGAGCGCACGATCCTCCGCTCCTCGATCGCTCCGGAAGTCCGCCCGGTCGGAGTGCAGCTCGTCGGGCGCTACGGAGTGCAGATCTCCTGGGACGACGGACACGCGACCGGCATGTTTCATTTCGACCGGCTCAGGGAGCTTTGCACGAAGCTCGGCCGCAAGCTGACTTAGGAATAGGGACGATCCCCTTCTTGCATTAGGGCGTCTAGTATGACGCCTCATCTGCAGCCGCGGGGAATCGGCATCGGAAGCAGCCACCTTCGGAATTCCCAAGCCGCCGGCGAGGAGGCTGCGCGCCAGGCCATCGCGCAGCTCGGCGGGAGCCCGCCCCGCTTCTCGCTCGTTTTCGCGGGCGCGGGACATGACCCCCAGGCGCTGCTCCGCGGGGCTCGCGCGAGCCTGGGCGAAGTTCCGCTCTCCGGCTGTTCAGCCAGCGGCATCATCCTGGCCGAAGGCTGGGACGACTCGCCCCAGGCGGCGACCGTGCTCGTGATGGCCGAGCCGCGCATGAGCTTCACCACCTACCGGAGCGAGGGCTTCGGCCGCGATTCCGCCGCATGCGGCCGCGCGCTCGGACGGCGGATCCGCGACGCCGGACAGAAAGACGGAAAGCTCCTGCTCGTCTTTCCCGACGGGCTCACCGGCAACGTATCGCTGGCGCTCCGCTCGCTCGAGGAGGAGCTTCCTTATCCGGTCGCGATCGCCGGGGGCACGGCGGGCGAGCTGCTCCGGATGGGACCGACCTGGCAGTTCCATGACGGTGCCGCGCTCACCGATTCGATCACGGCGGCGCTGCTCGGTGGCGACTTCCTCCCGGAAATCTCCGTCACGCACGCCTGCGACCCGATCGGGATCGAACAGACCATCACGCGCGCGCGGGACGGCTGGGTGCACGAGATCGACGGAGCTCCCGCCTGGGACGTTTACCGCCAGTATCTGGAGGTGCAAGACGTCGAGGAGATCACGATGTCGCACTTCTGTTACATCTGCCTGGCCGAGCTGCTTCCGGAGCCTGACCCGTTCTACGGCAGCTACATCATCCGCTGCCCGTTGCGCCTGGACCGCGGCAGCGGAGCCCTGTTTTTTCCCGGCGAGATGAGAACCGGGACGCGCGTGCGCATGGCCCTGCGGAACCCCGAGACCACGGTCGCCCGCGCGCGCCGTTCCGCCGAGCTGATCCGTTCGCGGCACCCGGGCGCGTCGCCCAGGATCGTGCTGCAGTTCGACTGCTGCTGCCGCGCGCGGCTGCTCTTCGGCGCGCGCACGCACGAGACCTCGATCGCCCCGGTCCAGCGGGTTTTCGGGGAGGTGCCGTGGCTGGGCTTCAACACCTACGGGGAAATCGCCGCGATCGACCGGCGCCGCACGCTTTTCCACAACTATTCGATGGTGCTCTGCGCGTTGTATGATGGATGAGCTCGAGCGCCTGCGGCGGGAAAATCAGGCTTTGAACGAACAGGTGAAACGCCTGGTGCGCGCCGAGCGCCGGCTCTCGCTCAACCGGCAGGAGCTGGACGCCCAGCTGCAGCGATTCCGGGCGCTCAATCGATTCTCACTCGACGCAGGCGAGGCCGAAACTCCCGAGCGCATCCTGGAGCTCGCGATGGAGGGGCTCTTCGACCTCTTTCCCTACGAGCAGGCGCTGGCTTTCGTCCCGGGCTCGGGGCCCGGGCGCTTCCGGGCGGGACCGCATCGCTTCGCGCGAAGCTGCGGCCGAAGCGGAAACGTGTCCCCCGATGAGATCACGCTCGACGGCGAGCTCCCTCGCCGGCCGATCGCCTCCAGGTCCCGCGCGCTGGCGGACTCCCCGCTGCTGCCGTTCCTGCGCATCATGGAAGAAATGCGATTTCCCGAGTCCGGCCAGGCCGACGACTTCGTGCTCATGCTGCCGGTCATCCCCGCCAAAGCGGCGTTCCCGGCGCTGCTGGTCTTCAGGCGACGCTCGCCGCTATCGCTCCTGGAGCGGCTTCCCGAAGAGGAGGATTTTCCATTCCTGCAGCTGGTCGAAAACCACATCAGCAGCGCCATCCAGAACCTCGTGCTCTTTCGCGATGCCCAGGAAGCCGTCCGGCTCCGTGACGAATTCCTGAGCATCGCCTCGCATGAGCTCAATACGCCGATGACCTCGATTCTCCTGCTCCTGCAATCGCTTTCGCGCACGAGCCAACGCGACGGCCTCGAACGGCCGCAAATCACCCGGCCCCAGCTCGAGCAGCTTGAAAGACAGCTGAGAAGACTGGGCAGCCTGGTGGAGCAGCTGCTCGAGGTCTCCCGGATCCGGGTCGGGAAGCTCGTGCCCCAGTATGCCGAGCTGGACCTGGTCGCGATGATCCGCGAGGTGATCCAGAGGTTTCAACCGGAGCTGAGCTGGACCGGCTCTTGGGTGGAGCTGCGATTGCCCGAAGCGGCACGCGTGCGGGCCGACCCCTCGCAGCTCGACCAGGTCATGACGAATCTCATCAGTAACGCCATCAAGTTCGGTCAGGGCCGCGCCATCGAGATCGGGATCGAGGAGCAGGACGGGGAATGGATCATCGAGGTCCGGGACCACGGAATCGGGATTTCCGCGCGGGACCAGGCGCGGATCTTCGATCGGTTCGAGCGAGCCGTCTCGAGCCGGAACTTCGGCGGCCTGGGGCTGGGCCTTTACATCGCCCGGCAGATCCTCACCCTGCACGGCGGGCGGATCGAGATCGAAAGCGCCGAAGGCCAGGGCTCGAAGTTCACCGTCCGCCTGCCCGGCGTCAGATCGGCCCGGCCAGGCGAATCAAGACGCACCTGACGCTCAAGGAACGCCGTTGATCGGGTAGGCGTAGATCTTCACGCCCGTGACGATCCCGTTCTTGAACACGCAGGACTTCGAGGTGAAATCCCCTTCGCCCTGATAGGCGCCGAAATTCGGCGTGTAAAGGCACGTCTCGCCGCTTTCGCAAAGCCCGTTGTTATTGCCATTGCCCCAGCCCAGGATCTCGGTCGCATTGCGCAGAAAGGTCCTGGCGCTCGCGCTTTGATCGGTCGAGACGACATTGCCATCCAGTGGCGCGGGACAAGGGTCGCCATCCTCGAACGAAGGGTTCTGCGACAGGCCGTTTCCCGTGGTGTTGCGAAGATAGGTATCGCTCGAGGAGAGCCTGTAGTCCCAGATCCGGCAGCTCCCCCCTTTCTGGCAGGGTGTCGTGTCCGGTCCCCAGCCCCGCCAGGGATTCTCGAAGTTCAGCCAGTCCGTGATCGAGTCGAAGGCCGCGCCGCCCAGCACGTCCGAGACGTTTTTCGTGTCGTCGAGGAAGACCTTTCCTACGGGGGCGTAGGCTCCGCTTCCGGAGATGAGCGTGGCATCCGAGGCGCCCTGATTCGCGCAGCCGGCATCAAGCCCGGCACTGGGCGAGGAGATCATGCTGCAGACCGGCGCGCTAAGCGTCGTCCACAGCCCCGTGAACTTGTTTCCGGAAGTCAGAGTGAACGAGACGTTTTGGATCGCCAGCTGGCTGGCGGTATTATCGTTCGCGCTCATGAACTCCAGCTTCGGGCCGTGAAGATTATGAATCGTATTTCTCAGGCCCGCACTGAAGAGAATGTCCGAGAAGCTCGTAATCCCGGCCAGAACGGAATCCCTGGCGTTGAACAAGCTGACCCTCCCTCCTTCGAAGGTAATCGACTGCAAAACGAGCTCTACTTGAGCGCTCGGAAGATCGATGCTCTCCTCGTTTCCCAAGAACAGAAGGTCCTGCAAAACACTCCGATGGGTCGAAAGGTAGAGGCCCGTCCGGTTATTGAAGAAGCGCGACTGGCCGATCCGTCCGGAGTATAAAGCGCTTCCCCCACCGACCGCGTTCTGAAACCCGGTGAACCGGGCATTTCGAATCACCGAGAATACGCCTCTGCTGGCGAGGCCGGTCTGGTTACTTATGCTTCCGGTGCCGCTGAAGGCTCCTTCGACCCAGAAATAATCGGAGGCACGCAGCTCCAGCAGGCAGTTTATCGTCTCTGGGCCCCATCCGCAGGCCGGGGTACTGCCCGAGAAAGTCAAGACCGCTCCCGGCAATGCGACGACGGCGATGCGATGGGAGTCCGTATTGGAGAACCGATAGCCGCCCCTCACGGTCATGGACTGCGGGATGGTATAGATCGTCCCCGAGCCCGAGATCGCGAGCAGCGTATTCTCCGCGCTGTTCTGTGGCAAGGTCACGACCGGGTTGGCCCACCAGAATGAAGGCAGGCTCGCCGCGATCGGCTCCGCTCCGCGGAAGATGACCACACGCTCGGGTTTCCAGCTCGAGGCCTCGAGCAGATGGCCCAGACCCTTCTCCCGCTTCAGGCCTCGCGAGTGAAAGAACAGGCCCGACGCTCCGCCGGTATCGTCGCAAGACCAGTCAAAGGCCTCGAGCTCATCGCGGATGCGAAGATCGGCGCAGCCGAGCTCGCCCGGGAAGTCGACCCTTCGCTTCTCGCCGCCATGGAGGCAGGAGTAGTAGCCCTGGCCGCTCCCGCTGCAAGGGAGGCTGGTGTCGGCGGCATCGACGTAGCTGTTCCAGTCGCTGCCCGCGGCGTAACGGGGAAAGACTGAGAGCTGCGGCACGACCTTCCAGCCCGCGGAGGTCGTGGGACTTGACACCTGGCCAGCAGAGTCCACCGCGCGCACGCTGGCGTAATAAGTTCCCCCCAAGGCGAGGCTCAGACCACTCACGCCGGCCGCCTGAGTGGAAGAGCCTACGGTCACCCAATCCAGCAGATCCGTGGCGCCCGGAGAGGTTCCCAAGGCCACTTCAAAACGGTCCAAGGCGTAGCTGTTCCCGGTCCCCGGATAGGACCAGCTCAGCGACGGGCTGCTCGAAGTCGAGGGCCAGGCGACGCCGTCATTCAGCGAGGGCACCGGAGCCGGCGGCGTGCGATCGCGCACGAACTCGATGCAGCCGGGCGCACCCAGCGCGAGCGCCCCGAATAAAAGTACCGGAATCGCAGCGTGGCGCATGACTCTTCCAGCTTAACATAGGCTGGGATACCCGCTCGCCGTGTCATTGCGGAGCGCTCGCGCGTCCCGGCTGACCCGGGCCTCCCCCGACACAGTTTATCCGGCGGGCCCCGGGGCGATATCCTGGGAGCAGGACTGAACATGCCACCGCCCCAACGCGCGTCTCCTTTCCCTCTGCTGCAAATCGCAGGCATCCTGCTTTTCATTCCGCTCCTGCAGGGGTGTACCTTTTCGTTTCTTCGCCAGACGGCAAGCGTCGCGCCGCTCATGACCTCGGTCACGGTCGCGCCTCGCTACCCTAGCGCCCCCGACTGGAACCAGTACGTCGACCGCACGGCTCCTGAAACCCTCTGCCCGGCGGATTCGGGCACGAGCTATTTCTCGTGCCTCCATGGCGGCGAGAAAAAACGCGTGAACCTCTCCGGCGCCTCCTCGTGCGCCGGCTACGCCATCCGCGACGAGCTCGGCGCCTTCGACTGGGCCTGTGACGACCGCGGCGGCCCCGGAGCGGTCTTCTTTTACACGCGCGGATTGAAGCAGGACAAGGGGCTGGTGGAGCTGCTCGAGGAGTCCTCCTGGAAGGAAAACCGCGTCGTGATCCTTCAAGGCGGCATACCGATCGCCGAGAGCGCGCGCGCCCGCTGGTGGAGCAATCCCGTGCTACCCTTGCCCGCGAATACGGTGGCTGGGACCTTTGTCACCCTGGCGAGCCCGGGGACGATCTACACCGTGGCGACCCCCACCTCGGCCAGCGGCGGCTTCGAGTTTGCCGCCGATGGAGCCGGCGATCGCATCGCGATCGTGACGCTCCCTGGAGCAGCCTTGACCCTGACCGGCTCGACTCCCAAGTGCGGAGGGCTAGTCAATGAAACAAACTGCCTGATCGAGCTGAAAAACTCCAAGCACTTCTGGATCGAAGGCGAGCTCCGCGGCTCGGGCTCAGGATTTGGTGTCGCCGGGAGAGACGCTCATCATGGGACGATCCGCGGAGTGGGGGCCATCGGATTTTTTTCCGGGATCGGAAGTCAAGGCAGGCTCTACTCGAGCTTCTTCTCCCGTATCCGGGCATCCAATAACGACATGGGAATCTATGTCTCCAGTACGCATAACCGCCTTCGAGATATTCTTGTGACGAATAGCTTAACTGGAATCACAAGCAACATGAACAACAACTTTCTTCAAAACATTTCCGCGGTTCTCAATAGTGTGGGCTTGGATATTGGCCAAAGCTCTTACTCCGCCGCGACCGCCCTGACCATATCCCCCAATGGTAAGATCAATCTTACCTCCGGCTCGGGGAACACCTTTCACAATTTCCAGAGCCGAACGCTGTCGTTTCTTAGCACCGTTCAGACAACGATCAGCCAAGGCGCGGCGGACAACATCGAACTTGCCAACACCTCATATAATAAGCTTACCGCCAACTGGGTCAGCACCGCACCCGCCTGCTCGATCACCTTGGGAACCGACCCGGGACTGGACGCGAGCTGCGCGAACCAGGGCGCCTCCGACGCCGTCTTGACCGTCGGCAGCGGCAACTTCGCGCCCTATACCTTGCTGACCGCCGATGACGCGGCCAATGGATCGGACGCTTTGGGCGTGGCGACTTTCGAGTCAATCACGGACTGGCTGAACTTCGAGAATCCCTGGCGAGCATGGGGCTCCTCGGACGGGTTTTCCCGCTGCCAAGCCGGATCGAGCTGCCAGATCTGGGATTTCAGGCCCTCGCCCCTGGACACGCGGGTGCGCAACACTACCGGCAACGGAGCGTCGCTTAATCCGGACTTTAGCGATGGTGATCTCTGCCCGCCGCTTCTCGATGGCAACGTCGTCTCCGTGGATCTCAGCAACCCGCCGCGCACCTTTTTGCGCAACGCCGTCGAGCTCATCGGCTGGGACGACGGTGCCGGCGGCGGCAATCACAACGGGCTTTGCGAGAGCGGCGAGACCTGCCTCTACACCCCGAATTTCGGATCGTACCAGGGCCAGGGGGATTTCACGGCCAAGCGCTGCGTCTTCAAGGACGGGATCGTGAGCGGCGTCACGATCTACGCGTATCCGGAGCCCTGAGGCGCAGCCCTGACAGCCCCAGGCTTGCTTTGCCTTTTGGCCAGGCTCGCGGCTATGCTGGGCGCATGAACCTCCGCGAGCAGTACGAGCGCTTTCCTTATCCGCCGATCCCCGCGCTGGCCCTGCCCCGGCGCGGACAAGGCGAAGGACTCCGCTTCGAGCTGGGAGCGCAGCTCGTGAGGAACGGCTATGCGGAGACGCTTCGAGACCATCGGGGAATCCGGATCCTGGTCGCCGGAGCGGGCACCTTCGAGACGCTCGTCGTGGCGCAGACGCATCCGCGCGCCGCCGAGCTCGTCGCGGTCGACCTGAGCGGATCGTCCCTCGCGAAAACGCGCGCCCGGCTCCGGCTGCACCGGCTCGCGCGCCCTTTCACCCGACTGCCCTGCGTGCGCCTCGTGGCAGCCGATCTGCGCGACTGGAGCGATCCGCGCGGCTTCGACTACATCCTCGCCTCGAATGTCCTTCATCACGTCGAGGATCCGGCCGCGCTCCTCTCCCGGCTCGCGGGAATGCTCAGGCCCGGGGGCCTGCTCCGCCTGGTCACCTATCCCAAGGCCAGCCGCCTGTGGATGCGCGAGGCCGGGCATTGGCTCGCGCTCAACGGCGTCACCCCGGGCACGCCTTCGCTCAAGCGGCGGGCGCACGAGGCGATCGGGCTTCTGCCTCCGGAACATCCCGCGCGCCTCGCCTTCGAAACCCAGGGCGAGACCGCTCGCGAAGCGGGGATCGTCGACGCCTTCCTCAACGCCTGCGAAAACCCGCTTTCCCCTCTGGAATGGCGCGAGGCCACTCGCCGCGCGGGGCTCTCGCTCGTGGCCGAAACGCAGGCGGAGAGCTCCCGCTCCGCCTTCGTCGTGTCGCTGCTTCCGGCGACCGCGGCCCTGGACGCCTGGACGCGGCTCCAGATTCTCGACGACTTCCTCGAGCTTTGCGCCAACCCGGTGCTCTGGTTGCGCAAAATCCCTTCGCTATCCGGCGGCGCACCCGCGGCCGAAGGCACGTCCGAGCTCGCGCCGGCACATGTGCCGGATCGCTGGGCTCCACGGAACCTGGACGAATTCTGGCTCCCTTCGCGGCCTCTTTTCGAGCTCGCCTGGAATCTCCGCCGCGCCGAAGCGCTTCTCTCCCGCGCGGGGATCTCCCTGAAAACCGCGCTCGACACCTTCAGGACCGAGGTCGGCCCGCGCGTCTCCGCGCCTCCCGAAGAGCGTCCGCTCCCGGGCCTCGCCGCGACGGATTACGAGCTTTCGAGCCTGCTGGCGCTCGAGGAGCCCTGGCGGGACCACGACTGGCAGGAGCTCGAAAGGGAGCTCGGCTCAGGCCTCCGCCTCGAGCACGAGGGAGTCGCCGCCCCTTCCGGACCGCTGCACCTGCAGGCCGCGTGGCATCAGTGCCGCTTCGGTGCCTCGAAACCCGAGATTCCGCTCCGGCTGCTTCGAGATAGCCTCAGGGAAAGCTGACGTTAAAGCCCAGCGTCGTCTGATACTCGTTGGCGGCCATCCGCGGGAAGTCGTTGAAGACCACGGTGACGCCGCCCGAAAGATCGAAGTTGCGCCCGAGGCGCGAGCTCAGGCCGACGCCCGCGTAAGGGCGATACGTCGGGCCCGTGTCCGTAACGGTGGTCACGCCCGCCTGGGTTTCCTCATGGTGGCTGCGCTTGGCCTGGCCGCCCAGGCGCAAGTTGAAACGCACGAGCGTGCTGAGCCGATAGCTGCTCACGATACCGAGCTTGAGCTTGTCGTCGCGATCGAGGATCGAAAGATCCTGCTCCGGATAACTCTCCGTGTCCTGCCCGCGAGTGAACTCCGCTTCGAGCGAAACGAGCGGGATCCCGGCCCGGGCGCGCGCGCCGTAGATGAGCCGGTTCTTGACGTGCGCCGTGGGCGCGAGCTTTTGGACGCGGTCGTAACCGATGATCGGCTCGATGGCATAGGAAACCGTGGATGCCGCCTGAGCGGAGGACGCCAGCGCAAGCACGAGAAGCGATGAAAGCAGAAGGAATGAGTTCTTCATGCCTTCAATTTTAAGCCGACCTGGGTCGGGCGCGAGTTAATTTTCGCGCAGGGCACCGGGACCGCCGCGAGAGCGTCAAAGTTCAGTCAGAACCGGCCGGACAGCTCGAAGTTCCGCACGCGCCCGTCCCGCAGGCGGCAGCAGGAGCCGGCGAAGACGGGGCGCTCGAAGAGGCGCGCTTGTAATCGGAGGTGTACCAGCCTTTGCCCTTGAGGGCGAACGAGGTCAGGCTCATGAGCTTCGTGAGCGAGCCCTGGCACTCGGGGCACTCCGTCAGCAAAGGGTCCGAGAATTTCTGAGTCACTTCATGGACCTTTTCGCAGCTGGAACATTGATACTCGTAAACCGGCATGGCATTCCTCCTGTACTCCAATCCAAAATGAGGGCTCTTCATAAACTGTCAAGACGCCCAACGCAAGGCATTGTAAAGTGAAAGAATGAACGAAAAGCAAGCGCCAAAGCCGATTTCCACTTCTTTCACCCGCCTGCTCGACTGCCCCTATCCCATCATCGCCGGGCCCATGTTCCTCGTGAGCGACGAGGAGCTCGTGATCGCCGTGAGCGAAGCCGGTGGCCTGGGAGCCATGCCATCGCTGAACTGGCGGACCCCGGAGCGTTTCCGCGAGGCCGTGCGCGCGGTCAAGGCCCGAACCCGGAAGCCCTTCGCGGTCAATCTGATCGTCAATCAGGCCAACCCCCGGCAGCACGCGGACCTGGCGATCTGCGCCGAGGAGAAGGTCCCGCTCGTGATCACGTCGCTGGGCAACCCCAAGGAGGCGATCCGCCGGATGCATGAGGCGGGTGGAAAAGTCTTCTGCGATGTGACCACGCTCGATTACGCGCGCAAGGTCGAAGCCCTGGGCGCCGACGGGGTGATCGCCGTCTCGGCGGGAGCAGGAGGCCACGCGGGCCCCATCTCTCCCCTGGTACTGATCCCCTACCTCAAGAGGCACCTCAGGATCCCGATCATCGCCGCGGGCGGCGTGGCGACGGGCGAGCAGATCGCCGCGCTGCTCCTGCTGGGCGCGGCGGGAGTCCAGGTCGGCACCCGCTTCATCGCGACGGAGGAGGCGAAGGTCGACCCGGCCTACAAGGACGCCATTCTCCGTTCCGAACCGGAGGACATCGTCATGACCCTTCGGATCTCGGGCACGCCCGCCGCGGTGATCAGGACGCCGTATATCGAGAGGGTCGGCCTGGACCTGAATCCGATCGAGAAGCTGCTCTATCGCTTTCCGCAGACGAAGAAGGCCATGAAGATGCTTCGCTACCACCTCGGCTCGCGCGCCCTGGAAAAGGCGGCGCATCAGACCACCTGGAAAGAGGTCTGGAGCGCGGGCCAAGGCGTCGGCCTGATTGACGACCTCCGTCCCGCGGGAGACCTGGTGCGATCCCTCATGCGGGAGTGCCGCGACACGTTATCTCACGGTTATTAAAATAACCGGGCTTGTACTCTGTGCCGAATATGGCATGAACTGTAGGAATGGAACCCCGGCCTGGGCCTTCGGTATTTGAACGACCGTTATTGAAGATCCTGGTCTGCATGCTGCTCACGGCTCTGTTCGTCTGGCCCCAGGTGTTCGACTCGGTGAAGGACCTCACCTTGACCTACCGCGGGGTCTTTCTCTGGCTGAACGCGATCTGGCTGATCGCGATCGCGATCCTTTGGAGCGACTCGCGGCATGATTGACTCCGTCGGCGTCCTTGCCTGGATCATCGGCTACATGGCCCTGCTTTCGCTGCTGGCCGCCTTTGTCGAGCGCCGCAAAGCCCGGACCGGCAAGGACCTCGCCAACCATCCCTGGATCTACGGCCTTTCGCTCGGGGTGATCTGCACCGCCTGGACCTACTACGGGAACGTCGAGGTCGCGACCCGGCACGGCTATCTTTTCATGGGAATCTATCTCGGGAACACGCTGAGCGCGTTTTTCTGGAAATCCTTCCTGCTCCGGATGATCCGGCTGAAATCAGCCTATCGCATCACGAGCGTTCCCGATCTCATCTCCTCGCGCTACGGCGAAAGCCGGTCCCTGGGCGTCCTGGCGAGCCTCCTGCTCACGGTCGGCATCGTGCCGTACATCGGGCTGCAGATCCTTTCGATCCAGAACACGGCCGGGCTTCTGACCCGCGGCGCGCTGACTCAATACGACGGCGGCTTCGCCGCCATTCTGCTCGTGCTGCTCATCTCCTTCACGATCCTCTTCGGGCTGCGCAAGCTCGATCCGACCGAAAGGCATCCGGGAATGGTCGCCGCGCTCTCGGTCGAGGTGCTCATCAAGCTGGTCGCGTTGCTCGCGTGCGGGCTCTTCGTGGTTCTGCGGTTTTCCGGCGGCTGGAGCGGCCTTTTCGAGGGGCTCGAGTCGCTCAAGCCCCTCGAGAACGTCCTGCGCGAGGAGCAGCTCCGCGGAGGGGGAATCCCCTCCTGGATCGCCTCCATCCTGCTCGGCTTCTGCACCTGCCTGCTTCTGCCCCGGCAGTTCCATCTCGCGGTCGTCGAGAACAACGATGAGCGCCATATCCGGACCGCGCAGTGGCTTTTCCCCGGCTATCTCTTCGCCATCAACCTCTTCATCGTGCCGATCGCGGCGGCGGGACTGCTCGCCGGGCTTTCCGTCGCCCAGGCCGACACCTTCGTGCTGAGGCTCCCGATGCTGGCCGAGCGGCCGGGCCTCGCGCTTTTCGTGTTTCTCGGCGGCTTCTCCGCTTCGGCCGGAATGGTGGCGGTCGAAACCATGGTGATCGCCGCGCTCCTGAGCAATCACCTCCTGCTGCCGGCGCTGAACCGCTTCGGGCCGCTGCGACCGCTGAGCCGCCACCTTCTCCAGCTTCGGTGGCTGCTCGCGGCCATCGTGATCCTGGCCGGCTTCGCTTATGCGTACGGCTTTCGCTCCTCCTCGGAGCTCGTGCGCATGGGCCTGCCCAGCTTCGTGGCGGTGGCCCAGCTCTTCCCTCCGGTGCTGGCGGGCCTTTACTGGAGCCATGCGAACCGCACCGGAGCGCTCCTGGGCCTGAGCGCCGGGATCCTGGCCTGGGGCTACACCCTCGCCGTTCCGATCTTCGTCTTTTTCGGCTGGCTTCCCGAAAGCCTGCTCACGGAGGGCCCTTTCGGCATCTCACTGCTGCGGCCCGAAGCGCTTTTGGGTCTTTCGAGCCTGGACACCGTGACCCATTCGGTATTCTGGAGCCTTTCGCTGAACGTCATTTTCCTCGTCGGGGGCTCCCTCCTTTCGAGTCAGTCGCAACGGGAACAGCTCCAGGCCGCGCGCTTCGAGGAGATCCTGGGACAGCCGCCGGAGCCTCGCGAGCCGGTGGGGCTCCGGCCCGTGATTCCGCAAAGCGAGGTGCGCGGCGCCGCTCTGCGCCTCTTTCTCAGGTACTTCGACGCGCGGGCCGCCACGGAAAAGCTCGACCACGCGTTCGCGCGCGCCGGAGTCGCCCCGGACCGTAATCTGTCGATCCTGGATCTTTCGCGCCTTCAGAACGAGCTCCAGCCGGCGCTGGCGGGTTCCATCGGCGTGGCAGCCGCGCGGGAGGCCGTCCAGTCGGCGCGTTTTTTCAGCCCCGCGATGGAACGGGAGCTTTCTTCCATCTACGCGAGCATGCTTGCGGAGCTCAGGATGTCGCCCACGGAGCTTTTCGAGCGAATCGACTACTGGCGGCTGCGCAAGGCCGAAGCCGAGCGCGCGCTCGAGCGCGAGAAAGAGGCGCATGCGATGGCCGCCCAGTCGCTGCGCCTGCGCGACGAGTTCATCTCCGTCGCCTCCCACGAGCTGAAAACGCCGATCACCCCGTTGAAGCTTCAGGTCCAGATGATCCAGAAGCTGGCGAACGAAGGCCGCCTCCAGGACTCCCAGGCCGCCGCCCTGCTCAAGCAGTCGGAGCGGCAGATCGAGCGGATCGCGCTGCTGATCGAGAACCTCCTGGACGTCTCGCGCCTGACGACAGGTCGCATGCAGCTCAACGCCGAAGCGCTGGACCTCGGCGGACTGGTTTCCGAGATGATCCGCCAGGCAGAGCTCGAGCACGGCTCGCCCGGGGTCTTCCAGGCCGATCTCGATACTGGTGTCACGGGAAGCTTCGACCGCACGCGGCTCGAGCAGCTCGTACTCAATCTTCTCAGCAACTCCTTCAAGTTCGGCGCCGGAAAACCCATCAGTGTCCGACTCCGCTCGCGGGAGGGAAAGGCGATTCTCACGGTCACCGACCAGGGAATAGGGATCGCCCCCGAGGATCAGACGCGGATCTTCGGGCGCTTCGAGCAGGCGGTTTCATCGCGTCATTATGGCGGGCTGGGCCTGGGTCTCTACATCGCGCGCCAGATCGCCGAAGCGCATGGCGGCACGATCCGGGTGGAGAGCGTGCCGGGAAGGGGCGCGTCCTTCATCGTCGAGCTGCCGCTTCGTTCCTAGGCGCGCACGAGGAAAGCGAGGCCGAGCACCACGACCGTGACGACCGGAACGGTCGCGAGCCGCTGATTGGCCGCGTGCACTCCGCGCGGAAGCCAGTGCGGGCGATTCCAGAAGAAGCGGCCGGAAAAGACCAGCAGCAGGCCCGAGAGCGCGGTTCCAGCGAAGAAGGCCAGCAGCGGCAGGACGTAACCCGCGCCCAACGAGCGGGCCTTGATGAGGATCGGAATCAGCGACTCGCAGGGCCCCAGGAGCGAAAATACCATGAAGAAGCCCCAGACACCGTTGTTTCCCGAGGAAAGCACCTCTCGGATCCTGCGGAAACGGAAGGCCCGGATCACGGCCACGCCGGCCACGAGGACCAGTGCGAAGGAAAGAAGATTCGTGGACGCGAGATCCCAGATACCCCGGCCCAGCAAGAGGAAAATCAGAAACCCCAGCGCCACGTGCGCGGCGAACGCCAGCGCCGCGAAAGCCGCGGCCCTGCCGGACCGCCAGCCGCGCTGCCAGGAGAGGAGCGAGGCCGGAACCCAATGATCCGGAGCGATCACATGGAACGCCCCCGCAAGAGCGCATAAAAGCCCGAACTTCAGCATCCCTCTCGCATATCCGGCGCGTCGCGGGCGGTCAAGAGCCGGCGCGTTATCGCCCTGTCGCGGCTACCCTCGAGGGGCTAATGAGGAAAAAAGTAAAAGATCATCCCCATGACCACGATACCGGCCCCGGTCAGGACATCCCCGTAATGCTCCAGAATCGGATGATCCAGGTAAGAGAGGCCCCGGAGCGCGAGCTGGCTGGCGATGGTGAGCGCCGCGATCACGCCTAGGGAAAAAGCCGCCATCGTCGAAGTCACCAGCAAGGTCCCGTGCGTCGCGGCCGCCGCGAAAACCGGGAAGACCGCCACGCAGGGCGAAAAGCCCAGCCCGAAGAGGAATGCGAACGCGCCCTTGCCGTCGGGCTTCGGACCGTGATGCCCGTGCCCGTGGCAGCGCGAGTGCCGGAAGAAAGCCAGAAGACCGTAAGCCAATCCGAATGCGATGAGCACGAGACTTCCGTAACGCTCGATCTCCTCTTCCCTTCCCTCGAAAAGATGCGAGCCGATCAGGATGCCGGCCACGCCGAGCGCGAGGGAGATCAGGATATGCCCCGAGGCGGCGACGAGCGCGCCCGCAAGCGCGGTGCGCGCGGCCCAGCCGCGCGACTTGGCCAGCAGCGCGACGGGCAGCCAGTGCCCGGGCGCGAGCGAGTGAAGGAAACCGATGCCTGCCGCGGTGAAGAGGATGAGAATCATACCGGATCGATCACGCACGCGGCGCGGAGCTTGTCGTTGGCGACCGGGTCTTCCTTGATTTCATAGGAACCTTTAGGGCCTGTCATGATCACCGGATACATCACCGCGCGCCGATAGTCATGATCCGAAGGCAGGGATTGACAGCCGCGATAGTCCGCGCGATCGGAATCCATCTGGCAGCTGTGGTCCAGGCCCAGCGAATGCCCGAACTCGTGCAGGGCCACGCTCCCCAGCTGCCGGGCCTGGATGAGCTTCGGATAAAGGTAGACGATCTGACGGATGGCCCGACCGAACTGCTTGCAGCGGAACGTCGCGCCCGGGATGTTGCTGCCCAGATGGAGCGTCTTTTCCCAGTGCGTGCTGTTGTCCTCGCGAACGATGAAGAACGTGTCCTCGTCGCCGAACTCCAGGCTGCAATCCGTCGGATCGATCGCCCGGAGCTTGCGGGCGTCGTCGTAGCGGATCCGGAAGACGTCCTGCCGAGAGATCCCGAGCGAGATGAGGTTCCACTGCTGAAGCGCATTGCGGATCTCCAGGCGCTCGGATTCGCTGAACGCCGAATCGACCACCACCTCGAGCGGATATCCCTGAACGCGGCCGATGAAGCTGCCGCGCTGATCGGCGGGCGCCTTGCAGAAGGCGTTCACGGCCGGATCCTCGAGCTGGTCCATGAGGGATCCGCAACCCGCTGCGAGGAAGGTCAGGAACACGGCAATGAGAGAGCGGTTCGATCGAAGCATCGGCCGGTACCAAATCATAGTGGACGTTCTCGGTCAACTTAATTAATAGTCTTTGTCTTTTATCCACTTAGCGGGTTTCCTGGGGGCTTACTCCAGGCATCAACCCTCTCTAAGCCAACGATTCCCTTAACTTTCCTTTTCTCCGCGCCGATCAGTCACCAGAGAGGGTTTAAAGATCCCATGGAAAAACGGAATCCGCCCGACGGCATGGCCAGCGAAGGCCTCAATTTCAACGACCTCCTCCAGATCCTCAAGCTCCGGAGGAAGATCCTTTACGTCTTCACCGCGATGGCCATCCTCGGCGTCATCGCCAAACAACTGCTTTACGTTCCCCTCTACACGGCCCAGACGACGCTCTCGATCCAGAAGATCGAGAACAGCCCCATGCAGATGGCGCTGGCGAACATCGGCCAGATGCCGCTGGATACCTCCGACCGCCTGAAAAAATACGTCGACTACCTGCAATCCGACGAGTTCTTCGTCGCCGTCGCCGAAACCCTGAAATTCAAGGACGGCTACCAGAAGCTCAACCTCACGCCGCCGTGGGAGCTCTCGATCACCCGCAAGAAGTTCTGGGTCGAGTTCCTGGCCAACAATTTCGGCAACAAGAGCCTGCCCCTGGCGAACGCCCCCGAGCCCGTGCTCGTGCCGGTGGAGTCGCTCTCGGCCCTGCTGCGCAACGTGACGGGCGCGGAGATCATGGGCAACGACATGGTGAAGATCCGCGTGACCACGCTCGATCCGTTCACCTCGATGGTCCTCGCCAACACCGTGACCGAGGTCTTCGTCAAGAAGACCAGCGAGCGCGACTACAACGAGGTGACCGAGGTGAAGAAGTTCATCGAGCAGCAGCTCGACTCCACGACCGAGCGCCTCAAGCGCAGCGAGAGCGCGCTGGTCGACTTCAAGCGCCACAACAACATCATCTCCATCGATGCCGAACACAACGCCTTCTCCAACAAGCTCTCCTCGATCGAGAGCGAGCTGGAAACCACGCGGATCCGCCGCGAGGAGAACGCCAAGCTCATCGCCTTCTACGAGCGCGCGCTCGCCAAACGGGAACAGCAGCTCCTCAACCGCGGAGCGGGCGCCGCGAAGCTCGGTCGCGCGGAGCTCGTGGCCCGCACGCGCGCGCAGCTCGATGCCCAGCAGTACAAGCGGGTACTGATGCAGGCCCAGGGCTTCGCGGAGAACTCCTGGCAGGTGATCGAGCTCAACCGCGAGATCGAGAAGCTCACCCGATCCCTCAAGGAGCAGCTCGCCGATGGCGACCCCTCGGCCGCCGGCCAGGAAGAGGAAGTGCTCGTGAACTTCGAGACCGCGCGCGCGAAGCTCGCGGCGCTCCAGGCCGAAAACCGCGGCTACGACGCCAAGATCTCCACGCTCGAGAGCTCCCGCGCCGCACTGCTCAAGAGCCTGGGATCGCTCCCGCGCGACGAGCAAGTGCTGCTGAACCTCACCAAGGACCTCGACCTCCAGTTCGAGCTGTATTCGATGCTCAAGAAGAAGCTCCAGGAGGTGGAGATCCAGCAGGTGGCTCTCCAGAGCCGCGTGGCCATCAACGAGCGCTCGGGGCTGGGCTCGCCCGCGCCGCGCACCCGTTTCATCGCCAAGCTCCTTTTCGCGCTGCTGGTGAGCTGCTTCTTCGGCAGCACGGTCGCGTTCCTGCTCGAGGCCATCGATCCCACGATCAAGCACCTGGCGGACCTCCAGCGGCTCGAGGTCGTCACCCTGGGCAGCATCCCGCGGATCGAGACCTCGGAGGTGCGCAAGACCCTGGGCGCGCGCTCCTATCGCCCCGATCTCCTGATCTGCAAGGAGCAGCCGGAGTCGGTCGAGTCCATCGCCTTCAAGTACATCCGCGCGCAGATCACCCGGATGCGCGCCGCAGACGGCAGCCCCTCGAAGATCATCACCGTCACGAGCCCCGAGCGCGGCGACGGCAAGACGCTCGTGACCGCGAACCTCGCGGTGAGCCTCTCGCAGCTCGAAAAGAAGGTCCTGCTCATCGACACCGACTTCCGCAACCCGTCGGTGCCCTGGTATTTCGGCTATCGCGACGGCCACGGGCTGACCTCCGTGCTCACCCTGCGCGCCTCGCTCGACGAGGTGCTGCTGCGCGAGCGCCTGCCCTTCCTCGACATCCTGCCCGCCGGCTGGGCGCAGCCCAACCCGACGGAGCTGCTCAGCAACGACAAGTTCCGCCTGCTGCTCGAACACCTGCGCGACTCCTACGATTATATCCTGATGGACGCGCCCCCCGCGCTGCTGCTCGTGGACGCCTCGATCCTGGCGGGAATCTCCGATAACGTGATCCTGGTGACCGGCTTCCGCAAGACCCGCAAGCCCAACGTGCTCCTGGCGCTGCGCCGGATCCTCCAGGTCAGCAACAAGCATGTCTATGGCCTGCTCAACGGCCTCGAGGAGACCCCGGAGCTCGGGCCCATCGCGGTGCCCTCGACCTTCCACGAGAACTCGCTTTCGGCGGGAATGGATTCCAAGTCGGAGCTCGCGCGCTTCCAGCAGCTCCTGAAGGACCGGAAGGCGGGCTGATGAAACGCGCGCTCATCACGGGCATCACCGGACAGGACGGCTCCTACCTGGCGGAGCTGCTTCTGGCCAAAGGTTACGAGGTCCACGGGCTCCTGCGCGCGTCGAGCACCCATAATACCGCCAATATCGACCACCTGCTGTCGCGGCTGCGGCTGCACCCCGGAGATCTTTGCGACTCCTCCGCGACGCGGGAGCTGATCCGCGCGGTGGAGCCCGACGAGGTCTACAATCTCGCGGCCCAGAGCCACGTCCGCCTGAGCTTCGACATCCCCGAGCATACGATGGACATCAACGCGGGCGGGACCGTGCGCCTCCTGGACGCCATCGCCAAGGCGGGACGCGAGATCCGTTTCTACCAGGCCTCGAGCTCCGAGCTCTTCGGAAACGCCGCGAGCTGGCCGCAGAACGAGCGCACCCCGCTCAATCCCGGCAATCCCTACGCCTGCACGAAGGCCTTTTCGTACTGGATGGTGGTCAATTACCGGCAGGCTTACGGCCTTTACGCCTGCAACGGCATCGCTTACAACCACGAGTCGCCCCGCCGCGGCGAGGCATTCGTGACCCGCAAGATCACCCGGACCCTGGCCCGCATCGTCGCGGGCAAGCAGGAATTCCTGCACCTGGGCAACCTCGACACCTCCCGCGACTGGGGCTTCGCGCGCGACACCGTCGAGGCCATGTGGCTCATGCTCCAGGCGCCCGAGCCCGGCGATTACGTCATCGCGACGGGCGAACGCCATTCGATCCGCGAATTTCTCGCCGAGGCTTTCGGCCTGGTGGGACTCGACTGGAACGAGCACGTGAAAGTGGACCGCAAGTTCTTCCGCCCCACCGAGATCAACAACCTCGTGGGCGACGCGACGAAGGCCCGCACCCGCCTGGGCTGGAAGCCCCGGGTGAGCTTCCGCGAGCTCGTCCGCCTCATGGTCGAGGAGGATCTCCGGCTCGAGGGGCTCGATCCCGCGCGCTATCTGCCCGCATCCACGAAAGAGGCCGCCTGATGAAGAAGTGCACCGCCTTGCTCACCTCCCTCTGCCTGCTCCTGGAGCTCGCCGCGGCCCCGGCGCTCGCGGCCGGGCCCGCCGGCAACCTGCTCTTGCCGAGCGAGGCCACCGGCGCTCCCGGCGGCAGCGAGTTCGTCTCGGGCAACTATCCGGGCGCGATCCTCATGCCGGTGAACCTCTGGGGCGCCGTCACCAAGCCCGGGATCCACCACATCCCGATGCAGACGGATCTCGTGACGCTCCTCTCGCTCGCGGGCGGCCCGACCGCCGACGCGCAGCTGGACCGCATCTCCATCAAGCGCCGCAACGGAAGCCAGGAAAAGGTCCTGCGCATCGACGCCGAGGACCTGCTCGAGCAGCCGGGCGTGCACAGCCCCGTGCTCGAGCCCAACGATATCGTCGTGGTTCCGCGGGAAAAACCCACGGTCAGCAACAACACGATGACGACGCTCTCGTTCATCGGAGGCATTCTTGGTATCATCGTCGCCGGATATGCCCTCTCCCAGCAGGCCCGATAAGCTCCATCTCGCGGTGATCTGCCCGCACTTCCCGCCGCAGCCCGGCGGCGTGAGCGACTACGCCGCGCGCCTCTGCCAGGAATTCGTGCGCGAAGGCCATGCGGTCACCGCCTGGACCGCCGAGCCGCGGCCGGAGGCGATCCCGGGCGTGGACCTGCGCCCCATCGCCGCGAATCCCGCCTCCGGCTGGAACGCCGCCGCCTTCCGCCGGATCGAGCGCGAGATCCGCGAATGCGCCGCCAGTGCCGTCATTCTCCAGTACACGCCCTATCTTTATTCGCCCAGGCGTTGGGGGATCCATCCCGCGCTGAGCTCCTGGTTCGCGAACCTCGGAGGCAGACTAGGCCGTCCCGTCGCGCTGCTCGCGCACGAGCTCCACTACCCGCTGGGACTCAGCGCCGACAGGCTTTGCGTGGGGACTCCGCAGTTCTTCCAGTTTCTCGCGCTCGCGCATTTCGCGGACCTGATCTGGTTCACCTACGAGATTCCCCTGCTCCGGTATCGCCGCGCGTTCCCCTGGGCCGCGAAGCGCTTCGACTGGTTCCCCGTCGGCAGCGCGATCGATCCCCGGCTCGGCGAGTCCGCCCCGCTTCCTTCCGAGGCCTGGCATGAAGGAAAGCGGCTGCTGCTGCAGTTCGGCAGCTCCCATCCATCCCGCTCCTTCGACCACTCCTTGCGGGCGCTCAAGCGCGCGCACGAGCTCCTGGCGTCCCGGGGACAGGAGGCGGCGCTCGCCTTCGTCGGACTCGACGATAGCGAGGTCCAGCAAAAGCTCCGGGAACACGGCTGGACGGAGCTCGCCCCGCTCGCGCGCGGGCTGGGCTACCAGAGCGCCGCCGCCACTTCCGCGTGGATGAGGCGCGCGGAGGTCGTGCTCGCCCCTTTCGTCGACGGCATCTCCACCCGCCGCTCGAGCGTGATGACGGCGCTCGCGCACGGCAAGGCCGTCGTCACCACGCGCGGCGTCCACACGGATCCGAGCGTCGGCTGGGATCGTTTCACCGCGCTCGCCGGAGCCGACGACCCCGAGGGCTTCGCCCGGAGCGCCGCGGAGCTGCTGGCTGACGGCGCGCGAGCCGCGGAGCTCGGACGCGCGGCCCTCGCCCGCTACGAGGAGCTCTTTTCCTGGGAGACGATCGCCCGCGGGATGCTGGCGCGCCTGGCTCCGCCGAACCGGTAATTGATTTCACCGCCGCTTCATGCTTTAGTCCCGCCATGAGCGCACTTTCGAAAAAGTCCCCCTACTCCGGTAAAATCAAGATCTTCCTCGATGGCGCCGACCGCGCCACCATGATGGAGATGGCCGCCAACCCCATCGTGCAGGGCTTCACCACGAATCCCAGTCTGATGCGCAAGGCGGGCGTCACCGACTATCGCGGCTACTGCCAGGAGATCATCCATCAGCTCGGGGGCAAGCCGGTTTCGTTCGAGGTCTTCGCCGATGACTTCCCCACCATGAAGAGCCAGGGCCTCGAGATCGCGACCTGGGAGAAAAAGGGCGCGGCCCCGATCACTGTCAAGATCCCGGTCATCAATACCCGGGGCGAGTCCGCCATCCCGCTGATCCGCGAGCTGAGCCATCAGGGCGTGAAGCTCAACGTGACCGCCGTCTACACCCTCCACCAGGTCTGGGAGGTCGCGCAGGCGCTCAAGGGCGGCGCCCCCTCGATCCTCTCGGTTTTCGCCGGGCGGATCGCCGATACCGGGCGGGATCCGATTCCCCTGATGCAGTCGGCATCGGAAATCTGCGAAGAGACGGACGCGAATATCGAGCTCCTCTGGGCGAGTACCCGCGAGGCCTACAACATCGTGCAGGCCGAGCAGACCGGCTGCCGGATCATCACCGCACCGGCGGATCTGATCCGCAAGGTCCCGACCTTCGGCCGCGAGATCATGGAGGTCTGCCTGGATACGGTCCGCGTTTTCAAGAAGGACTCCGAGGCCGCGGGCTTCAAGCTCTGAGCGGACTGACTCGTTGCGCTAATTCCTGGAACCTGCTAGAAGCCGGGCATGCTTTCCACGAAGTCGCTTCTCTTCGCCCTTTTCCTCTCATTCGTTCTGCCGCTTCAAGCCCGAGCCGACGCGCCGGCCTGCGAGATCGCCCTGGCGCCTCTGGGAAAAGCCGCACTGATGGCCTACTGCTCCCGGATCGTTTCACCGGCGGAGTATGACGACCTCGAGCCCGTCACCGCGTTGGAGCTCTGCGTGCTGCGCGGACCCGGCAAATCCGCATCCGGGGAAACCCTCGTCTCCGCGGCGGTGCTCTTCACGGGTCAGGACGGGGCAAGACAGCGCCGGAGCTTCACGACGCTTTCTGACCTGAACGGGACCCCGGAGTACCAGTCGCAGAACGGTGGCTTCACCTTGCAAAAGCGCCAAGGCGAAACGCTCGTCGGAATCGAGTATTCCGCTTTTTCAGGCCAGGCGAGCTATCGGGAGATCTCGGCCGTCCCTGGCGGCGGATACCAGCTGCGCCGAAGCGTCCGCTTGAGCTGCTATTCCGTGATGTAGCCCAAAGAACTTCCCAGAAAACTTCGCGGAAGACTTCAGGAAGAGTCTTTTTCCGCCTCCTGTCCTACTTTCATCGCCGTCGCGATAGACCCCTGGCAATTCCGCCAGGCCACCTCGCGAAGGAGTGATGAAAGATGAAAACGAAAAAGAAGCAGATCCTGAGCACCTTGATCCCGATGCTGACCGTGATGGCGCTCCTGGGCACCCAGGCTCCCGCCGCCCGCGCCGCCGAAGTGGCGATGGCCACGGTGGCTGGCATGGTTGCTACCATGGCCACGGCGGGGACCGCGGTGATGGCGGGCGTCCACAAGGAACTTCTGGCGGAGACCGCGCCCGACGCCCTGCGGTTCCTCGCGACCCGCGGCGAGCAGCGTTCCCAGCTGCTTTCTTCGGTACTGGAACAGACCCGGCGGGAGATCGAGGCCCGCGAGGGCAGTTCACGCAGGTTCTCCGATGAGGAGCTCGCGCGGATCATCGTCAACCTCAGCTTGGGCGAGTGAGGTCTGGTCATGCGGGCACTCGGCTTGTTCCTGGGTGCGGCCTTCTCGGCAGCCGTGGCATCGTCCGCGGCTGCCGAATCTGGCTACGCCTTCACGCTCCTCTGCACGGACGGCTGCTCCCCGGAAAATCGCGACAGGATCGAGGCCGCTCTCAGCCTCTTCCCTGCCTCAATGAAGGAGGCCATCGCAGGCCCCGTCCGCGTCCGATTCGAAAAGCAGAGGACGGGGCTGGCCGGTAAAACCGAGCAGGACTGGGCCGGTCGGCTCCAGGTGCCCTACACCATCCGAGTCAATAATGACTACAACGCGGAGCTGAAGCTCCGCACCCTCCTTCACGAGCTCGCCCATATCTACGATCTCGGGCAGCCGCTCGGCGCGCTGGAGAAGGCGGAGCTCGAGGGCTGCGTCCATGAGTCCGCCCGATGCCGTCGGCTCGCGCGCAAGTCGGCGCGCATCTCCGGTGATCCGCGGTTTCTGGCGCTCGCGGGCTGGCGGCTCAACCCGTCGGGACATGTCGAGCGCATGAACTTCCTCGAGGAGCGAAGCCCCGATCGTTACGAGTTCTCCCATCCCCGGGAGTCCTTCGCGGTGCAGCTGGAATACTTCCTCCTCGACCCGGAATACGCCTGCCGCAGGCCCGCGCTCGACGCCTACTTCAGGAGCGTACTCAGGCACGCCCCCCCCGCTTCCGCAAACTGCGACGAGCCGGAGCTCGATCGCATCTACCAGGTCCAGTACCTGTTCGCCGGCCCGGGTGCGAGCGCCTCGTCGCGCTGGGGTCATGCGATGTTCCGGCTCGTGATCTGCGCGCCTCACCGGCAGGCCCCTTCCGCCGAATGCCTCCGGGACGTGGCCTGGCACAAGATCGTCAGCCCGCGGGCCACTTTGGGCGAGCTCACGGAGAACGCGCTCAAAGGCCTCACGGGCGCCTACCCTTCGGAGATCCATCTCCTGGGACTGAGTCAGGTGCTTCGCGAGTACACGCGAGACGAATTCCGCGATCTCGAGAGCATCCCGCTGAGGCTCACGCGGCAGGAGGTCCGGGACTTCGGTCGAGTGGTCCTCGAGCGTTTCTGGAGCTATCGCGGCAAGTATCGCTTGCTCGACAACAACTGCGCCGACGAGTCCCTCGCGCTTCTCCAGGCGGCACTCGACCCCTCGCGCGCATCCGGGCTGGAAGAGCTGAGCCCCGCGCTGCTCACGCCCGCCGCGCTGCGGGAGCAGCTGCGAAGGAGCGGGCTTCTGGAGGAAGCGGCGACGGAGAGTTTCCCTTCACGCAAGGCTGCCGTCGTAGAGGCGCTCCGGTCGCTGGTCCCGGATGGGCAACCCGGCATCGATGAGATCCTGGCCTGGACGCCCGGCCAAAGGGAAGCCTGGGGAACCCGCCTTCTCGCAGGGGCGGCCCCCTCGGAGGCGTCGCCGACGGCGGCGCGGCTTCTCCTGATCGAGGACATCGCGGCGAGCCGGCTCCAAAAGCAGCTGGAGGCGCGCACTCTGGCCCAATGGTGGGAGAGTCAGGATGAGGCCAGCCGCAGCGCGGTCCTGGATACCCGGCGTACCGCGGGAAATCACGGTTACGGCGTCCCGCTGCCTGGGGAAAGGGAGGCCTGGAATCAGGGCATCGGGCAGGAGGCCGCGAAGTTCCGCTCCGAGCTCCTCGGCCTTGCGGAAGAACAGGGCGACCTGCTGCAGCTGTGGCGGCATTCGCTGGCGATCCGGCAACGCTGGCTGCGCCTGCTGTGAACGCTACCGGATCGTGACCGGGACCTTCGCCTTCTCGGCCGCGAGCCAGCCCGGATAGTTCGCGCGGGTCTTGGCGTCGATCCTCGGATCCTTCAGGAAGAACTCGTAGTAGATGAGCCGTTCCACGATGACCGGGAGGACATAATTCCGCAGATAAGCGGGCTCGTCCGCGCCGAAAACCGCCTTGACCTGCGCCAGGAGATCGGGCTTCCGCGTATCCCGATCGATGCGCAGCGCCTCCTGCCGGAGAAGCTCATCAGTCACGGGCCGGCCGTGGCTCTCGAGGATCTCCTGCAGCACACGCGCGTTCACGAGCTGCTGTAGCGAGGTGTTCTTCAGGTCTTTGGAGTACTCCGGATAATAGATCCGGTTGACGGCCTCGCGTCGTTCGACATCCCTGCGCGTGATCGGCTCGCCCGCCACGGTGGCGAGCACCGGATTGAACAGCTGGCACGCGGACAGCAAGGCGGCCAAAGTCCCCACCGCCGCGATCGCCGGACGAAAAAAGAGCATGCCTCTCACGATAACGGGTTTCGGATCAGACGGCCACCCCTTCATCGCCGCCTTTTCCGGGTGTTGCCAGGCGCACGGCCGGGAAATACGACCCCCGATCGCGCCGCTCCCAATACCGGCCTTCCCGCCTGGGCAAGCGGACAAGCCGGTACTCCTGGAGGCGAGCGCGAAGGTACCGCGGTGGCACGCGCGGAAAGGGATTCTCGCGAAAATACGCGAGCACTTCGGGCGCCCCCTCGAGCAATCGCGCGAGGAGTCCCTCGAACCACCGCGGAACGCCCCCTAGCGCGGCGAACCAGAGCTGCCAGTCCAGCCGCGGCTGATGGGGCGCGATAAAACGCGGCCTGGCCCTGAGGTCTCCGGGCTTGTAGCGCAAGCGATAAGCCCGCCAGTCACGGCCGTCATCCGATCCCTCGAGCACGATTTCGGGTCGGGAGGCCGTCATGACCGAAAACAGCCCGTAGGAATTGACCGCGCGGAAGGCAACCGCCCTCTCGTCGAGCGACCTCAGGGGCTTCGGCACCTCCGGCAGCCGCCGGACGCGCGCGAGGATCTCCCAGAACGAGAGAAAAAGCAGGGGTGCCGCGAGCAGCAGGCCCAGCGCTCGAACCGGCCCCGCGACCTCCCGTTCGCGCGCTTCCGCTCCGAGCGCCTCGTCGTCCGAATGCCACAACGTCAGCAGCGCGCCCAGCAGGTTGAAAAAGCCGTAGTTGCCCGAAAGCTGGATCGCTCCCTGGAAGCCGCTCAGGATCGCGCTCGAGACGCTCCGCAGCCGCCGCGGGCCGAAAGCGAGAATGGGGACGCCGCATTCGACGGCGAGCACGAGCGCCGTGGCCGCCTTGCGCGCGCGGGCCGGCAGGAAATGAAAGAAGCGAGAAGCCGGCGTGGGCAATGGCTGAGTCTCGAAATGGTGGTCGAGCGCCGTGAGACGGCGCCAGTGACGATCTCCTGACTGAAGTTTCGAGAGCCCCGAGCCGAAGTGCAGCCGGAAGCTCAGGAGCTTCATCAGCAGGACCTGATAGGCCGGCACCGGCGGCGTCCTCCATCCTTGGATCCGCCGGACGGGGGCGAGGAAAACGCTGTTCAATCCCGTCTCCAGCAGCAGCGCGTCCCATTGATAAGAAAGAAACTCGCGCCCCGCGCTCACGAAAGAGAGATAGGCGGCCCAGAGAAAAGCCGCGCTGGCCCTGGGCGCGATCCCCGCGATCATCAGGACCGAGACGGCCTGCCCGGCCGCGCAGAGGCGAAGCTGCGCTCGATCGGAGGCTCCCAGCCAGAACAGGGTCGGGACCCGCGCATAGCACGAGCGCCCGAGCGCGCCGCGCACCTGCCTGAGAAAAGGCCGCATCGGCCTGAGCCCCCGGCTGCCATAAAGCCCCGGAAGCTGCCGACGCAGCGAGGTGAACGCGATGAGATAAACCAGTCCCACTCCGCGAAGAAAGAGCGCGTTCACCCGCCGATACGAAGGCGCTCCCGTGGCGCTCCCGAAAAGCATCCGGTCGGCGCGTCCGGCCAGATCCCGATGCCGCGCGATCGCGCGATAGGCCCGCCGCGCGATCAATGAAAACGGCGGGAGCCGGCCGGCGATCGAAAGGCCTCGAGCAAGCAGTCCCGGAGCGCTCGCGGCCAAAACGCGAAAATAAGCATCACTCCCTTCCGCCCGTTCGCCACCGGGGCCGACCCATTGGATGGCGCCTTCGGCGCTCGCTCGGGAGACGTGCAGCCGATCCAGCACCTCCGGGGTCTGAAACGGCACGAACAGCACGCGTTTCCCGGCACGCATGCGGGCCCGACGCACCCAGCGGCTGCAGAAGCCGCAGTCGCCGTCGTAGAGCAGGACCGGGAGCCGGGATCCTTTTCCGGGCATTCGGCGTTCTCCTGCGGCCCAGGGAATGCCTATTTCATGCCGGTCGCGGCTTGCCGGCCGCCGGACAAAGCTCCCCGGTACACTCCGAAGTCGCCGAACTCCCGCAAAGCGGGAAACTCTCCCGAGGTGACGAGCGGATGCGACTTGGGCAGGATCAGAAAGTCGAAATCGCGCGCCGCTTCGATGAGGCGGCTCTCCTGCAAACGCGCGTACTCCTCCACCCAGCGCGGGATGAAGCGCGGCGCCTCCTCCCAGTAGCGCAGGCCGGAGCGGTTGCCGCCCAGCCATTCGGGACGCGTGCCATAGTTCCAGGCGGCGATGGGAGCGTCCGCGCGCGCCTTCTCCAGCTCCGCCCGGACCTCCTCGGGCGAAAGCCCGAGCAGCCGGAAACGGACCATCGTCATCTCCAGGACCTCGGTGTCTTCCAGTGGATAGGTCATGAGCAGATGGTGGTAATAGCAGGAGACTCCGGCCAGGACCGGCAGCTGCAGATTCCACTCTCCGCAGAAACCCCGCTTCCCGCGCAGCTCCGCGCGCGCGTACTCGACGAGAGCGCGGTGATCCGCGTGGCGCTCCACCGTGCGCAGCGGACTGCGGTACCGGGCGAGCGAAGCTCCCTGCTGCAGCAGCCCGAGCGCGATCACCGACAGCGCGACGACGGCTCCGCGCTTGCGCCACGCCGGCCAGCGCGCGTACGCGAAGAAAACGGCGGAGAGCAGGAAAAACGGCCCGAGGTAATCCTTGAAATGGAAATTCTGAAGCTCATAACCCGTGAGCACGTTCACGTTCTGCAGGCCGTAGAAGCCCAGCGATACCGCGGCCGTGGCCCAGGGGCGCCGGCCGAAGACGAAGTGAGCCATTCCCGCCACGCACAGCGTGGCCAGAAGCAGGCCCTTATGCAGGACAAAGATCGGCGCGTGCACGTCCTTGAAGAAGCCCGACCGCGGCAGCACCTGTTCTTCGAACGGGAAACCCGCCTTCGCGCGCAGATAGATACCGATGAGCAGCGCACCGCCACCGAGCGCGCCCAGCACGGCCAGCCGGGTCTCCTTCCGGCAGAAGAGCAGCGAATAGAGCCCGGCGCAACCGAACGCGAAATAGAATGGCAGCCAGGCGTAAAAAGGCGTCAGCGCCAGGAGCCAGAGGCTTCCGCCCAGGGGAAGCGCGAGAAGCGGATCGGGCCGATCGCGCCTGATCCAGGCCAGCAGGATCGCGAGCGCCGCGTAGCCCGGAAGCGCGTAGTGCGCGGGACTGATGAACCGTTCGGCCTGAGTGAACGGAATCACGATCCCTTGCGCGAGCTGCGAGGCCACGACCCCACCCGGCTTGAACGACTCGACTCCGGGATCGACGAGGTTCCAGGCCCCCGCGAGAAGTCCCGGCCAGGGCGTGCCGAGGACGATCATCGAAAGCACCGAGAAAAGCCCGAGCAGCAGGACGCGCGCCCAGCCCTTGAGCCAGAGCGCCTTGAGCACCGGGGCCTTGAGCGGCCCGGGAGTCACGGCGTTCAAGACCTTGAAGAACTCGCAGCTCTGAAAGACCTTGCGTTCCTGGTGCACGAAGGTCACGGGGATTCCGGTCTCGCAGCCGTCCGTCTCCAGGCGCTCCAGCACGATGCCATACCAGTTCTCGTCCTCGTTGCGATAGACGTCGATCGACGGGCCGATCACGAAGAGATCGCCAAGGAGCAAGAGCGCCACGCCCGTGAAGGCGACGACGAACCTCCAGCCTGTCCTCATGCCGCGAGTCCCCGAGCGGCGGGCCGCGCCTCCGAGCGCTTTCTCCGCGGGGCGAGATCGCGAAGCCGGCGGTCGCGCAGCCGCAGGCAAGGACGCTCCACCAGGACGAAGCCCGCGGCGGCGAGCAGGAGACTTCCGGCAAGGGCCAGCGCGAAGATCAGCGCGAAGCCCGCCTCGGGGGGGAGCTGCCCCACCTGGTCCCGGATCGGCGCGCGCAGCCTCTCCAGCAGCAACCGGTGCGTGAGATACATTCCGAACGAGAGCTTCGCGATCAGGTGAAACCCCTTCCAGGCCAGGCAGCGCGCGAGCCCGCCGCGCGGCCGCGCCAGGCAGTGCCAGGTGGCGGCCCCGAAGACCAGCGCCAGGCCCGTGTACTTGAAGAGCAGCGGCTCAAGCCACCGCAGCAGCGGAGCCGTGAAGAGGGCGAGCCCGAGCGGAAGCCAGGGCCACCTCATCCGAGCGCGAAAATCCAGCCGCGCGAGAAACACGCCCGCGACCAGCGCATCAAAATGCGTGTGAAACGGGACATAGAGCCGGTAAATCTCGAAATCCTGATCGAAGACGCCGAGCTTCCCCGCGCTGATCGCCGTCCAGGCGCGGATCGCGGGCGCAAGCAGAAAAAGCGCGAGCAGCCCCGCGCGCAGCATTCGCGGATCGCGCGTCACGCGCGTGGCGAGCCAGAGCAGGATGGGCATGACGAGGTAGAACTGCTCCTCGGTCGCGAGTGACCAGCTCCCCTGGAGCAGGTACTCGCCGAGATAGTTCGAGAGAAAGACGAGTTCGGGCCACGCCTGCTCCCCCGCCCCCGTCCTGGGAATGCCCAACGCCCAGGCGGTGGCGAGCACGGTGAAATAAAGCGGCCAGATCCGCAGGCCCCTTTTCACGAGGAAGCGCCCGATCCGCAGCGAGCCGGTGCGATCAAGCTCGGACCAGAGCTGCCTTCCGATCAGAAAACCGCTGAGGACAAAGAAGAGATCGACTCCGACCCAGCCACCGCGGACGAACGGCAGCTGCGCGAGCGCGCTCTCCGCGCCGCCCACCTCGTAGAAGAACATTCCGCTGTGTGCGGCGAGGACGAGCAGGATCGCGGCAGCGCGCAGACCATCGAGCGCGGCGATGCGATCGCGCGGGACTTTGATCAGCTCGCGGACTCCTGTCGTCACGAAATTGACGAAACGTAACAAAACCATCCCCTGGCTTATCGGTCCGTGAACCTCAAGGCTGAACGGGAACGCTCAAGGCATCGTAAAGGGAAAGCTTTATCCACCCGGTGGAACGAGAAACGAGCGTGTCCGCCTCGACACTGCCGTTCGCTGGAATTCGCTGTTAAAATAGAGTGAATGTCCGACCTCCCGCGGAACGTCGTCGCGCTTTTTTCAAAATTCTGGATTCTTGGAGCTCTGATAAGCTTCGCGGCGAGCGGCTGCTCACCGAGCATCCGACTGGATGGCAATGACTCCTTGTCGCTGGTAGCTGAAAGCCCGCAAGACGGCAGCAATTCCAATC
>JAMPXJ010000036.1 GCA_023701205.1 Oligoflexia bacterium
GAGATCCCGATGATCCCCCAGGTGTCCTCGGGATCTCGCTCGGCGGACGTCAGCCAGCGTTCCCTGAGGTCCGCGGCGATCGCCCCGACCGTGAGCGGAGAGTCGCGATTAAACTCCGTTCCGGTGCCCGGAAGATCGAGAAAGCGGATGCGGGAGCCTGGAAACGCGGACTGCAGTCGTGAGGGAAACACGCCCCAGTGAGTTTGTTCGCGCGCGAGACCGCGCAGCAAGAGCCAGTTCATCGACTCTCCTCCGGCTGATCCCTCCCCGAGGGAAGCCAATGCCGATGGTTCAGCGACGCTCTGAGCAGGAAATCGATCAGAGGTTGATGTCGCCTCAGCGCGCGCCGGCGACGATGGGGTTTCACGGGATTGAAGGGACCTTGAAACGAGAAAAGCTGCAGCGGATTCTTCCGGACCCAAAGCCAGGAACCCATCTCGAGCGTGCAGGGTAGAAACACCGGGCGAGGGCCTGTAGCCGTCGCCCAGGCTTTCCGGTGCTCATCATGGAGGTAGTCCCAGAGATCCCCATGGGTGCGATAGGATTGAGGCTCGACCTTGTAAATGTGGTGCGGGTGAGTGCGGTCGAAAAGCTGTTTCAATGCTTGCATGGCCGGAAGCTCGGGAAAGGGGCGTGAGGTCCTGGCGTAAGGATGCCATAGCCGGTCTCGCAGGCCGAAGCCGGAGTGGCAATCGAGCGTGATCGCGAATTCCGAAGGAAAGATTTCCTGCCTCACGAAGTCAGTCAGCGCCCGGGACTCCGCTTCCATGGGAGCGCCCACCTTGCCGCGATACCAGGGGAGGGAAGGACTGATTCTCTGCCCACCGACCATCCAAGGTGTCTGCTCATCGGCTTCGACCGGCGCGTTTCGCATCAGGTCCACGCCTCGAGCATTTCCGCGACGGTTCAGGTACATCCCGGCCGGATTCAGCAGAGGAATGGACACCAGGCGGACATCCTCGAGCAGCTGTCTTGCATGCCGGTCCCAGGTGAGACTTTCCAGCAGGTGCTCCAGATACGAGAGCGTCACCTGGGTTCCGATCCGCTCCAGCCCGTGGACTCCGCCGAACAGGCCGAGCACCGGGCGTGACCGGTCCTGCGAACCGATCAGGAGAGCGATGATCGGAAGCCCACGGCTCCGATCGCAAACCGTGGTGAGAACCCGCGTCTCGAGCAGCCGGGGCAACTTTCGAGAGGCGAGCCTTAAGATGCGGTCCATCTCGGGTAAACCCGGAATAGCCGAATGCTGCCGGACGCTCATGCTCGACAAATACTTCCTTTAAGCCGTCGTCGCAAGCGTCCGGTGGCTTTCCCCCTCCGTTCCGCGGGTGATGGACTCCCGGTTCCGGGCAAGCTCCCGATAATAGTGGAAGCTGACTTCCTGCTTGCGGATCGCATCCAGAATCGCGTCAGGATGGCGCTCACAGTTGAGAACCGTTTTCCAGGCATTGATCTGGCTCGGGCGATGAAGATCGCTCGTGGCTATTTTCGGAAGCCCGGTACGTCGAACTTCCTCGAAGAGGTGAGGGCCGCTCGCGATTTCCCATGCATCAAGAACGCCGGCGAGCTCTTCCCGGCGGTCCCAAAGGTGATAAGTCTGTTTCTCGCGTTTTCTGGTCCACACCGGATGCGCGGCGGCGGCAATAGCTCCTTGAGCTTTGATCTTCTTGATCGGCTCCAGGATCTCGCCGTCAGCCGCAACATAGGTGAAAGTGTCGAAGCGTCCGATCCCCAGGACGTGGGCGGAGCGGTGATTCGAGATCGAGTTCTTGGAAATCTCGAATCCCGGCAACAGAACCATCCTGAATTGGTCCCAGGCCCGATCGGCCTCGGATCTGAGGATCTCACGGTAGATCGGAAAGGTTGCCGGAGTGAGCGTCTTGCCGAGATAGGACGAGAGGACTCCGATCCAGGTTTTCTCCTCGCAGATGTGATCCGTGATGGCGATCGCCCCGAATCCGCGGCTCCCGTAGAAGTCGACGAGTTCCGGAACGGTGAGGCTTCCATCGCTGAAAGTTGAGTGTATGTGAAAGTCTGCAAGCATCGTCATGCCGCCAGGATACGGCAAGTCGCCAGCCTGCTGGATCAGGATTCCGTCAGCTCTCTGTCAGGCTTGCTCTGCGCCAAGCTCGCGGCGGAGTTCGAGCAGCTTCGCCTGGATCGAGTCCCTCGCGGCGCGGAAGCGGTCCAGGGACTCGGCCTCGGATAAAGGCTTCGGGCTGGCTGGGTCGGGAAGCGGCCAGTGAAGCCGGGTCGCTTCGAAGAATGTCACCGGGCAGACCTCGTCGGCGCACAGGGTGATGACGTAGTCCAGGCCGGCCAAGAACTCGCGCGGCAGGGCGTTTACCGGCTTGGAATAGTGAGAGGAAATATCGATCCCGAGCTCGGACATCACGGCGACGGCGTAGGGATTCAGGCGCCCGGGACGGGACCCGGCGCTTCGGATCTCGGCGCCGGGGAAAAGTTTCCGCGCCAGCCCTTCGGCAAGCTGGCTTCGCGCGGAGTTCGCGACGCACAGGAACAGGATTCTCACTTCACGGAAGAGATCAGCGCTCTTTCGTTCACGTGCCCCTCTCAACAGCAGCCCGTGCCGCAGCAGCCGGGAGCAGGCTTCTCGGCCTCGATGGCGGCGGAGACGATGATGTCCTCGAGCTTTCGGCCCGGGGCCCAGTCCTTGATGAATTCGCGGGACTCGTCCTTCGGAGCGATGACGATGCGGACGAAGCCGGCGGCTTTGAGCACCTTTCTCAGCTCGCCGATCTCCGTCGCGCCCGAAACGCAAGCGGAATGAAGCTTCAGGTCGGCCTTGATCTCCTCGGGCAGCTCCGCGGCCGCGACGATATCGGAGATCGCCAGGCGCCCTCCGGGCTTGAGGACCCGGAGCGCCTCGCGGAAGACCTGCTCCTTGTCCGGGGAAAGGTTGATCACGCAATTGGAGATGATGACGTCGATGGAGCTGTCCGCCACGGGCAGGTGCTCGATTTCGCCGAGCCGGAACTCGACCTGAGCGGCGTTGGCCTTTTTCGCGTTCGCTCGGGCCTTGCTGATCATCTCGGGCGTCATATCCACGCCGATGACCCGGCCCGTCGCTCCCACCTCGCGCGCGGCGAGGAAGCAGTCGAAGCCCCCGCCGCATCCGAGGTCCAAAACGACCTCACCGGGCTTGAGTGACGCGATCGCCCGCGGATTGCCGCAGCCCAGGCCCATGTCCGCTCCCTGCGGGACGCTGTCGAGGTCTTCCTGGGTGTATCCGAGTCGGGTCGAGTAGTCGGCGGTGCTGCAGCAGGTCCCTTCAGTGCCGGTACTCGGCGCGCAGCAGCCGATGCCGCTCGGCTGGCCCGTGGCGACCTGGGCGTAGCTCTTCCTGACTTCCTGTCGGATCTCGTCTTTAGGGTCGGTGTCAGATCGCATCTCAGCACGTCCTTTCGTGACAACGCGTGTTTCTGTTCTTGCCCTTTGCTTCGCGGGCGCAGCAGTTCAGCCGGAGGTAGTCGATCAGGCCTTCGACAAGGCCGGTATTGGCGAAGTAGGTGACGGAGCGCCCGCGCTTCTCGGAGGTGACCAGGCCGGCCTTGCTCATGTGGGAGAGGTGAAATGAAAGGGTATTGGCGGGAATCTCGAGCTCCTCCGCGAGCTTTCCCGCGGCGGCGCCGTCGCGCCCGTACTCGATCAGCAGCTTGAAGACCCGGATCCGGGTCTCTTGCGAGAGGGAGGAGAAGGCCTCGGTTGCCTCATACATTTCCATGCTTCTGGAATAGTGGAAATAAATAACAATGTCAAGGAGCCGATGTCCGCCAAGTCCGCGAGCGTCTCGGCATTCTTGATTTTGGGCTTGCTGCTATCGGTCGAACCGGGAGCGGCCTCCGACTGCCGTGGCGGCTTCGCGATCGACCACTCCCAGAGCTTCAAGCAGGTGGTTTCGTCCCGGGCTTCGCGAACGCAGAGCGCGGATTGGTCGCAAGGCACACGGTGTGCAGCCCCTCGATAGTTCGGGAAAGGGGCCCCAGATGACTCGAGCAGACAGGCTTTCCGAGAGAATCAGGGAACGGATGGCGCGGCAAAAGGCCGCTAAGGCGGAAAAAGCCCAGGTCATCGAGCATGACATGGGAACGATCCTGAAGCAGCGGGAGAAATTCGTCTCCGAGAGCCGGCGCATCATGGAAGCCGTCGTGCGTCCAAGCGTCGAAAAGCTGCGAAAGCAGTTCGGGAATGCCGGCATCGAGGAAGGCCATGAGCTCACCTGTCTTTGCCGGTTCGCTCCGACTGTTCAGTATCCGGCCCGGGTCGCCGTCAGTTTCAGCCTTTTTCCGGTGGACGCCTTCAGCAAGGTGTGTGTCCGGTACACCTTGGAGCTGCTGCCGATCCTGATGCCCTACAGGAGCAATGACTCCGCGAGCTTTCCGCTTTCCGGGGCCGAAGACGAGCTCTCCGAGTGGGTGGAGGAGAAGGTTCTCGAGTTCCTCGATACCTATCTTCAGCTCGAGGCGCATCCGTTGTATCAGCGCGAGAACGTCGTTGTCGATCCCGTATGCGGAATGCGGATTCTGAGGGCCGATTCCCAGGCAGCGGAAGTCCACGGAAAGAGCTTCTTCTTCTGCTCCAGGCAGTGTCGGGAGGCGTTCCTCAGGGAGGCGCAGGTGGCCTGAACGCGCTCCTATCGGGAGTGTTTCGCCCTTCTTCTCGGAAAAGCGACGAAAAGCAGCGCCACTCCCGAGAGAGAGGTCAGCAATCCGAGCGCGGCGCTCGTGATCAGGAGGGGATGGTTGAAGCTCTCCCTTTCCTCGTAATCCATGATGTGAAGCATCCAGAAGAAGTCATAGAGCCGCCAGATCTCCGAACGCCGCGCCAGGACCTTTCCCGTATGTGGTGAGATGTAGAGGTGGCTCTTCTCCGGATTGTCGAAGGCCACTTTCCATACCGGCAATTTGCCGCGGAATTCGATGGGCGCGGACTTTTCGAGCAGTTCCACGGCCACGATCGAGCCGTCGCCGGAGAAATCCCCCTTTGCGATCTCGATGATGCGAGCCCTTCCGAGCTCAAGCGGCCTTCCGCTGGAGGCATCGAACAGGCGGCTCCCGCCGTCCGCGGCGGTGACTTCGTAAATCGGCTGGCCGAGCAGCACTCGCAGCCGGATCTCGGAATAGGGCGCGGCGTTCGATCCCGGCGCGCGTCTGCCCAGGTCCGAAACGAGCCTCTCCAGCGGATAGGGGACAAACCCCGGGGCGAACCCCGGGGTCCCGCCCGGGTGAACCAGATGGTCGCCGTGCACCCGATCCATGGGCAGGAGGCTGAAGATCAGGCCGCTCAGGGTCCAGAGGAAAAGCTGGGCGGCGACGACCAGGGATAGCCATTTGTGGGTCTTGCGGACAAGGAGCTTCAGCTTCATCAGTGGGCCTTCGGCATATGCTCTGAGGGAAGCGGTACGACAGTTCCCTTCTTCATCGCGAACTTCCATTTCCAGATATCATAGATGACCGGATAAACGAGAAGTTCCAGGATGAAGCTGCTGGCCAGGCCTCCGATCATCGGGGCGGCGATACGCCTCATGACGTCGCTGCCGGTCCCGCTGGACCACATGACGGGGAGCAGGCCCATGAAGGCGGCCATCACGGTCATCATCTTGGGTCGGATTCGTTTCACGGCTCCGTGAAGGATCGCCTCCTTGAGGTCTTCCTGGGTCCGCATGGTACCGGCCCGGACGCGCTCCTCGTAGGCCAGGTCGAGATAGAGGAGCATGAACACGCCGGTCTCGGCGTCCAGTCCCATCAGGGCGATCATGCCGACCCACACGGCGATCGACATGTTGTAGTCCAGGAGATAGAGCAGCCAGACGCTGCCGATCAGCGAGAACGGCACGGCGAGCATCACGATCCCGGTTTTCACCATGGACTTGGTGTTCATATAGAGCAGAAGCGCGATGATGAAGAGGGTCAGGGGAACCACGACTTTCAGCCGCTCCTTGACGCGGATCATGTTCTCGTACTGGCCGCTCCAGACGAGGTTGTAGCCGGTGGGGACCTTCACCTTTTCCTCGACGAGCTTTTTGGCTTCGGTGACGTAGCCACCGATGTCCCGTCCGGCCATGTCCACGTAGACGTAGGCGGCGAGCAGGCCGTTCTCGTTCCTCACCATGGCGGGGCCTTCGACCATCTTGATCTCGGCAAGCTGCGCCATGGGGACCTGGGTTCCCGACGGGGTGGGGACGAGGACGCGCTTCAGGGCGTTCACGTCGTCGCGATATTCCCGCTCGTAGCGGATGTTGATCGGATAGCGCTCGCGTCCCTCGATCGTGGAGGTGACGTTTTCGCCGCCTACCGCGGAGTTGATGATCATCTGGGCTTCGGCGATCGTGATTCCGTAGCGCGCGAGCTCGTCGCGGTTCAGGACGAAATCGAGGTAATAGCCGCCGGCCGCTCTCTCCGCGTAGACGTTCCGTGTCCCGGAGATGTGCCTGACGGCGGCTTCGATCTGCTCGCCGATGGACTGGATGACCTTGAGGTCTGGCCCCAGGACTTTCACTCCGATCGGGGTGCGGATACCCGTCGAGAGCATGTCGATGCGGTTCTTGATGGGCATCGTCCAGATGTTCGGGATGCCCGCAAACTTGAGCTTGTCGTTCATGTCGTTCTGGAGCTCATCGAAGGTGCGATGAGGCGGAACAGTCCAGTCCACGAGCGGATAGAGGAAGCGCGGCATCCAGGAATACCAGCGCTTGACCTCCGGCCATTGGTCCGGCGACTTCAGCACCACGGTCGTCTCGACCATGGAGAAGGGGGCCGGATCGGTGGGGGTATCCGCGCGGCCCGCTTTGCCGAAGACGGTCTCGACCTCCTCGAAGCTCTTGATGATCTTGTCCTGCGCTTGAAGGATGCGCTGGGCTTCGGTCACCGACATGCCCGGAAAGGCCGTGGGCATGTAGAGGAATGCGCCCTCGTTGAGAGGCGGCATGAATTCGGATCCGATGCGGAGATACACCGGGATCGTGGAAAGAACGAGCAGCAGGGCCCCGATGAGCGTCTGGTAGCGGTACTTGAGCACGAAATGGATCGCCGGCTCGTAGATGCGGAAGAGGACGCGGCTGATCGGATGCTTCTCTTCGGGATAGTAGGTGCCCACCAGGGTCTGGTTGCCGAGCCAAGCGAGCCAGGCGGGCTTGAACGTGAAATAGTCCATCCGCGTGAACATCATGCGAAGCGCGGGATCGATGGTGATGGCGAGCAGCGCGGCGAGCGCCATGGCCAGCGTCTTGGAGATCGCAAGCGGCGTGAAGAGGCGGCCTTCCTGGTCGACCAGCGTGAAGATCGGCAGGAACGAGACCGAGATCACGAGCAGCGAGAAGAAGACGGAAGGTCCGACCTCCTTCAAGGCGTTCAGGCGGACCGCGTGGAAGTCCCCTTTTCTGCCCTCGGAGTTCCAGGCCTCGAGTTTCTTGTAGGCGTTCTCGACCTCGACGATGGCCCCGTCGACGAGCACGCCGATGGAGATGGCGATCCCGGCGAGCGACATGATGTTCGAGGTCATGCCCGTGAAGTACATCGGGATGAAGGCCAGGAAGACGGAGATCGGGATCGTGACGATCGGGACCGTGGCTGAGGGGATGTGCCACAGGAAAAGGAGGATCACCAGGCTGACGACGATCATCTCGACTTTGAGCTCGTGCTTCAGCGTATTGATCGCGCGCTCGATCAGGCCCGAGCGATCATAGACCGAAACGAGCTTCACGCCGGACGGAAGGCTGGGCTTGAGCTCCTCGATCCGCTGCTTGACCCGCTCGATCACGTTCAGGGCGTTCTCGCCCTGGCGCATGATCACCACACCGCCCACGGCGTCACCCAGCCCGTCCAGATCGGATACGCCGCGGCGGATATCGGGGCCGAGCTCGACGCGGCCGAGATGCTTGACGAGGATCGGGACGCCGGTGCCCTGTTCGGCGCCCACGACGATCTTCTCGATATCGTCCTTGGATTTGGCGTAACCGCGGCCGCGGACCATGTACTCGGCGCCGGAGAACTCCAGCAGGCGCCCTCCCGTATCGTTGTTGCCGTCGCGGACGGCATTCACGAGCTGGGTCAGCGTGATGCTATGCGCGGTCAGCTGGTTGGGATTGACGTTGATCTGGTACTGCTTGACGAACCCGCCGATGGAAGCCACCTCGGCGACCCCGGGCACGGCCTGGAGGTGAAACTTGAGCTGCCAGTCCTGGATGCTCCGGAGCTCCGCGAGATTGAGCTGGTTGGACTCATCGACGAGGGCGTACTGGTAGACCCAGCCCACGCTCGTGGCGTCGGGGCCGATCTCCGTCCGGACGTCCTGCGGCAGGCGCGGGAGGATCTTGCTGAGATACTCGACGACACGGCTCCGAGCCCAGTAGAGGTTCGTCCCGTCCTCGAAGATGACGTAGACGTAGGAGTAGCCGAAGTCCGAGAGGCCGCGCACGGCTTTGATCCTGGGCGCGCCGAGCAGCGAGGTCACGATCGGATAGGTGACCTGGTCCTCGATGATGTCGGGGCTGCGATCCCACTTCGAGTAGATGATGACCTGCGTGTCCGAAAGGTCCGGGATGGCGTCCAGCGGGATATTCTTCACGCACCATCCGGCTCCGGCCATGGCGACCGCGGTGAGGATGAAGACCAGGAGCTTGTTGTGCGCGCTCCACTCAATGATTTTCTCGACCATGGCTTTACTTCCCTGGGGTTGCGGCCGGGCTGGGCACGGCCTGCGGCGTTTCGGACTTGCTCATGTTCTGAAGCGCGGCTCTCAGGCGCGATTCGGAGTCGATGAGGAAGTTGGCTGCCGAAACCACGGAGTCACCGGCGTTCAGCCCCGAGGTGATCTCGTAGGAATCCTTGGATTTGGCTCCGAGGGTCACGGGCCTGGGTTCGAAGCGCCCCTGGCCTTTGACCACGAACACGAACTCGCCGCTGCCGGAGTGGAGGACCGCGTCCTCCGGAACCGTCAGGCGCTCGCCCATCTCCACGTTGATCTTCACGTTGGCGAAGGTATCCGGCCTGAGCAGGCCGGTCGGATCGGGCACCTCCGCCCGCACCCGGACCGTCCGGGTCGGGGAGTTCACGATCGGGCTGATGCTGGAGATCTTGCCGACAAACAACTTGCCGGGAGCGGCGGGAGTGGTGACCTCCACCTTCTGGCCGGCCTTGAGGCCGCTGACTTCGTATTCGAAGACTTCGGCGTAGATCCACACCGAGCCTTTGGGAAGAAGAAGATTCATCGCGTTGGCGCTTCCCACGAGGCTTCGGATCTGCGCGCTGCTGAGGCCCATGAGCTTGAGCTTGGTCAGGGCGGAGGCTACCATTCCGTCCGCCTGGGATTTCAGCCCGCTGTAAGGGCTCTCGACCATCTGGGCCCGGGTCTGTAGGGCCTGGCGGTATTCCTCGATCGCCGTGAAGAGGTCGGGGTCGAAGGCGACTTTGCCGGTGGCGCGCACTTCGTGGTCAAGCGATCGCATCTCCGCCTTGGTGGTGGCGACCCCGATGAGCTGCTGCTTTTCCAGCGAGAGCGAGAATCCGGTCCGGCCATTCACGCTTTTGTGGCCTTCCTCATGCTCATGAGCCGCTGGGGCTCCCTCGGAATCGTCTTCCTCGTCGACCTTCTGGAGCCTCATGTGGCAGATGGGGCAATCGCCCGGTTCCTTGGTGACGATGTTCGGGTGCATGGGGCAGTGGTAGAGCGTTTCATTTGTCTTGGGTGCCTTGGCCGCCGGAGCCTCCGCGACCTCGTCGTCGTCCACCTTCTGCAGCGCCATATGGCAGACCGGACAGTTGTCGGGATGATCGGAGGTCACGGACGGATGCATCGGGCAGCGGTAGAGCTCTTTCTTCGCGGCGGTCCCGCGCTCGGCGTGCTGAGCGTCTTTCGCCCGGCCCAGCAACAGGTAGGTCGCCGCCGAAGCGGCGAGGGCGCTCGCGAGAGCCGCGATGACGGCGATCAGGATCGGATTCGAGGTCTTGAGTTTCATTGCACGGCTCCTAGGGAGTCGCCGAGAAGCGTTTCGAGCTCGGCGATCTTCGATTCATAGGTGACGAGAGCTTCGTTGTATTCGGTTTCGGTCTGGAAACGGGTGTTCACCAGGTTCAAGAGCGCCACGTATTCGAGTCTTCCCGCGAGATAAGCGGCCCTGCCCGTGACGACCGCTTGGCGCGCCAGGGGCAGCAGGCCGGATTCGAAAAGGTGGATCTTTCCGTTGGCCTCCAGGAGCTCGGAGTAGGTCACATGCAGGTTTTTTCTCAGCTCGTTGCGGCTCTGGGTGACCAGCGCGTCGGCGCGAGCCCGCATCAGGGAGGCACCGCGCAGCTCGGGCGTCTGCCTGGAGAAGAACCAGATCGGGAGCGAGAAGCCCACGGCACCGGAAAGCACGTCCACTCCGCGATCCTCCATCGTGGGCTGCCGGAAGGTATAGGCGACCCGCAGCTCGAAGTCCGGCAGGAAGTTCCAGCTCGCGAAGGAATGCTGGGCATCGGCGGCTTGAAACTCCGCCTGGGCAGCCTTGAGATTGGGATTGTGCTCGAGGCCGTGCTCGAGAAGCTTGGCCTCGGTGAGCTTCTTGAAATCCACCGGGGTGACGGCGATCTTCCGGACGGTGCCGGGAACGTCCGAAGATTCGCGACCAAGCAGGAAGCTGAGCTCGGCTCCTTTGGCCGCGACCTGCTTCTCGACGGTGAGCTGACGGCCCAGGAGGTTCGCCTCCTCGACCTGCAGGTTGAGCAGCTCCGCCTGGGAAACCTTTCCCAGCGAGTATTTGTTTTGAGTGACGCCGATGAGCTGCTTGATCACATTGCGTTGCTCCCGGACGAGCTCGAGCGTCTTTTGAGCCATGAAGAGCTCGAAGTAGGCCATCTTCACGCCGCGAACGAGCTCGAGCTGCCTTCCGGAGAAGGCATCCTTCTTGGACTGATACGCGTGGGTGGCGGATCGCTTCAGTTTGCTGAGCTTGCCGGGGAAGGGGATCTTCTGCGTCAGGCTCAGCTGCCGTCCGGTCATCCCGAATTCGCGAGGACTGAGCGTGTCGACGGGATAGTTCATGGCCTCGAACTCGAGCATCGGGTCCTCGTAGGCGCCACGAGGAGCGATTTCGGCCTCCTTCGAGGAGGCTTCGAGCAGATCCGCCTTGAGGCCCGGATTGCGGTTGATCGCTTCCTGGATGAGCTCGCGGAGGTCGAGTTCGGTGGGATTCGCCGACGCTCTTTGGGTGGCTCCGGCGAATCCCAGGATAACGGAAAGAACAATCCATCTCAGTCGCATATACTTCCTCAAGACGCTGCTGGCAGGTAGGCGTGCCTCCTGAATCGAAGGCCCAAGTTGTCCATCGGGACCCAGTCCCTCCGGATCGCCTGGTAGTCAAACCCGGCGGACTCGACCGCTCTTTGCCAGGTCCCGAACACGCGCAGGGCCGCACTGTAGAGCCCTACGCTGGTGTGCCTGACGCAATTGGAGTTCAGCTCCCGGAGTCCCCGGATCTCGCGAAGGATCCGTTCGTTGCTCCAATAGCCCGGGCCCCGGCGGGAGGTCACGTTGTCGTACGAATACCCCGCCTGTTCCACGGCCGTGCGCCACGCGCCAAAGAGTCGTACCGCGGCACCATAAAGGCTGGGCTGCTGCTGCTGCACGGTCCTGGGGGAGAGTGTTTCGAGTTTTCTGATCTCGTTCAGAACGGTTTCCTGATCCCAGCGGCGCCGGGATTTCACGGGAATTTCCTGCTGCATCTTGGTTCATCCTTTTGAAGGAAAATGGGTTTGGCCCGAGGGCCAGGACACACTTCATCTTGTGGCAAAGCCGAGGATGAATCTCAGATCCGAAGAACAGTCGTGGGAATGTGGGAAAGCGGAGGCGGCAAGGGACTCAGGACGGAAAGATCCTGCGGGAGGGAAAAGACCGCGGCCAGAATCTCTCCCGGGAGCAGGGCCGGAAGCGTCGCAAGGGTATTGGCGTAGTCGATCGCGGCAGAGATGCTTGCCGAGGACGGAACCTCCGCCAGGTCAGCGGAACTGCAGCAGGGCCGGAACGGGGACTCGTTTGATGATTTCTCCGCAGGCTGGCCATGGCAGGAAGGTTTGCTTTGGGGCTCCTGCTGAGCCTGGGCCGCTTTCGCGATCTCCTGATGGGTCATTTGCTGGGAGCAGGCAAGGCGGAGATACTGCAGGCCCAGGACGGAAAGGCAGCACAGGACCAGAAGCGAGGTCACGGTCAGGCTGCTGATGATCCGTTTCATAAGCCCCTTCTATGCCATGCGATTGAGTTTGGCAATCACGGCCTAGCGTACCTTCCGAACCTCGAAATCACCGATTCGTCCCCGGATTGCGTCATCCCAACGCCCCCAGAGCGTCGAGCGATCAGGGCTGACCGTGATCCTCAGGGATGCGTCACGGTCCCTGAAGAATTTGAGCCGGCCGGATACTGAATCGTAATCAGAGCGTCCGAAGGCGATCGGGGTGGATCTTTCCGAACGGGTTTCCAAAGTATAGACCGTTACGCTTGCCGACAGCGCCGGCATGGCGGTCTCCTCGGGAATTCCGGCACCTTCATAGGCTTCGCCCGAGAGGACGATATTGAGCCTGATGGGGGTTTCCATCCCGGAGCGTTCCTCCCGGAGCTTTCCCTCGTATTCTCCGGTGAGCGGTTCCAGCTCCGCGAGGCGCTGGTTGATCTGCTCTCGGTTCCGGGTCTGGAGAATCTCCCTGGGGCTCTTTGGGTCTCCGCAGGCGGAAAGGGCCAGCGCCAGGGGCAGAACGATCACCGACAAGAACGCAAGACGAGACGACATAAGTTCCAACCTCACAGTTTGGTCATGTAGCCGAAAAGGATGGCGCTGGAAGCGAGCGAGGCCCCTTTGCCGCTCAGCAGGGAAGAGGCCGTGTACTCCGCGCTCAGCTCCGAGCCGGTGAACCCGGCCCAGGCCAGGGAATGACGAAGCCCCACGGCTTTGCGGAGAGTCCACGCGCGGGCGTTCGCCTGCATGAGATCGCCGTCGCCGCCCTGGATCAGGAAGTTGTAGCTCGGTCCCACGGATGCGTAGGGCATGGCGAGCCTGAGCTTCGGATGAAGATCAGCGAGGTAGGCGATGCCGGTTCCGATCGGAATCAGCGAAAGGCGTGCTCGGGTCGCTCCGCCGATGCCCGCGGAGGAAAGATCAGCCTCATAGGTGCTGAAGCCGATATTCCCGTAGAAGCCCCATCTTCCGCCAAGCTGCAACGGGAGCAGCTCGAAGGTGGCGCCGACCGAGAGCGGTCGGGCATTGTTGTAGCTGAAGTTGGAGTAAGCATTACTCACCTCCAGCTTCGAAAAGGACTGTGGGCCCAAGGCAAAGCCCAGTGTCGAGCTCGAGGAGGACTCCGCATCGTTCAGCTCATGGAGATAGACCACGTTGTTCGAGGAAGCGCCCACCTTGAGGGGCGATGTGCCCGCCTTGAGGAGCAGATCTTGATCCTCGCCCGCGTAACCCGGGACCGTAAGGAAGATCGCCGATGCCGCGAACACCCGTGCAAGAGTTCCAAGAGCCGTTTTCATTTTACTGCCTCCCGTTCACTTCTGGATGAGCTGGTTGCGGATGAGTCGATCCCCCTGCGCGCCGGCGGAGATCGAAATCTGAAACTGATAGGTGCCTCGCATTCCCAGCAGGACGCGGGTCTCGTAGTTTCCACCGTCTTTAGCCTCGAAGGGCTCGACCGGAGGATTCATGGGCATCTCGGGCATGTCGTAACTGAGTTCGAGCCGGGCGCCGGTCACCGCGGCTCCTTGGGGATCCGAGACATGGAGTTTCAGGATGTTGCGGCCACGCTTCAGCTCGGACCAGTTGCCCTGGACCTGAAAGACCTGGGCTTGAGTCGCTTCGGGCGGGTCCAGTTCGGAAATCGAGGCGAGCCCGGTGAGGGCGGCGATCGCGGCGAGAGCGATGAGCGGTCTTTTCATGAGGGATCCTTTCTTTGAACGGTCTTGATGACTTCTGACGCGGAGACTTTTCCCACCCAGTCCCGGATGAGGTGCCCCCCCCTCCGGAACAGGAGTGTCCTGGGAAGCACGTGATCCGGAAGCGCCCGGGTCGCGAGAGCGGAGTCCGCCTCGATCTGAGGGTAGTTCGGCTTGAAATGGGAGAGAAAGGCTTCGATCTCGCCCTTGCGTCGATAGAGCGGGATGCCGAGGGCAACGAGCTGCTCCGGGTCCTTTGCATTGAGGACTTCCAGAGCGCGATTCAGCTCCTTGACTTCCTCGCCGCAGACGGAGCACTGCGGGCTCCAGAGCGTTACGGCGACGTAAGCGCTTGGGGACTCCCGCAGGCGATCCAGCAGGGCGGCTGAGAAGTCCGGACGCGGCTCCCCCGCGCCTCCCTGGGCCAGGCTCGAGGCGATCATCGGGATGATGGCGAGCCACGTGATCACCAAGTCAGATTCCTCCGAAGGACGCCATGAGCGTCACCGATTGGACCTTGGCTTGATTCACCAGATAGCGGGCGAAAGGGGAGGCGGTCTCGTAGGACGCCAGAAGAGTCCAGGAGGCGCCCTGCGAGTAGCTCATGCCGGCCTGGCCGGTGAAAAGTCGCGCGGCTGACCCGTCCAGTGTTCCGTCGGCGGAGGTCCGGGAATGCAGCTGCCATAACTGGCGAAGGCCGACGAAGGCGCTCCATTCGGTGTTGAGCAGATACGAAATGCTCTCGGACGTCTGGATGCGATTGCCGGGCTTGACCCGATAGGGCTCCGGGACGGCTGCGCCGCGGACTGCTTCGACATTCCGCGCGAAAGGATAAAAGACCCCTCCATCGAGCTGCAGCTTGATCGGCCGATAGAGCTTCGAGGCGCTGGCGCCGGCATGCATCACGATGAGGCCGTCACTCGTCACATCGGTCTCAAACGGGTCCGCGGACCGGTAAAGGGACGTTCCCAGCGGGAGCTTCATCCCGGCGTAGAGGGTGAGGCCGGGACGGTAAGGGAGGAAACCCAGGTCATCCCAAAGCGCATACCTGCCTTCGAGCACGGGATCGCCGAGGCCGGTAGCGGCCTTTTTGGTACCCGAGATCACCTGATCGTTTCGGACGATCGGAACGCTCAATCCCAGCTGCCAGTAGTCGGAAAGCCGGTATGCCGCTCCGAACGTGGTGGTCGTCGATCTCCAGGAGTTGCCGTCGCGGATCGGGGTGTAGTTGCCATAGGCATCGAACTCTCCCGCGCTGAGCTTGAACGCGGTCGAGAGGCCGAACTGGAAATCCTGTTCCGTCGGGAGCACGCAGATCGACTGCCCGCCGCCGCCGGCGCAGCAGGCCGTGGCGTGGGCGCGCATCGGTGCCGCGGTGCCGGCAGCCCAGCAGATCAGGCCCAGGGCCGCGAGGCGAATGCCGGCCGTTTCAGATCTGCTCTTCGAACTCATACTCATCCGTCTCCGTGCCGTCCTGGATCGTGACCTTGACGGACCACAGTCCCGGCATCGAGTAGATCAAGGTTGCGCTGAAGGAGCCATCCGGGTTCACTGTCGCGAGATCCGTCGCGTCCATCCCCGCCATTCCGGGCATGTCGCTGTGGATCGTCACGGTCGCGGCGGGCGAAAGCGGGGTGAACTGGTCCGCTCTCATCACCCGGATCGTGTAAGCGTTATCCCACTGCACGGGTCTGGCCTTGGCGTCGGACAGGCCCAGATACAGCACGAAACGCTTGTTGCGCGTCAGGACGGTCTGGCCCGAACGCAGGGAGGCGAGCTCGTTTCCCGCCTCCCGCCCGACGGGCTGGTTCATCGGCCCGCAGGCCGTTCCAATCGCTAGTAAAGTGATCCCGAAGAGGATCCTGGCTGACATCATCGTTTCCCCCCCCCACCCTGGTTCGAAATTATTTGAGTGCGCTCTCGAGGCCCTGCACCACTTCGCCGTCACCATATTTGGCCTTGGCGGCTTCGGCTTCGGCTTTCGTCGAGAAGGCTCCGATATAGGGCGGCATCGCCATCTCACCGAGATCCGCCTTGATCTTGGAGCTCTTGATGAGGAAGAACGCCTTGTCTCCCGAAACGAACTTCTCCGGATGATTGAAGTCCGCGAAGTCGGCCTGGGTATACTTGGGTTCGCCCTTTTTCGCCTTCTTCAGGCAGCTGGCCGAACAGACGTGGAGAGGCTTGGGAGCTCCGGCGGGAGCCTTGAGCATGATGTAATGGCGGGCTTTCTCGGGAATCGTCATTCCGCAGACGTCGCAATGGAGTTGCGCGGCCAGCGCGACGGAACTGAGCATCAACAGCGAGATCACCAACGAAAGAAGGGCTTTGAAGTGTTTCATTTTCATATCTCCGAGGATATCGAAATAGGAGACGCGGCCTGGAACGTAAAGCCCGCTTCGTTGTGAACGTTTCTTTTCGCCCTCAAGTCATCCGCTTGATGTACACAAAGGTGCGATGTTTACTTCGCCGTGCCGCTTTCATATGGAATTGGGAAAATTCGGAGAAAGTCATGGCGCTTTTGAGAAACGAAGATCAGAAATCGATGCGGAAACCCCTGTTCAGCCTTTCTGCCGGGGGCCTGGTTTGGCTTTCGGCAGTCCTGCTGGCCGGCTGCGCCGCCTCCGGAACCGTGGACATCACTCCCAAGGAGAGCGCGGGCGCCCCGCAGGCCGGTACGGATGCGCAGCCAGTGGTCGGCCCGGGTGAAAACACGGGGCTCCCGGGCACACCGGGTGTCGGGCTCGGCCGCGGTTCGTCCGAAAGCGCCGCTTCCTCGATCCTGCTCGTCAGCGGTGGAGATGAGGTCACCGGGATCCATCTTTTCACGCTGTCTTCGTCCGCGAGGGATTCGGTGCCGATCCGCTTCAGCAGCGACGGGGTTGAAATCAGGGATGCCGCGCCTTATCCGCGCAACGACCTGGCGGTAGCGATCGGGTACGAGAAGTTCGGCTTCGGCAGCTCTCTGCTTTTGTTGAACCTCAACCAGGGAAGCAGCTATCGGCTCTATCTTTCGCGGGACGGGAGCTTGAGCGATCCCGTGCCGTCGTGGGACGGAAGATGGATCGCCTTCCGGGAGCTGGATCGGGAGACGAACCGATGGCAGATGCGCTTGCTGGATGTCGAGAGCGAGGTGCCAGTGGAGGTCCCGGCTCCGGTGGACGCGCGAGGACGGCGGATCGCCGACTTCGAGGACGGGGTGCCCAGTTTTTCCCCCGATGTGAGATCGCTCCATTTCGAGCGGAGAATCCAAGGACGCTCCACGATCCTCTCTTTTGAGCTGCCGGGCGGTACTGATGCCGGAGAGGCGGGGAAGCCGGTGGGCCTCGCCTCCGCCGTGACGCTTGCCGTGGCCCAGGCCCCCGAGGAGTCGATCCGCGACTTCCAGTGGCGAAACGGGATGAGCCTCGCTCACTACGTGCTGCAAACCGCGCCCAAGGGAAATCTTTCCGAAAAATCGGTCCTGATGCTCCGCAGCGGCGAGGAGGAGTTCCCGGTCAGCTCACCGGAGGAGAAGGCCTACGAGGCCAGCTGGTCTCCGGACGGAAAGCGAATCCTCTACTGGAGTAATTCCAAGAAGGGACAATTCCTCAAGGCCTACTCCGTCGCGACCCGGAGCACGGAGGTGCTCGCGGCTTTCGTCGCGCCTGCGCGCGGTCCGAGAGGCAGCGATCGCTACCGCAAGGTTTGCCCGCTGTGGTCTCCGGATATGCGCGAGGTGTATTTCACCGGAAGCACCGGCACTTGGAGCGGGATCTTCAAGGTGGCGCTCGACGACGGCAAGGTGAGCAGGCTCACGGATTCCAGCATCCCTCCGTCCTATTTCTGCCCAAAACTCGTCCGAAGCCAGTGAGGCGAAATAAAATGTTCAACCGACAGAACCTTGCGTTGTGGGTGGTGTCCGCGATCTCGTTGGCTGTCCTGAGCGCCTGCGATTCCTGGAAAGAGCTGGATGTCTCGGGCCGCTACCATGGCCGGGAGCTTTCCTCCTATCGCGGGCAGAGCGAAGTGGTCGCGGTCGTGAAAGGAAAGCTCGGGAGGAAGGTTGAGCTTGAGGTGTTCCGCACCCTGGCGAGCGCGGCTGGCGAGAGGATCGTCCTGGAGTTCGGGGGGAGATCCGAAATCACGCTGAGTTCCCACGCCCTGTCGCTGGAGGGCGAACGACTCCGGATCGAAGGCGACTGCGCCTTTGGGGAACGTGACGGGATTTCCACGCAGGTCTGCCTCAAAGACGGCTCGTTCGAGCTCAGGCAAGGTGAGGCCGCGGGTCAAAGGCTTCTCTACAGCCTGAAGCTGGGGCCGGCGGGCCAGGACGCGCTTCCCGCGGGGGAGGGCTCCGGTAACCGCGTCTTTTCGCTCGACGAGCTGATGGGACGCGCGAAGTTCATGAACTACGCGGTGGCGGCCGATGCGGAAAAGCTTTTCAGGGCGCGAAAGAGAATCCAGGAGGCGGGTGCCAACCTGCTGCCGCGGGTGAGCACGCGGTCGATCGCCACTTTCTTCGTGATGGGGCCGGTCGCGGGGATCTTGGAGGCCTTTCCCGGGCTGCTTCCGTTCATCTTCCCTTCCAACTGGTACGAGTGGAAGGAAGCGAAGTTCATGTACGAGGCGGAAAAAGCCTCCTACATGGCGCTTCGGGCGAACGAGATGAGCAATGTCCAGGCGTTATACCATGTCGTGCACCGCGATCAGACGCTCCTGAGCCTCATCGACGACTATCTCGACTGGCTGGGCAAGCTTCGTGACCAGCTCGCTCAGTCCGAGCAGAAGGGAAGCGTGCCGGCCGGCAGCACCGACCGGATGGATATCCGGATCGCGAAGATGGTCAAGGATCGGGCGGAGCTCAGGGGCGCGTACGCGATCGGGCGCGCGGCGCTGGCTCAGTCGGTAGCCCTTTCTCCCTCCTTCGGGCTGGAAGGGCTGGCAGAAGTCCGGCTCCCCAATCTGTACGAGGCGGAAAGGACGGATGCTCGCTCCTTCTTCAAGAGCGCCCAGGAAAGCAGCCTTGAGCTCAAGATCATGGACAACATGATCGTGGCCTCCGAGAAATCAACGCAGGTGGCGAAATTCGCGTTCCTGGATCCCATGTCAGGCACGGACATCGGCTTCGGCTACGCGACGCAAATCGAGATTTCCAGGTCCAAGACCCGCGAGCTCGAGGTCAGAAGGGCCGAAATGCTCTCGTTCATCGAGCAGCGCTCGCACGAGGTCGCGGCGGAGCTGAACAGCGCGCTCGAGGGGTTTGACGTCTCAGAACGCGGCTTGAGAAGCGCCAAGTCGCAGCTGCAGCGCCTGTACCGCTGGTTTACCGTGGGGGAACGCAACATCTCGGACGAGGAATTCATCGATCAGCTGATGGAGACCAGCGAGAAGGCCTTCGAGTTCGAGGTGGAACGGCTCAACGCGGCCTACTCCTATCAGATCTCCTCTTCGAAGCTCGGGCGATTGCTTCTGACGCAGCCCTATGTCGGCCTGGACGCCGGCATTCCGGGCAAATGAAAAAAAATTCGTAGCCTGTCACAAGAGGGCGCTCCGAAGCGTATTCAACCATGAGTACGATCCGCCGCGCGCAATGCTCACGGCGCCAGATCGGGCTACGGAGGCTCCTGAATCTGTGAAAACGGGATTTATTTGGCTTTTTGCTGCAGGGCTAGGGCTTTGGCAACTCAGTTGGGCGGCTCCAGTCGAGCCCGGGAAGGCCGGGCTTGGCCCGCAGGAGGCGCTTCGGGAGGCATTTTCGGCCAACCCGGAGATCGCAGCCTTTCAGGCGAGGTCCGAAGCCGAGCGCTCCGCTGTTACCCTGCAATACGCTCCGGCGAACCCCCGTTTCGGATTCATGAGGGAGATGAACCTCGATCGGGAGCAGGAGGAAATGGGTCCGATGAGCTCCTGGATGGTTTCCCAGGAGCTCATGTTTCCGGGCAAGTATTTCGCCATGGGAGCGGCGCAAGGAGCCCGGGCGGATGCCGCTCTCGAGGACCTGCGGGCAAAGAGGCTCGAGATCCGTCAAAAGGTCCTGAGCGGCCTCTATAACGTCTACTCGGCCCGAAGGATGCTTTCGTTGCTGGAGGCCCAGCGCGAGACGCTTCGCGAGATCGCCCGCTCGGCCGAAGCGCGCAGGGCGACGGGCGCCGTGCCTCAGCAGGACGAGATGAAGGCGCACGTGGAGCAGACCAGGAATGAAAACGAGATCATTCTCCAGGCGCAGGAGGTGGAAGAGGCCGAGGCCATGCTCAATGCCAGCCTGAATCGGCTTCCTTCGGAAAAGCCCGTCCTGGCGGCGGAAGCGCTCAAGGCGCCGAAGCTCACCGTCGGCAAGGAGGAGATCGAGACGCTGGCGCTTCGAAACTCCAGAGTCCTATCCTCCGGGAAAGCCATGGTGAAAGAGGCGGGCGCGATGCGTTCGCTCTCGCTCCTGAGCTATGCCCCCGATTTCATGCTGAGCTACCGAAGGCCCTTCGTCAACTCGGTCCCGGGCGCCTCGGTGTTCAGCGTCGAAGCGACGATACCGCTTTGGTTCTTCGCCCGACAGACGAGCGAGGTCTCCTCCGCTTCCTCGCGGCTCATTTCCGCCGAGAAGAATCTCGAGGCCATGACGCGCGAGGTCCAGGCTCAGGTACGGTCCTTGGTCGCCAAGGTCGAGAGCTACGACAAGGTGGTCAAGGTCTATGAAAGCGCCCTGGTGCCCCAGGCGACGGTTACCTTGAACTCCTCGCGCGCCGCTTACGGCGCGGGCCGGACGGGATTCCTGGAGCTGCTGGATTCGGAGCGGTCCCTTTACGAGGTGCGGATGGGTTACTATCGTTCGCTCGCCCGCTTCGTTGAGGTCTTGACTGAACTTGAGAAGATCTCGGGGGTGTCCCTGAGCACTCTTCCTTTTGGAGAAGAATAGTATGGACTCGAAATCCTGCCTGCTGGGCCTGGTGATCCTTTCGGCGTTGTCTTCCGCGTGTTCCTCCAAGCAGACGCCCGCCCCCGGCGGCGGGGGCGAAGCGGCCTCCGGCGGCAAGGCCGCGCTCGGGACAAAGCAGGAGCAGCCGCCGCAGGAGGCCTGGACGTGCCCCATGCATCCGCAGATCCGCAAGGATGGCCCGGGACAATGTCCCATCTGTGGGATGAATCTGGTCAAGGCGACCGAAGGACGGGCGGAGAGCCAAAAACCCGGCATGCCCGAAGGGCACGCGATGTTCCATCTGAGTGCCGAGCGCCAGCAGATGATCGGGGTGAAATTCGGAGTGGCCGAGAAGAAGCCGCTCTTCAAGGAAATTCAGGCCGCGGGTCGGGTAGCCTTCGATCCCGAGCTTTATACCGCTCAAAACGAATATCTCGAAGCGGTCAAGCAGCTCTCCCGGGTCCAGAACTCGCCAATCGCGGAGGTGAAGCATTCGGCGGAGCGCATGGTCGAATCCGCCAAGCTGAGACTCAAGATCCTGGGGCTTTCGGATAAGCAGATCGCGGCCTTGAAGGAAGGGGAGTCTCAGGGCCCGAGCCTTCTGCTGACCAGCCCGGGCGAGAGCGTGTGGATCTATGCCGAAGTCTACGAAATGGATCTGGCCAGCGTGCAGCCGGGGCTTTCGGCCCGGATCACCGGAGGGGTTCTCGCCGGCAAAGAGCTAGCTGGCAAGGTCGTGTCCGTGGATCGGGTGCTGAATCCTGCGACGCGAACGGCGAAGGTCCGGATTCAGGTGGCCAACGCCAAGTCCCTGCTGAGGCCTGAATCTTTCGTGAACGTGTCGATCCTCTCCCCGTTGGGTGAGCAGGTGACGGTACCGTTCGACGCGGTCCTGGATACCGGCAAGCAGGCGTGGATTTTCGTCGAGGACGGGAGCGGGAACTTCGAGCCCAGAGTGGTGACCCTCAAGTTCCAGGCCGGTGATGAGGTCGCCGTGGGCGCCGGCCTGACCGGCGGCGAGAGAATCGTGACCAGTGCGAACTTCCTGATCGATTCCGAGTCCCGGCTGAAGGGCGTGGTTGCCGCGGCTTCTGCCGAGGGCGCGCCCAAGACGCCGGAGTGTCCCAAAGGCCAGGAATGGCATGCTCAGATGAAGCATTGCATGCCAAAGACGGAAAACTAGCCCAATCGCGCGCCAACCCGGAGAATAGCCATGATCGAGAAAGTCATCGAGTTCTCAGCAAGAAACCGCTTCATGGTGCTTCTCGTGGTGGCCGTGGCCACGGTGGCCGCCTGGTTCTCGCTCCAGAGCATCCCGGTCGACGCGATCCCGGATCTTTCCGAAACCCAGGTGATCATCTATTCTCGCTGGGATAGAAGCCCGGATATCATCGAAGATCAGGTGACCTATCCGATCATCAGCTCCATGCTCGGGGCTCCGAAGGTCAAGGACATCCGGGGCTTTTCGGATTTCGGGTACTCCTACGTCTACGTCATCTTCCAGGACGGCACGGATCCTTACTGGGCCCGCTCCCGAACGCTGGAGTACCTGTCCAAGATCACGCCGCAGCTCCCGCAGGGAGTTCAAACGGAACTGGGGCCCGACGCGACCGGCATCGGCTGGGTGTTTCAATACGCCCTGGTCGACAAGACCGGGAAGCGCTCGCTCGCCGATCTGAGGTCCTATCAGGACTGGTTCCTGAGGTTCGTCCTGCAGACCGTGCCCGGAGTCTCCGAGGTGGCGGCGGTAGGGGGCTTTCAGAAGCAATATCAGGTCAAGCTCAACCCGAATGCCCTGAGCACGTACCGGATCCCCATCGGGAAGGTCGTCGAGGCCATCAAGACGGGCAATAACGAGGTGGGCGCCAGGCTGCTCGAGGTTTCCGGCGCCGAGTACATGATCCGGGGACGCGGGTACATCAAGAGCGCCAAGGACATCGAGAAGGTGGTGCTTGGCTACGAAAACGGCACGCCCATTTACCTGAAGAACGTCGCCACCGTGACGGTCGGCCCCGAGATTCGGCGAGGGGTCACCGATCTGGACGGGCAGGGCAACACGGTGGGCGGCGTGGTGATCATGCGTTATGGCGAGAACGCCACGCGCGTGATCGACGCGGTCAAGCGCAAGATCGAGGAGATCAAGCCCTCGCTTCCGCAAGGCGTGGAGCTGTTGATCACCTATGACCGCTCCGACCTGATTCAGCGCGCGGTAGCGACCCTCAAGCATGAGCTCGTGCTCGAGATGGTGATCGTCAGCATCGTGATCCTGGTTTTCCTGCTGCATATCCCGAGCGCCCTGATTCCCATCGTGACCTTGCCGCTCGCGGTGTTGATCAGCTTCATTCCGATGCATTTCATGGGGATTTCCTCCAACATCATGAGCCTGGGCGGCATCGCCATCGCCATCGGCGCGATGGTCGACGCGGCCATCGTCGTGGTTGAAAACGCCCATAAGCACCTGGAGGAATGGGAGCGGACAGGCAAAAAGGAGGATCCCAAGGAGGTGGTGATCTCCGCGATCAAGGAAGTGGGCCCGGCGAGCTTCTATTCCCTTCTGGTCATCGCCGTTTCCTTCCTTCCGATCTTTGCCCTGGAGGCCCAGGAAGGCAAGCTCTTCAAGCCCCTGGCTTACACCAAGAACCTCTCGATGATCGTCGCGGCCTTTCTCAGCATCACGCTCGATCCGGCCATCCGGGTCTCGCTGACCGCTTTCACCGAAAGACAGTTCCGGCCGCGCTGGTTGTCGAGGATCCGGAACGCCGTTTTGGTCGGCAAAACGATACCGGAAGACGAGCATCCGATCAGCAAGGCGCTTTTCAAGGTCTATGGCCCCATGGTCGATTGGGCCATCGCGCATCGGTTCAAGGTGATCCTGCTTGCGCTCGCGGCCATGGCCGCGACGGTTCCCGTCTATTTCAAGCTGGGTTCGGAGTTCATGCCCCCGCTGAACGAGGGCACGATCCTTTACATGCCCACGACGATGCCCGGGCTTTCGGTGGCGTCCGCCCAGGACCTCCTTCAGCGGCAGGACGCGCTGCTGAAGTCCTTTCCCGAGGTGGAAAGGGTATTCGGAAAGGCGGGCAGGGCGGAGACCTCGACGGATCCGGCGCCGTTTTCCATGATGGAGACGACCGTGGTGCTCAAGCCGCAGACCGAGTGGCGCGAGGCGGAGCGGTGGTATTCGTTCCTGCCGCGCTTCCTGCAGTGGCCCTTCACGCTCATCACGCCCCGGTTCATGACCTGGGAGGAGCTGATCGCGGAGATGGATCAGAAGACGCGCTTCGCGGGAACGTCCAACGCCTGGACGATGCCGATCCGGGCCAGGATCGACATGCTCACGACGGGCGTGAGGACTCCCGTGGGCATCAAGGTGATGGGGGATTCCATCGAACAGGTCGAGAAGGTCGGCCTGGAGCTCGAGAAGCTGCTTCCCAAGGTGGAGGGAACGAGAAGCGCGTTCGCCGAAAGGAGCGCCGGGGGCTATTTCCTGGATTTCAATTTCAATCGCGAGGCGCTGGCGCGCTATGGAATCAGCATCGGCGAAGCGCAGGAAACCCTGATGACCGCCGTCGGCGGCGAGCCGGTATCCAAGACGATCGAGGGCCGGGAGCGCTATTCCATCAATGTCCGCTATTCGGCGGATTACCGTTCGAATATCGATGCCCTGAAGCGGGTGCTGGTGGCGACTCCCTCCGGCGCCCAGGTGCCCATGGGGCAGCTCGCCGAGCTGGCCATGGTGCAGGGGCCATCGATGATTCGAAACGAGAACGGCCTGCTCTCGAGCTATGTCTACGTCGACGTGGCGGATCGGGATATCGGCAGCTACGTGCACGACGCGAAGGCGCTCGTGACCCGCGAGCTCAAGGTACCTTCGGGGGTGACGCTGGTCTGGAGCGGACAGTACGAAAACATGGAGCGGGTGAGGGAGAAGCTCAAGGTGATCGTACCGATCACGCTCTTCATCATCATCCTGCTCCTTCACGCGAACACCGGCTCGTGGCCGAAAACCGCGATCATTCTGCTGGCGGTGCCGTTCTCAGCGGTGGGCGCTTTCTGGTTCCTCTATCTGCTGGATTACAACATGAGCATTGCCGTCTGGGTCGGCCTGATCGCGCTTCTGGGCGTCGATGCCGAGACGGGGATCTTCATGCTGCTTTACCTGGATCTTGCGTATGAGAAGGCACGTGGGGTGGGCCGGATGCGCTCCTTCGAGGAGCTGCGCGAAGCCGTCCATTACGGAGCGGTGAAGCGCGTTCGGCCCAAGGTGATGACGGTAGCCTGTCTCGTCCTGGCGCTTCTTCCGATCATGTGGTCGAGCACGGCCAATGCGGGAGCGGATGTCATGAAGCGGATCGCGGCTCCCATGCTGGGAGGCATTCTGGCCTCCTTTGTGATGGAGCTTCTGGTCTATCCGGCGATCTTCACGATCTGGAAGTGGAATTTCGAAATGAAAAAAGGAGCCAAGGTATGAAGAGGTCTTTCAGTTTGATCCCGGCCGTTTTGCTGATCGCGCTGCCCGGTCTGGCGTTCGCCCACACGCACATGAAATCGTCGGACCCCAAAGCGGAGGCGATCCTGGATGAGGCGCCAAAAATGGTACAGATCCGCCTCTCAGAAGCCGTGCTGCAGAAGCTTTCGAAGCTGGTCGTCACCTCGGAAAAGGGGGAACGAGTCGATGTGGGCGCTCCCGCCCCGATTCCTGGAGAGGAGACGGGCCTGGAAGTGGCATTGAAGCAGCCCTTGGTTCCCGGGAAGTACCAGGTCGAGTGGAGCACGGTATCGAAGGATACGCATAAGGCACGCGGAAGTTTCCGGTTCACGGTATCGGAGAAGAAATAAGCATGGCCGGTCTGGAAATCCTTCGAGGAGCTGATTTCGCCGCGACGAGCGCCGTACCGGGCGTCTTGATTTTCCGGAGCTTCATCGCGCGCCGAAGCGATGGCTGCTCGGGCCTGGAGCATCTCGGCAGGCTTCTGGCGCTGCTCGCGGCGCTTCTCTCGGGCGCCTGGGCGCTGGGGGCGGCGGCCGATCTCGGTGACTCCTGGAAACCCGCTGAGCTTTGGCAGATCCTGGGCGGAACGGATTTCGGCCGGCTTTGGCTGGCGAAGTGCGCGTCGGCGGCGTTCTTGCTGATCGCTTTGCTTCGGAAATGGCGCGGTCTAGCCTTGGGGCTGGGTTTGGTTTCGCTGGCGGCTTTTTCCTTGACCGGGCATCCGGCGGCCAAGGAAAGCGGATTCGCCCTGGCGTTCCTCAACGACTGGGCTCATCTGATCGCGGTCTCAAGCTGGTGGGGCGGCCTCCTGGCTTTGCTCGTTTGGCTGTCGCCCGCTTCGATCGCGAAGCTCAGCGACTCGGAGCTTGAGCAGGGGGTTCGAGGGTTTTCCCGGATCGCCCTGGCCGCCACGGGCATCATCTTCGTCACGGGACTCTTTTCTGGCCTGAGCGCGGGGGTGAGTGGCCTGAACTGGCTTTCTTCGGGTTATTCCCTCTTGTTTGTCTCGAAGGCGGTCGTTTTCGCGGGGGTGCTGGCCGCGGCTTCCCTGAACCATTTCAAGCATCTGCCGGCCTGGGGGAGCATTCCCGCTCGGGACTCGGCGAGGCGTGTGCGCAGGGCGGTGCGGTTGGAGGCGGGCGGCGTTTTGATCCTGTTTGTACTTGCGGGGTTTCTGAGCCGGAGTGCGCCTCCCGTGAATTGAGGGAAATAATGGGCGTGTTGTCACAATTCGAACATCCGAAGCGTAGTAATCGATGAGGAGGCCAGCGTGCGCGAGGGCTCTAAGAGAAACTGGGCAAACGAGTATCAGGCATTCCTGAGTGCGCGGGAAGTGAGTCCGCCTGCCGGTTTGAGCCAAGGCTTGCTTGCGAAGATCGGCGGGCTTCTGAATCCGTCGCCGTGGCTGGTCTTCATCAAGGTGTCTCTTATTCATGCGGGAGTCGGGCTATTGGGGCTTTTGGCGTGTCCGCAGATGGGAGTCAGTCTCACGGGTGACGAGGACGCCGGCCTGGCTCACCTTTTCATGTCTTTGGGAGATGTCGGGTGTCAGTTCGCCTGTGGCGGTTTTTTTCTTGGATCAAGCCTCCTGGCGATCAGCTGGGTACTTAGCGCGGAAGAGCTTAGGGTATTGCGGCGCTTCGGAGGCAGGCAGCTGGCCGCTCTTTCGGGCATCTCTTTGCTGGTTCTGATCGGCGCTGGCGCCGAGGCATCCTTGGGGCTCAGTCTGATCTGGCTCTCGGGAGCCATTCTATGCGGAATAGCGTCTCTTGAGCTTGGTTGGCGACTTCGCCTTGCGCGGATGCCGGGCTAGCCGAGCAGGCTACTCGTAACCGTTCCAGCCCTTGCCGGCCGCCACAAGGACCGGCCCGGCCGCGACGACGCTCAGGGCGAGAGTGGCTGCGAGCGCGAAGAGAAAAAGAGCGAGCGAGTCGGCGAGAAAGACGCCGATCGGGGTGCCCGGCGGAAGATTGAGCAGGGTCGCCGTGATGGCGACAAGGGCGCCCGTGATCGTTCCCAGGACGCTCACGACGACGGCTCTCAACATGAGTACGCAGAACACGGTCGTTTTCGTCGCGCCGATCGCGATCAGCGTGGCCACTTCGGGGGTGCGTTCCCTGGCGTTGAGAAACGCTCCGATCAGGAGGGCGAGCGCGACGATGACGGCGGTGACGACGTAGACCACGAAACGATGCTTGCCGAGAGCGGCGGGGGCTTGCTCTTCGGCGACCGCGCCCCGATCCTGAACGACGACCGTGAGGTCGGGATGTTCGCTCCGGAGGAGATGTCCTAGTTTCCGGGAGTCGACTCCTGGCAGCAGATAAAGCCGGAGCTCATTGGCCGGCTCGGGCAGGTTGGCGAGAGCCTGCAGCTTCTCCCGGGCAACCCAGACCGCCAGATCCTCGGTCGTTCCGGTGGTGGGGATCACTGCAGCGACCGTGAGGCGCTGCTTGAGAAGTTCTACCTGATCACCGGGCCCTTTCCTCAGACGCTCGGCGGTGGTTGCTCCAAGCGCTACCTCGTCGCGGCCGAATGGCGCGTTTTCGATCCCTACCGTCGGGGTTTCGTGGCCGTCGACCCTGGTCGACAGCACCAGCCGGGTTTCGACGGCGCGGAGCGAGTCGGAGTGGCGCCGAGACACCCGGGTGCGAAGCTCGGGATCCAGGTACCGGCTGCCGAACTCGAGCCTGCCGAGGCTGGTCTGGGATATGCCGGCAGGCGCGATCCTGATCGGTGGGCCGATCCGGTCGATCTCCGCGTTGAGCGCCACTTCCCGGGCTCGCGAGACAAGCTCGTTTCCGGTGCAGAGGCCCACAGCGAGCGCCACGAGCAGGAGACTCGTCAGAAATCCCGCGGTGCGCGCCGTGAGCTCCCGCCAAGCCAGCCAAAACGCGCTGCCCAGGGGCGAGCTCATGCCAGGCGGCCCTTGGCCAGCGTGATGACCCGCTTGCTTCGAACCGCGAGGCGATGATCGTGCGTGACCATGAGAATCGTTTGGCCCGCCATGTTCAATTCCTGCAACAGGCCGACGATCTCTTCAGTCATCGCGGGATCGAGGTTACCCGTCGGCTCGTCGGCGAGCAGGACATCGGGCTTGTTGACGACGCTTCTCGCCAGCGCCACTCGTTGGCGCTCTCCCACGCTGAGTTCGCCGGGGCGATGGGCCAGGCGGTGGGCGAGGCCGAGACGCTCCAGGATCGCCGTGGCCTGGGTTTTGGCTTCAGCGCGCGTGCTTCCCGCAAGCAGCGGCGCGACCATCACGTTCTCGAGGCAGCTCAGGTAAGGCAGCAGGTTGAAAGTCTGAAACATGAAACCGATCCGCTTCTGGCGAAGCAGGGCGCGCTCTCCCGGTGAGAGGCCGTAAACCGGGGTGCCCGCCACGATGACCTTTCCGGCGGAGGGCTCCAGGAGGCCCCCGATCGTGAAGAGCAGCGTGCTCTTGCCGCTGCCGCTCGCCCCGACGATGGCCACGAAATCGCCCGCGCCGATCTCGAGGTCCAGTCGGTCGAGCGCGGTGACGGTCCGGCCGTCCCGGGCAGCGAAGACTTTTTCGACGGCTTGAAGCGTGATGAGGGATTCAGTCATTTCGTAGAGCCTCCGCCGGATCGAGTCGGGATGCGCGCCAGGCCGGAATCAGGGCCGAAAGAACACTCAGGAACATCGATCCTCCGAAAACAGGCAAAACAGCGTCGTAGGTGACCTGCAGAGGAAGCCCCAGAAGCCGCGAGCCGAGCTGGCTGGTAAGGACGCTTCCCAGGAGAAAGCCCAGATGAGCGCCCAGGGCGCCGATGAGCCCCGCCTTGAACACGAAGCAGGCGCTGACCATCCGGGGAGAAGCGCCCATGGCAAGAAGCAGCCCGATTTCAGGGCGTGAACGCCTCACCTGGGCCGAGAGCAGGGTCACGATGGTTCCCGCGATCGCACCCAGGCCGACGAGCTGAAGCACGGCTGCGAAACGCTCCATCACCGCGAGCGTTCCTTTCTGGGCTCGGATCATGCCGGCGATGGTGATGGCCCGGGTTCCCGGAAGAAGCTTTTCGACCTCGGTCGCCAGCGTTTCGACATTGATCCGGCACCAGCAGCCGCCGAGCCGAAGGGCGTTCATGGAGTCGGGCTTGTCCAAGATGGCCTGGGCCGTGGCGAGCGAGGTGAAAATGCCCTGATCCAGGCCATCGGGCGGGGATTCCACCACCTCCGCGACGGTGAGCCGCCGCGCCGGCTGCAAAGCGAACGAGGCGCCGCCGCTCAGGCCCAGCCGGGTCGACGCCGCCGTGCCGAGGTACGCGGCCTCGTCGGAACCTTGCCAGGGATCCATCCCGAGGAGCACGAGCGGGACGCCATTCGTTTTGATGTTGCCATAAAGCAGGGCGGAGCTCTCGCGGATATGGCTGCTGAGGTCCGAGGAATGGAGCCGCGCGAGGTATTCCCGGGGCATGGTCTGGGTACCGTAGTTCCCCCGGTAAAACGCCGCGCGATCCATCGCGGCCGGCAGTACGAGCATGTTCTTTCCGAGATGATGCGCGAGCTCGTGGATTTTCGCGCCCGCGGAAGCGCTGAGCGAGCGTTGAGCCAGCAGGGCGGCTATCACGACCGCGATGAGCAAGGCGCCCAGAAGAGAGTCAAGCCAGCGTGCCTGGAGTTCGCGCAGCAGAAGGAGACGCATCGGGGGTTCAAGATACCTCAAAAAGCGGGTCCTAAGTAGGCGAAAAACCGAGCGTCAGCGCAAGGGTATTCCGCGCTTTCCGGCACCCTGCCGCGAAACAAAGGCATGAACTGAGAATTGACGCGGAGCTGTATTCGCGTTAGGAAGTCTCCATGCTTTACCCAATAGCTGCTGTTTTGGTCCTGTTGTCTTCGGCTTCCGCATTTGCCGTCTCCGAAAGGCTCGTCTACGAATGCGCTCGGACCCCGTTCGGCGGTGATGAAGGATATGAGGTATCGATCAAAGCGCAGGCAGGCGGACGCTTCCGGGCGACCCTGCATGTGATCGATCCGGGCGGGAAGCGCGACGTGAGGAGCTATGCCGTGAAGCGGACTACCGCGAGTCCGAACCGCCCCGAAGGCACCGAGGTTTTTTCAGGCCGGAACTTCCTTCTCCAGCTCCATCACGATCAAGGCCCCACCGAGGACGGATTGATCCCGGCCTCGCTCTCGGCGCTCGATCAGTTCGAGCTTCGGCTTGAGGAATGGCTGGTTTGCGAGAAAAGAAGTCGGTAAGCCCGATCTGTCTTGGCCATTGCAAACCACGATTAGCGAAAGACGACGAGAAAGAATACGTTAAAGAGGAGCCCAGAGCGGACGCGGCTACTTCCCGCCAAGTCCCAAGCCTTCGCCCAAAATCTCAAAAGAGGATGGGCATTTTTGACCATGGTCCAGCGCTTGGAAGTAGAGTTCGTCGACGACCGCCTGACCTCCCTTTTGAATGAGCAACTACCTGACTCCGCTCATGTCTTCCTTGAACAAGCGGGGGGAGGCCCCTTCCGCGAAAGCAAGCCAAACCTCATGATCGCCCCGCTCGATAGTCAGGCGCATCAGTTCCACTGAATGAGGCGAATTTGTATCCGAAAAAACATACCTATTGATCTCCGCATAAATAAAGCCAGTCATCTGGCAAAAAAATTTATCGGCGCGTGCCGTATAAATGAGGACAAGATATCCGGCCGTTTCCTCAACCGGCAGATGGCCGCCTTCGCTTGAGTGAAGAGCTCCGATTCTGACTCCGGAGCCAGGTTGGCGAGCTCATGGTATTTCAGGTATCCCCAGGCATATTCGATGGGATTCAGCTCGGGGGCGTAGGGTGGCAGCTTGTGGAGGTGGATCCGCGGATGCTTTTGTCTCCAACGCTGGACCTTCTTTCCCCAATGGGCACGGAGTCCGTCCCAGATCACGATGATGTGGCGTCCTGGAAAGTTCAGCTTGAGCTGCTCAAGAAAGGCGACGCATTCGGCGGCACTTACGTTTTTTCCGGGATGAAGTCGGAAGAGCAATTGCGGTTTTCTTCCGGTTGCGGTGGTCGCAAGTGCGCCGATGGCGGAAATCTTTTTGTGAGATCTTGTTTTCGTCTTGAGAATTGGCGTTTTTCCGCAGGGAGCCCAGGTCCTTTTCACCATTGGAGAGAGCCCTCAGGCACATCCATGTTGACCTGAGCGAGCAGGTCCTTGGCCGAACGCGCGGGCCTGTATCCCTGAGTGACGAGGGTTTGAAAGACGTGCGCCATCTCGGCCAGGGTAGGGGCGCGCCCATCCTTTGCGATGAAGTGCTCCTGCTCTATGCCAATAGAGAGTTTTGCTGGATCATTACCCCAATGATTTGAGCGGCCGGAGGTCATACGTCAGCTAGGCCTTGGGTAGTGGCAGGTCAAATCCAGGGTAGGCGAACGCGCCCGAGATCAGCTCGCAGTGCGCCTCTGGTACACCGGCTCCTCTCGCGACCTGATACCAGGTCGACTTTACCTGCACTGCCATCTCCTTGACCAAGGTCTCGGCCTGATCCCGCTTCACCAGGAAACGCTGACATTGGGATAGGATATTTTCAGCATTAGCGAAACGGCCGGCATCTCCTACCGCCATCGCAAGATCCCGCCGCTCGACACTGATGGGTGCAGCTGGGGTCAGGTCATAGGCTGGTGACAGCTTCCACTCCCGGTTTTTTGCGATGATCGCGTGATTGCGTGGGTGGTCGTCAATGTTTGAGATCAAGGCATTGAAGCACATCCGCTTGAATAGCTCTTTCGCATCCGCATCAGGCTGTGAGCTTGCGCGCCGAAGCTCTTCCGCGAGCAGTACGTAAGACCAGTTATCCCGTGCTGAGGGAAGCTCCTCGGCTCGCAGAAGCGTAAGCCCGCTGACCATCCGCGCTCGAAGGTAGCCATTCTCGGTTTTCTCGCGGTCAAATCGTTTCACAAGAAGCACGTCACGGCCGCCGACCGATACGAGCCGGCTCTCAGCCGTCGTAATGCCGCAGCTTCGGGCGAGTTGGAGCATTGCATGCTCAACGCGAGCATTGTTCCACTTGTCGTCGGTACGGTTGAACTTGGCGACCCAAAGGCCATCAGCGTCTTCTACAACCGCTTTTGGCCTTCCGCCTCCCATCGAGGTACCGATGAGCATGAGCTCCTCGACCTGGCCAGTAATCGCGTCAGGGGGTAGCTCCTGGTCAGCAACGATCGCATCGGCGATCGTTTGCAGCTTTTCAAGATCGAGCGTCTGATTGAAGTGGCGGCGAGGCGCCGGGGGATTTCGATTCAAGCCAAAACCGAGGGCGCCAGCACGGTCATCAGGTGAATGCAGGAGGTAATCCATTTCGCCGAGCTGCGCTTTTCCCGCGTTTCGCTCGATCACACGCCGACCCCAGTAATCCGGCCCTGCATCACGGATAGCTCCGAAGACGCCTTTGAGGGCTGTGGTCTCGTACGTGCGCGGCGCTAGCCTGAGCTCGATGGGATCGAATTCAACTGCGTCGGGATTCTCAAGGTAGTGCTTCCCGTAAACGAACCTGCCAAGAGAAACTCCGGCTCTTGTCGTTGTGAGCTCAAAACGCCCCGCAGTGATGGGTTGAGTCTGGCCCGGCAGGGTGATGTAGACAAAGCACTCCGAGGAGCGTGCATCAGAAGTCATTGTCCAACCCTCCGGTCTTCCCAGTCCGATGGCGAACCCGTGAACCCTCGCGGGCAAGGGCGAGCGTTTGTCCTTCTGAGTCTCGAGCCGGATCGGCTAGCGCCTCGAAGTCGTTCAAAAGACCGAACGCCCACAGAAGAGCCGTGTACACAGCGGCGCTCGTCGAGGGTTTCCCCTTTTCCGCGTCTAGTATGGCACGTACGCCGGTTCCGATCTTTTGAGCAACGTCTTCGACCGTCAACCGGCGGCGAATGCGGGCCGTCCGTAGGTTGGTTCCAAAACGCTTGAGCGCCTGTTCGACGGCGTAAGGCGGGGCTTGAAGAAGCGTGTTACGGGCGACCATAAGTGTCCTATCGCTTGAGAGCGAGTCTGGGGATTTTAGATGCTCTTAAGAGCATATCATGAGTGTATCGGATAGCAAGGAAATGTTTTTGAGGGCGCCTTAATGCCAATTAGATGCTCTCAAGGGCGAGTGACGCCTAAGTCTCGAAAAGTAAAGGCCTTTGAGTCAAAGGGGTGTAGAGTTTAGTCTTCGCGAAAGTTCACCAGCACGACTTGTTGATTTTGGTACTTCTTAAACTGGAGGCGCCGGTTTCAAAAGGGACAGAAATTACCGGTTTACCGGTACCAGGGGTACAGCTATCACCAGTTTCAAAGTGGACATTTCGATGGAGCGCGTGAGGCGGTATGAGCTTTCCGCCGCAAAACGCGACCGAACCCACGCCGCCTCATGCACGATGGCCGTGGCGAGTTAAGCGCCCTGTTTCTTGCGCTTCATTTTCTCTTGCCGTTGATGTGGCCGATAGCTATCTCCCTCCATGTAAAAGACCTCGGCTTCATTGACGAGTCGATCGACGATGGCGTGGGCAATGGCGTCGTTGGCAAATATCTGGTTGAACTTCCCGAACGGGATATTGGTGGTTGCTATGGTCCCCAATTCCGAGTCGTGTCGGGAGCTGATCACCTGGAAGAATAAGTTGCTGGCCTGAGTGTCCAGCGCCACGTATCCCAGCTCGTCAATGATGAGCACCTGAGGCTTGCGGTACTTGTTGAGCTCCGATTCTAGGTTGTAGGTCTTTTGGGCGTTTTGGCCGCAGCTAAACTCAATGGCGGGCCGAGGATGAAGCTCAAGGCCGGGGGTGGGGTCCATTCATCAAGTCTAAGCTCAAACTCTCTGTCCCACAAATCCCGGCGACCCTTTGCTGTCCCTGTCCCCGGTAGACCGGTGGAAATCATCCCTTTTTAGACCGGTGCTTCCAGTCGACGAGTTCATCATCCACCCCCCCGAACCACTTCAAGCGCGAACTCGGGGTCGGCGAAGCGGTCATGATCATCCCACACGAAGCCGGGAGCCGGGCGATCAATATCAAGTTTCATAAGTTCGAAGATCTCACGCCCCTGAAGATCCCGGTGATTCAGAAGCCAACGCAATCGGAATCATCGTTATGGTCATCGTTGAGGACTAATTAAGCCATCGGAACTGCAGGACGTTTCAATGAACAAGATTGCGAATCAGATTCGTCGCGACAAGGGACATGACCGAACAATGCTGGATAAAGTAAACTTTTTCGCTACTTCAACATACAGTGGAGGTCTTTCAGAAAGTATTCTAATGTTGTGAGCCATGGCGCTTTTCCGTTATTTGCTTTCAGATAAAGCTCTAGAGGTGAAACTTGGACCTTGGCTAATTCGCTCTGTGCCGTTTTCCGGCATCGAGGATGTAGAACTTGGGTACACCTTTTGGAATGAACATTGGACTAATCTTTGGCCGCCGCGATTTGTTACTGTTCGGCGCAGGACAGGGCTATTTCGGAATTTCGTAATCAATCCGGAAGATCCTGAGTCGTTCGCGGCAAAGTTACGAGAAAGTATCGGCAAATGAACTGGCTCCGACTAAATCGCACCGAGCTGCGACTCTTCGGTCTGCTCTTACTTGGATGCGTGATCGGGTCCATTGCGGTGGTTCCATATGCTCTTGCTCTGAGACATAACGAGCAAGGGATGTCCGCGTCCATTCTTTTGCTTTCAGCTCTGAATGCACTGATATTATATCCTGTACCAATCTATGTCGGGATTCTTGCGAAACGGACTAGCTCATTAGCTGGAGCGCCGCTTCTCGAGCATGGTCAGACTGTTGTTCTGCGAAAAAATTGGAGCAAGGCGGTCATCGCAGGGTGCGTTGCGGGGCTACTGGTTATCATGGGGGACAAACTATTTGCGATGGCCGAGCCGACGTTAGCTGCTCTTAATGCCAAGTCACCAAGCCGAGCAGCCGGATTTTTCGCTAGTTTTTATGGAGGCGTCGTCGAGGAGGTTCTGATGAGGTTTTTCCTCGTTGGACTCCTTGCGCGTATGTTGAGAAGCTTTGATAAAGCGGGAATATGGGTAGCAATTATTATGTAAAGTCTCTGTGGCGCCCGTGAGACGTGTCCAAATAAATATGGGAATCCTCTCGAAAAGGAGGGGTGAACCCCATGAACTCAATCAAACAGCGTCCGGTATCTGCTGCAATCTCGCAGCTGCGCGCCGAGATCGAAGCCTTGCCGA
>JAMPXJ010000037.1 GCA_023701205.1 Oligoflexia bacterium
GCAAGGCTTCGATCTCGGCGCGCAGCTGCGAGATTGCAGCAGATACCGGACGCTGTTTGATTGAGTTCATGGGGTTCACCCCTCCTTTTCGAGAGGATTCCCATATTTATTTGGACACGTCTCACGGGCGCCACAGAGACTTTACGATGTTGCTGATGATGAACCCCGCCGTCAACTTTCTTGAAGAGGCTCGTGCCAAGCAGGCCGAGCACAACGGCAAAGGAAAGGTCAAGCTGACCTACCCCGAGACGGAATCCTACATCCAAGCGGAGGCGAACTGCTTCCGTCCTGCTCCAAGCCAAGGCAAAGGAATCTCCCGACGCCGTCAAGAAGATCGCCGACAAGTTATTGGCCCGCCAAGCCGAGGTGATCCAAAAAGACCTCGAATCCGGCCCCGCCGCGGCTCGGTGATGCGCGCTGTCCGGATGCTACTCAGTTTCGCCCCGGTCATCGCTGAAAACCCCGATTCATAGCTTCGGAGATCCTTGGCTAAAGCAAGAATGGGATCTAGGAGGCCAGAGGGACGGAAGGATCAGGCGGTGAGAGCCAGTTTATTCTTCTTCAAACTCTCCGGTGATGGATGTCACCGGTATCTCGCCAACCATTTATAACCTGTCTGGCGACTGATCCCGAAGTCCTGACAGAGCGTACAAAACGGCCGTTCTGCCTTCTCTGCCTCGAGCACAAACTTGAATCTCTCCTCGAACAATTGCGTCTCCTTCCATGGCACACGGAAACCCTCCCGCTGCCATTCTCCAGAGAAGTGTCAACGATGTCCTCGGTTCGTGTCAGTCATGTGCTCGGACGCCAGACGCTTGACTCTGGAATAACATTGCCCCTGCAATAAAAGTCATCTTTAAGCTTGATTTCGCAAAAATCCAGAGATAGAAACACCCTCAGTCATGCCCCGCAAGCCTGCCCAGCAGCTCGACTTCCTCAAAACCCCCGCCTTCCGCGGCCTCGCCCGGCGCGAGCACGGGGGACGCCTGGGCGAGGGCCGGCGCAAGACCGCGCGCCCGATGAGCCCGCGGCTGCCGCTGCACGTGGTGCTCCGCTCGGAGAAGGCCAAAGACGACTGGTCGCTCCTCAAAGTTAAGCACGAGAAGCGTGTGAAACACCTGGTTTTCGGCCTCGCGAAGCGATTTCACGTGAAGGTGTATCGCTACGCCAACGCGGGCAATCACCTGCACCTGGTACTCAAGGCCAAGAACAAAGACGGATTCCAAGCTTACCTCAGGGCCCTGACCGGCACGATCGCGCGCACGATCACGGGCGCGAAAAAGGGCGAGAAGAGAGGCCGCTTCTGGGACGCCCTCGCGTACTCGCGAGTGGTGACCTGGGGGCGGGAGCTCAAGAACGTCAGCTTCTACGTCATCATGAACGAGCTCGAGGGGCTTGGGATCTGGTCGCGCAAGCTCAAGCAAAGAGCGCCCGCTCCGCCCGGAACGGGCTGAACCCGTGCGTGAGCGCGGAGCCCGTGCGAACGAAACCCGCGTGGCCTCTTGTTAGGATCTCCAGCGGAGGCTGCGCGTCCGCATTACAAGTGTTTTCGGCTCTAGCGTCGCTCGCCCGGTTCGCGCGAGAGTGGCTGCACCTTTGCAGCGGGTGGTGACGCCGTCCCTGCGCAGGCCTCGACACAGAACTCAGTATCCTTTTGGACAGGAGCCCGATCATGGAAACGATCATGGAAATCCGCGAAACCATCAGAATCAGCCAGGTCATGACGAGCAACCCCGCGGTGATCGACGCGGCGACTCCTTTGACGGACGCGATGGAGTCGATGAGGCGCAAAGGAATCCGGCATTTTCCCGTAATGAAACACGGCAAGTTGGTCGGCGTGGTGAGCGACCGGGACCTGAAGTACGCGCTGAGGTATCCCGTTCCCGGCGATTCGCTCGTGGAGCATGTGATGAGCCATCGCCCCTTTGTCGTCGGGCCGGAAGCGCCGGTCGACGAAGTCGTGAGCACGATGGCGGAGCGGCGATACGGCAGCGCCGTGGTTCAGGGGCGCGACGGCGCGGTGCTCGGGATCTTCACGACGGTCGATGCGCTCCGATTCCTGGGGAATCTCACACGCCAGCGCGCGGCCTGAACGGCGCGCGGCCTAAAGCCCCCGCGCGAGATCCTCGGGCGCCTGGCCCGCGAAGAGTTCCCGCAGATAGTAAGCCTGGTTTTTCAGATAGACGGAGCCACGGATCAGATAGGGGTTCATGATGCTGCTGGGAACGCCCTTGGTGCTGATATCGGAACGGTGGGTGCGACGGAGCACGCAGTGGCCCATCTCATGGAAGAGCAGCTCCTCGCGCTCGGCCTCGTCCATTTTTTCCCAGGTTTCCTGGCGGATGGTGATGATCGGTGTGGCGCCGCTCGCGAGCTCGCACGCGCCGCGTTCCGAAGGGGTGAGCATCTGTCCGAAGCGGATGATGAGGTCCGTGACCTGCACCGGAACCCCGTTGCGCTGGGATTCCGTCTCGAAGCGTTCCACGTAGGGGGCGAATTCCCCGACGTCGAGGACCGGATCGCGGGCGCAGCTTTGCGCCAGTGCGAGGGCGATCAGTAGGAGTGGAAGAGAGAGAAATCGATTCATAACCTTTCAGCCGACGTTCAACGTTTCGAGCGAGATGTTTTCAGTATGACGCGCCGCGTCCCTAATGTGAAGAGAAAAGTGAAACGGACGGCGGATACCTAACTAACGGAAAAGACGGATTAAAGCTTTTAACTTTCCCTGCAGGGTTTGGTGCGGTTTTTGAGGGGGAATGGGTCGAGGTCTTCGGGTAGCATGGAGGAATGCGAAAGATCCGATTTTGGGTGGGGCTTTTCGCGGCGGCAGCGGTTGGGGCGCCGGCGTGGGTTCAGGCGGACGATGTCTATACGATCGTCGTCAAGAAACAGGAGGCAAAGGCGCAGAAGCGCTGGAGCCTCTCGGAGTGGCTCGAGACCAAGGAGAAGATCCGTCTCATGGATATGTGGCTCGCGCTGCATACGCCCTCGCCGTTCGAGTTTTCGCTGGGCGCAGACTACCGCACGGGGAACAGCCCGTCAGGGAGCTTCACCGGCTGGTCGGGGAGCTTCGCCGCCTACGCCTCGATCTTCGGCCTCGAAGCTCAGTATGAGGACAGCGCCGCGCGGACTTTCCGAGGGCTCTTTCACCTGAGGATTTTCGGCTACTCCGATCAGGCGACACAGATCACGCTTCAAACGGGCCTCATCTCGCGCGACGGCGCGCGGGCCGCGCTGGCGGGAGTCCGCACGAATATCTACCTTGCCCGGTTTTTCGGGATCGAAGGGCTCTTCCGTCATGTCTTCGAATCCGCCTCGGGGGCGTCGCTCGGCGGAAAGCGCTTCGAGGCCGGCGCATTCATCGACTTCGACTTCGTGCGCGTCACCGGGAGCTATTTCTCCGAACCCTCGAGCGCTCTTTCGGGCGCCTCGCTGGGCACGCGGCTTTATTTCTGAGCCGCGCACGGCTCCGCGGCCCCTCCGGCGCTGTCGAACTCCTCGACACCAGTCATCCCTCCAAGCGCGCCTGAGCGCCGCTGGTTCCGGACAGTTCCGGACAAAGACGTGAAATCACGCTTGAAGCGCGCCCGCGCGCGCGTTGGCACTGCGGTTGCTTTGACACAGGGGAAGAGCCCGTCTGCGCGCGGGCTTCGCTTTCCGGGTCGGCGAATCGGATGTTTCGCCAGGCGGACGGGAAGCGAGAAGAGTGGAGTGAGTCATGAAGCGTTCGTTCAAGATCAGTTTTATCATTGGTTTCACCGGTGCCCTGCTTCTTGCCCAGGGCTGCGCGCAGAAGATCCAATCGACGACGACCCCGATGACCCAGCGGAACGCCGTGCCCTCGAATTTGGCCGGTCCGGCTCCGGCGGGCACTTCGATCGCCGCGGTCGCCCCTTCGCTGCTGGGGACATTCAAGTTCAGGACAGCCGAGAACTTCGGCTGCATGGTTCCGGGGTTCGGCTTCGTGCCGCAGGTCGCGAACGAAGAGGAGCTTTACGAGGAAACGCTGGTGATCGAGGATCGGCGCGTGACGATGATCGACTCGTATCCCGCCACGGGCTGCGTGATCAACTTCGTATTCGCGCTCCGGGGCGTGGACGGTACGCGCCTTTCGATCCAGAACGCCCAGATTTCCGCGTTCCTCAATGGCAGTCCGGATACCGCGGGTACCTGCCAGCAGCATTACGATCCGGTGCTCGCCGTGAGCGCTCTTACCTACGAGTATCTCGCGAGCGGCTACCAGATCGTGCTGCAGACCCCGCCCGACACGCGCTACTGCGACGCCGCGAGCAAGAGCGCGTTCGTCTTCAATCGCGCCTGGTGAGGATCAAGCGGCTTTCTTGTAGCCGGGCCGCTCTTCCTCGCCGAGAACCCCGACCTCTCTCGCCCGAGCCGGGCGCGTGAAGATCACGAACGCGATCGCGCCGAGCCCCATGACGATATGCAAGGCGTTCTGGCCGCTGCTCAGCAGCTCGCGGTAACCCAGCACCGTGGGCGCCAAGAGCAGGATCACGCCGAGAGCCACGTCCAAGCCCATATGCACCTGGAGCGGAATCCACTTCACCATGGAATAAGGATAGCGCGTCAGAAGACTGTAGGCGATCAACCCGACGCCCAGTGACACGAAGGTGTTGCGTGCGGCGTCGATTCCGCCGAAACCAAAGAGCGCCGGACAGAGAAACAGGAACGCGCCGATCACGTAATCGAGCACGTTATGGGTCCTGATGGAAATCATGATGACTTGCCTCCTGTAAATCGAGGGCGAGCTTGTTCGCCAGCGGATATCTCGATTACAGGAAGTGGTGCATGCGGGGTGCCCGATTACGCGGCGGACCGGACGAGGTGTTCCGTCAGGACGTCGAGCAGCTCTCGCGAGCTGAAAGGCTTGGCGATGAAGCCGGGAAGCGGGTGGCTGTCGGGGAACATGCTCAGGTAAAATTCCCGCGGCAGGCCGGACATGAAGCAGAACGGCGTCCCGGGGAATTTCTCCTGGCAGGCTTTCCAGAAATCGATGCCGGTGACGTTGCCTGGCAGGATGATATCCGACAGTACCAGCTCAAAGCCGTGCGTCTGCCGCAGGGATTTGAGCGCTTCTTCGCCGGTGGTGAGGCAGCTGATTTTCGCCGCGGGATAGATCTTGGCGAGGATGTTTGAGAGAGGGGATTGCAGCTCGAGCTCGTCTTCCAGGACCAGGATGGATTTGACGTTCATTGCAGTAGGATAACACGCTGCATCCATCCTGTTCCCGAAGAATTTGCGAAGGCAGAATTCTCCTGCCTTTTTCACGTTTTACCGCAGGGCCTGCGCGCGGTCGCTTTGCGCGCTCTGGCGCAGAGCCTCACACTGGCCGGCGTCCAGTCCGCGCGAGCTGGAATAGATGACCGGGTTCATGAGGTTGGACTGATCCGAGACATGATCCAGGCTGAGGTAGTGACCGAGCTCGTGCGCGACGATCTCGGCGAAGTCCGCGACGGGCGCTTCGATCACCGCGCCCGAGGGGCTTTCCCCTGGCATGGTCGTCCACGCGTTGGCCGAGCCGACATTGTTGTGGTTCCACTCTCCGGTGTTCACCACCACGAGCTGCTTCGGGTTGTCGAACTGGGCGCGGATCCGGTCCAGGCTGCTCAGCGAGTCGAGGCTGTAGGTCAGGCCGAAGTTGGTGGGCTCGACGTTCTGCACCTCCTCGAGCACCAGCCGCACGCCGCAGGGGGCGAAGATGCCGTTCATCTTCTCGGTCATCGCGGCAAGCGCCTCCTGGCTCAGGACGGGCTTGCCGGCCGAATCGGTGTACTCGACGAATTTCAGCGCGAGCGTCACGGCCGGCGCGGCGCTCTCTGCGGCTCCGGCCGAGTTGACCAGCGTGAGCGATTTTCCGGAGGAGCCGGCGGAACCCCCACCGCTGCAGGACAAACCGAGCAGCGCGAAGGCGACTGTCCACAGGGACATCTTCCGTGATGCGTTCCGTGATGGGCGTTGGGTCATACTTACCGTCCTTTCTCTGAGTTCGGGGACGGTCATAACCGATGGCGCGCCGTGGTATGCAACCTGAAATATGCATTCCGCACGATTATTTATTGCTGGTTGAATAAAAGCAGCCTGGGGCGTCCGCTCAGCGCAGCAGCTCGGCGCCTTCCAGCGCGTGGAGCGCCTCGGATTCGGAAAGCGGGGGCTGCGGCGCGAGCGCATCCCGGACATGAGCCGGAGTGCGCATCCCGACAAGGATGCAGTGCAGTCCCGGGAAGGCGCGATAGATCCGCAGCGCTTTCTGCGAAAGGGTCGCGGCAGGCGCTGCCGCGAGCGAGGGAGCCGCCTCGATGAGCGTGCGATTGACGCGATCGGCGTCCACCGCGGCGTGGTTCTCCAGATGATGCGTGATCGCTTCGAAAAGCCCCGTCGCCGCGGCGAGATACTCCTTGAGCCACGAAGCGCGCGCTTCGGAAGCCTCCTCCTCATTCTCGGCGAACCGACCGCTCGCCGCCCCGAGCGCGGGGCGGATGCGGAACTCGAGAAAATTCTTCCAGGTGTCGAGCTCTTCGAGCCGGTTGAAATTGCGGCGCAGCACGTGGCCCCAGCGCAGCTCCTCAGGGAGCTCGCCGCTCGCCGCCGGAAAGGAGGCCTCCAGCCGGGTGAGCGTGTCCACGCCCATGAGGATCCTCTGCCGGGTCAGCTCGGGGTCATGGACGGGAAAATCCGCCAGCCGCAGCTGCCGCTCCCCGATGCGGGCGTGCAGCGGCCGGTTGGCGAGCGTTCCGAGATCCTTCTCCCTCGCGAATTCCAGGAGCGTGCGAGCGCCGTTATTGTGCTCGAGCGCCGCGCCCGGTTCCATGAGATTGAAGGGGAACTCGATCGCCGCGAATCGCGGGCCCGCCCGCTCGAGGACGGCTTCGAGCGAGGTGAAGCCGGGGGCCTCTTTCGGATTCGCGAGCGTATTGGAGGAAATGCCGTAATACCGGATCCGGCCGCGCGCGGCCTCGCGTTCCAGGTGCGCGAAGGCGCGCTCCAGCCGGGCGTAGTATTCCGAGTGCGTGCCGCCCTCGAAGAGAAAGGTCTCGGGATTGTGGAGCAGGAAAAGATCGACCGAGGTCAGCCCCAGGCGCCGGAGCGAGCGCGTGAGCTCGTCCTCGAGGAACTCCGGCGAGAGGCAGTGCCGAAGCTCCGGACCGCACTCGACGATCTCAGGATAGGGGCGACCTTCTTCCTCTCGCGTGCGCGCGAGCCGCAGGGTGTCGCCTTGGAGGAAGCCGGCTTTCGTCACGACATGGACGTGCTCGCGAAGCAGCTTCTTTTCTGCCGTGAGCTCGCCCAGGACCTGCCCGATCAGAAGTTCCGAGGCGCCCTCGCCGTAGTTGGCCGCGGTGTCCACGAGATTGCAGCCGCCGAGCAGCGCCAGCCGGAGCGCCTCGCGGTGCTCCGGCTGGCGATCGTTGATGCGGTATCCGCCGAAGCCGACGGGCGAAACCTGCCAGCCTGTCTTGCCGAAGCGGACCATCTCAGTTCTCGAGGACGAAGGTGAGATCGGTGAAGGTCCCGAGGAGATTGTTCGTCCAGGTGCCGCCGATCGTCTCGTAAAGAGCGGTACCCTGCGAATAACCGTTCACCGAGTCGCCGCTGTAGCCGGCCCAGGTCACGAAACTGTTGGAGGGTACCGGATAGCTGGCTTCGAGCCGGATCCAGTAAACCGTGTCCTTGTCGAGCGTGACCTGAGCGGGGAGCACGAAGGTCACGTACTGGGCGCTCGTCTGGAGCTGGGAGATCGGAAGCGTCAGGGTGGCGTTGGCGTCGAAGGCCGAGCCGTTCGGATAGGCTTCGAGGCTCGAACGGCTCTTCTCGATCGTGAGCGTCAAGGTATGGTTGGCAAGGGTGCTCGTATTGCCGGAAACCCCGAGCTTCAGTGAAACCCGTCCGAGCTTGTTCTCCGAGGAAAGCTGGAAGGACTGCGCGAGCGAGTTGCCCTTTTCGGGGTTGGAGTTGAACTGCGCGTTGCCGATGCCGGTCGTTCCTGCGCTGTTCTCGGAAGTGAAGCTCGCGAAACCCAGCACGCTTCCGTTGTTCGTCGCCCAGCCGCAGCCCGAAAGCCCGCCCGGAGTCAGGATGCAGAGGCAGCTGGAAAGCAGAGGCGGCAGCGACGCGCGGGAGAACGACAGGCGGGAGAGCGACATGCGGCCCATTTAAGCAGGGAGCCTGCGCAAATTCAAGCCTACTCTCGGCGCACGAAGTCGTACTCCAACGCTGTGTCCGGGCAGCCGCCGTTCCAGCTCCGGGAAGGGAGATCCAGCAGGATCATCCCGTCCGTGCAGTGGATCATCTTGAACTGCTGGACCTTCTCGTCTTTTTCGGCCGTGAAGCGGGAGTAGAGCACTTCAGCTTCGACCCAGACGAAATCGAACTCCTGCTTGCGGGTCTCTTGTTTCGGGAAGATCCAAAAAACCTCGGACTTTTTCTCATCATCGGCCAAGGCGCGCAGGTAGATTCCCGGCTCACCCTTGACCAGGGCTTCGAAGTCGAGCGCTTTCGCTTTGGCCTCGAGCGTCCGTCCGTCCGTGGTCACGAGCGAACCTTGGCTCCCTTCGAGCGTCAGCTTGGCGCCTGTGGCCGCATCCGCGAACTTCCCGTTATAACCTTTGGGAACTTTCCCGCAGGCGGAGAGGGCCAGGCCGATAAGCAGGGTAACAACGGTCTTTTTCATATGCGCTCCGATAAGTTCAGGGTTTTCTGGAAATTGACCTGGTGAATCGCCACGGTGTGGCCGTCCTCCTGAAGCTCGAGCTCCAGCGTACAGCTTTCGTTCGCGGCTTTGACGAGCACCGGGACGAGGAAGGTGGCCTGTTCGCCTTTTTCGAGCGGCATGAGGTACTGCGTGGCGGGGCCGATCACCGCGAAGTTCTCCGTGTTGGCGGTGTTCTTCACGGTGATCCGGAGCTGCAGCCCTTTGTAAAGGAGCCGCGAGCCCAGATTCCTCACCCGATAGGTCATCCGGGCAACACCCGCCTCGGTGAGCCGGCCCGCGGCTCCGGTCAGGGTCACGCGATAGTCGTTCACGACCGGGACCTCATCGGTGGCGTCAAGCAGACCCACGCGCCGGCCCGCGCCGTTCACGCTCACGGCAAGCGGAATCCGAATGGAATCCTGGGCGGTGCGTCCGATGACGGTGAACTCGATCTCGCGGGATTCGCCGGGTTCCATTCCGCCCGTGAGCTGCTCGGGATGGGGCACCTCGAGCTGGCCCGAGTCGGTGGCCAGGCGGAGCTTGAGCGCGGCGTCTGTCGCCCGGAGCGACTGGTTGGTGAGGCGGATCTTGAGCGTCGTGGGCAGGCCGTCCTTCACGGTGAGCTCCCCGGCAAGAGCCACCTCGACTTGGAACCGGGTGTTCACCTCAAGCGACAGCTCTCCTATGCCGCGACCCTGGTACTGGGCGGTCACGCGGAACCGGCTCGCGCGCCGGACCGCCGACTCGTTCATTCGGAACTCCAGCGCGTTCGTCACGGCAGTGGAGCTCTGCTCGCGCAGGTTGCGGACGAGCACGGCTTCTCCTTCGGTGATCACGGCGGAGCCCAGGTCGAGAGCCTCGATCTTGATGCGGAGGTCCTTGCCGTTGATCGCCTGGTTGGCGAAGTTGCGCAGGGTGAGCCGCAGGCGCAAAGCCTCGCCCGGTTCCATCAGTCCGTTATCGATCGTCTCGAGGACCTCGGCCGCGAGCAGCCGCACCGGACGCTCGACGAAATCGCGAGCCTCATCCTTGCGTCCCCGCTCGGTTTCCTGCACGGCGTAACCCGGGTAACGGGCTTCGAAGGTGGCCTGCCGGCTGCGCTCGAAGGCGGCGCCGTAAAGCTCGCTCACGCGCTCGCGGTATCCTTGGGCGCGGGACTCCTCGAAATGGCGATCGTAAGCAGGCTGATAGGCATCGCGATAGGCAAGCTCCGAAGCTCTCGGGAAGGCTCGGTTGTACTCGCTACGCCGCGCTTCCTCATAGGCGCGATCGTAAGCCTGACGATAGCCGTCCAGGCGTCCGACCTCGAAGCCGCGATTGAAATGCTCGCGGTAGTCGCGCCGGCGCGCGTCCTGGCAGCCCCGCTTCGCGCCCTCCTCGTGACCTTCGCGATAGGTGAAGCGGAAGGTGCTCGCGTATTCGATGCGGAAGCCGTTCAGGTACCCGCTGCGATAGGCCTGAAGGTAAGCTCCGTTCTCCTCGGGAGTCGAGTAATTGCGGCTGGGGTTGAAGTAACGGAAGTCGGCGGAGCCGCCATCGCGTTCCGGCGTGATATTCGTGAAATCCCCCCGACTGGAGAGTTGAAACAGGCTCTTGAGAAGCGAGGTCGCCTTCGGGGCGGCCTTCGAGGACCTCTGAGAGAATTCGTCCTGGAAGCGGATCGGCTCGGCAAAGCGCTCGTTGCGGAGCTCCTCGCGGGCACGGGCATAGTCGATCTCGATCGCGCGCTCACGGGCCTGGCGGTCACCCGCGACGGCGCCGTCCCGGGTTCCGCGATCGGTCGCATCGGAGCGATCGGCTTCTTCGATTCCGCGGGCGCGGCCCACGGGTGAGGCATCACGATCGGCGTCGCGGTCGGCGCGGGCTAGGCCATCGTGATGGCCGTCGATCTGGCCTTGCGCTCCACCGTCGGCTTCGCCGCGCTCGCTGCCTTCGCGCTGGCCATCGTACTGGCCCGAGCGATAGCCCTCGGCGTAACCGGTGTCATAGTTCCGTTGCCTTTCCTCCTGGGCGCAGCGCTCGAAGCCGTCGCGCCGGCCTTCGCGCTCCCCTTCGAGCAGGCCATCCTGAGCGCCCCGCTCGCGGCCTTCCTGCGCGCCGTCTTCGCGGCCATCGGCCTCGCCTTCCTGGGTGGCGGTGCTGGTGTCGACGGTGACGGGTTCAGTGCCCGGATCGGCGGTGGGGATGACTGTCGGCTCGGTGGTGGGAATGGGTGCCGGTGTCGCGGTCGCAGTAGGAGTAGGGCGCGGTCCGGGGCGGATCGGCGCGGGCGCAGCGGTCGGTGTCGGTGAGGGGCTCGCGGTCGCGGTGGGCTGAGGCCGTGGCCCCGGACGGATCGTTCCTGAGACGGAGTCAGCGAGAGCCGGGTTCAGCACCGTGCTCGTTATTGAGATCAGGACAACCAGTGCTCCGTTTTTCCTTTTCATTTCTCCCCCGATTCTTTCAAAACTCTTAAGTTCCTGCGAAACTACGCGGCGAGTCAGCAAGGAGGGTGCCAGGCTTTTCCCGGGAGCGATGGTGCGGCAATAGTTAGAAATGATTGGGAAATGATCAGAGCAAGCCGGGAGTGTTCACAAAGGGGGGAAAAGAGTTCCCGCTTTTAGGCGGGGACAATCGAGCTTTGGTGTCGATTTGCCTCCATCGCGCGAGTAATGAGCGAGCAAAGAACAAATCAAGGCGATGAGGCCAGCGCCGTTCAGAAAGCGCCTTGGATCCCGAGCATTCAGCAGTCGCATGGCATTTGGTTTATTGTCATGATTTGCCAAGTATTTGGCGATACCGTTTAGAGATGCCAAAGAGAGAGTCCGACCCGCGTCTGAAGCATTTCCTTCAAATTGCCGATAACTAAACGCAATGCTGCGGCAATCCTTGGGTCAATACTTTCGATTCAGATGCCTTTCTCTTCTGCTCCTCGGGAATACCGTCCTGGCAGTGGAGAACCCTTGCTCTGATCACTTCAGGACTATCCCACTCATCCAAAACTATTACGCTCTGGACCAGACCACTCGTAACGCACTCGAGAAGTTTCGGAAAACAGCCCTCGACGAACGACGGATCTCATCCGACGCGCAGATCAGCCAGTCTTTAACGGTCAAGCCCATCGGGAGCAATTGGACCGTACAATTTCCATACGACAAGGGAAAGTGGACCTCTATCTATCATTACGGCGGGCCTTATGAGGATTCGGGGACATTCTATATTGACTTCAAGGTTTGGGACCGCGAATGGTCCACAGCTTCATTCAGGCATGATCGAGACAGCCCGTTCCTGCGCCGAATGCCCTTCGATGACTTCTTTGACCTCACTCGATCCGGTTACAAGTCATTCCTTGAGCGAACCAGATACGTTGCATTACCGAAAAAGGATGACCCCACTCGACTCGACCTCCTGAGGCTTGAACCCATGATCGAATCTCCCAGCGATTCGATCATGCTTCAAACCTTGGACGGGGAGAAGCGGAGTGCCAGCCTGAAGGAACTCATGTTTTGGAACATCGGAATGAAGGATTCCGAGCGCAGGGCATTCAGGGATTTTCTCGACTCTGGCGGAATTGGAGAAATAGTCCGCGTCGAGCCTCCTTCTGATCTTCGGCAAAGCACATATCAGGGATTCTATCTCCAAGTTCAAAAGCTGGCGTCGAGTGAGTCCCCCGGGAAATCAGCCCTAACCCATCCAGACACCGTTTCATTGCTTCAGTCTTCCATAAGCAAAGGAGTGATAGTCGCGGTCACTGATGATTCGAAAGGTATGCATGCCGCCGTTGGCGGAATTTCCTCCCCCCTCGGGGTGATCTCGAAAGGTGAGCCCGCGAATATCTTGGTGGTGACACCCACCACGGATGCAGCCATCGTAGTTCATGAGTCAGTTCACATTCAGGACAATGGAATCGGCCTCAAGTCGATTCTCCTGGATGAGTTCAAACGGCAGTATCCCGACGGAAATGTTGGAGTTGAGCCCGAGCTTCTCAGAACCCTGTTTCAGTACGTCCTCGAACAGCGCGCCTATGCCGCCGCAAATGCGGTTCCTGAAGGACAGAGCGAAAACCACCGAACTTCTCAAGGAATTCCGAAACGCGAAGGCGTATCACATAGATGTCTTCCGGACCCGTTACCTGCAGTCCATTCAAAAGGCTCTTCGCGATCTTAAGGAAAAGGACTTATCCAGATGGCAATTCATCAAGAGTGTGGTCGAAAAGCACACGTCGCCATCCGATGATTTGCCCGGAGGGTTGCTGTTCTCAGAAAAGAATAGAGGCCCTTGATTGTCTGGTTCAATATCCACCAGCGAACATTCCAAAACTCGACCAGAATCCGCCTGCTTTTAGCTCCTACTGAATCGAATTCACGACTCGTGGCTCTAAAGTTGCTTTAAATTTCCGCTAGCGAATAGCTCGTGTTCCGCCCGCCACCAGGGTTCTTGATCAAGATCCCTCGCTCCAGCAGGTCGCCGATATCGCGAGAAGCGGTGTCCTGCGAACATTGGCCGAGAGCGGCCCTTTTGGATGAAGTGAGTTTCCCGTCAAATCCATCTAAGAGGATCCAGCCGCTCGCCCTCGATTTCGCTGGACCTCAGGACTTCCTCGGTGAGTGATTGAAGTACGGCCTCGGCCCGTCGTCAGCTCTTGAGAATCAGATTCACCACTTCCTGGATCTGGAACGGCTTGTTCAATAGCCCCAGGGCTCCGAGCTTCTTCGCTTGCTCATGATTGATATCCGCGAAGCCGGTGATGAAGAGGAAGGGGGGGAGGGGTCTTCCGGTCGCCTTGCCGGTTTCCTTGATGGAATGGAGCAGGCTCACGCCGTCGCCGCCGGGCATGCGCACGTCGCTGATGATGAAGTCGATCTGCTCGTTCTTCTGAAAGATCTCGTGAGCTTCCCGCCCGTGCTGGGCGAGGAGCACGGTGGCGCCGCAGATCTTCAGCCGCTCTCCGATCACCTCGCGCAGGTACTCCTCGTCGTCGGCGATGAGGATGGTCTTCCCTTTGAGCAGGTCTTTCTTGATGGTGTTCATCTCAGGCGTTCCCCATGGGCATTGCGGCAGTCTCTCGGTTGATCTCCACGAAGCCGGTGGCCTTGCTCTGGCCCCGGATGGTGGCGTCCAGGAAGGCTACGGCGCCTCGCAGGGCATCGGACTGCTTGAGGAGGCGATCCGCGGAGCTCGACGCCTGGCTCGAGACCTTGGCGTTCTCCCCGGTGGCCTGGTCGAGCTGCAGCACCGTGGTGCGGATCTCACTGATTCCCATGGCCTGCTCGCGGCTCGCGTTCGCGATCGCATTAATCATCTCGGTGACCTGCGTCGCGTTCTGGACGACCGACTCGAGGATCTCCGAGCATTTCTCCGCGACCCGGGTTCCGGTCTCGATCTTCCCTTTCCCGTCCACGATCAGCGACTCCACCTCATTCTGGGTCTGGGCCACGATCTCCTCGACGCGGCGGATGCTCGAGTCCAGGAGCGAGGAGATCTCCTGGGCCGCGCCCCCGCTGAGCTGCGCGAGCTTGCTGACCTCCTCGGCCACGACGGCGAAACCCTTGCCGTGCTCGCCCGCGCGCGCCGCCTCGACCGAGGCATTGAAGGCCAGAAGCTTGGTCTGGAAGACGATGTCGTTGATGACCTTCGTCTTCTCGCCGATCTCCGAGATCACGCGCGTGATGTCGCGGATCTGCGAGTTGCTCTGGTTGATCTGGGTGAGGATCGTGTCGTTGCTCTCGCGGATGTCCCCGATGGCGCGGAGCATGGATTGGACCACCTCCTTGCCCTGGATCGCCGCGTTGCGGCTGGCCTGAGCGACCTCCTGGGACTGGGCGGCGCTATCGGCGTTCTTGGTGACGGTGGCGCTGATCTGCTCGATCGCGGCGGCGGTCTCCTGGAGCGAGGAGGCCTGCCGTCCGGTCGTATCCGAAAGGTTGTGCGAAGCGGCAGTCAGGTCCCGCGCGTTCGCCGCCACCTGGTCGGACTCGTCGTTGAGGAGGTTCATGACCTGGCTGAGATCCCGCGAGAGCGCCCGGATGATCCAGACGCTGAGGCCCCCGCCCAAGAGCGTGATCAGCAGGGTGATCCCGATGGAGAGCCGCTTGGCGAGCGAGTAATGGTCGTCGGACGTGAGCGTCTCGAGCATCATGAGCTTCTCGTTGCGCGCCACCGACTCGTCGATGATCTCGGCCATGCGGGCGAAGCTCTCGGAATGCGAGTCGTTGCGGAGGATGCGGAGGATCTCCTCGTTGCGCGCACCCGCGACCGCGGCCTCGAGCTCCTTGCGGGTGCCGTCCCAGAGGTCATATTCGGATCGGAATTTGCGAAGATTGTCCTTCTCCTCGTCGACGATAAGCTTCTCCCATTCATCGAGCCCTTCGCGGAGAACGCCCGAGGTCTCGCCGAGCTTCGTGAGCAGCGGCTTCTGGCGTTCGGAGCGGGTCTCCAGGGCAAGCCGGCCTTCGAGCGCCTGCTGAGCGTAGAGATTGGCCCTGAGATCCTTGAGCGTGGTCACCCGCTTGGAAACAACCCAGACGATATTGTTGATGCTCTCGTTGACGAGCCCCATCTGGCGTCGAGCGGTCTCGGCGATCCCGAGAATGCCGATGAGGAAAATCACGGTAATGCTCAAGAGCTTGTTCCGGATACTCAGTTTTTTCATCAGGCCTATCTTTCAGAGTGAGAAAGGAGGGGGACCCGCGGGCCCTCCTCCTTTCAAGCGGACTTGTCCTGCTAGTGTGCGCTTTTTTGATTCCGGATTCAATATTTCGCGAGCGTATTCACGCCCGAAGCGGGACTGCTGACATAGCCGATCGCGCCGGGCGTGCTTTTCACGAATTCGATGACATCCGCGTCATTGGACTTGACCTTGGGCGCGGGGATGCCGTCGCGGAAGGATTTCTTGGTCCAAGACGAGTTGTACTTCACGTTGTCCATGTTGAGGACTTTCGAAAGAAAGTCCTTCTGGAGGGCTTTATTGTCCACCGGAACGAGCTTGGTCGACCCGGCGATCTGCTTCTCGCCCAGGAAGGCGTCGGCGATCTCCGAGGAGGAAAGCGTGACGTCGGGATTCCCGATCACGTAGATCTCGGCTCGGGCCTGGATGCCCGTTCCGAGGACCGCGAGGAACAGCATTGGCGCCAACCTCAGGCATTTTTTAGAAATTGACCGCATACTGGAGCCTCCCTTCGTTGAAACCGGCCTGATCCGTGGCCTTCAGATTGGTGTGCAGGAACTCGAACTTCAGGGCGGTGTTCATGCCGACCCGGAACCGCAGGCCGGCGGATTCGCGCGTATAGGAACGGCCGCTCGCCTGATTGGCGAAGTAGGCATCCTCCTGATCGAGCTCCGCCTTTTCCAGGCGGCCGTAGGCCGTCAGCTCCGGGAGGAAATCATAACCGAGCTGCACGAAGCCCGCCCAGCTTCCCAAAGCTTTTTCCGGATCGGCCGCGGCGAGGTTCCTGTCGGAGAAACGGTAATATTCGCCGAGCGCCTCGATACCGTGGTTTTCATAGACCGTGGAAAAACCATAGACCCGGGTGATCGAGTTGGCGTCCACGCTCCCTGTTCCCGCGTTGATCGTATCGATCTGCTGCGTATAACCGTGAAAGCCCAGGCGGAAGCCGTCCAGCGGCCCGTTGCCGAAGGAATAGGCCACCTGGCCGCCGAGAGCGGTGTTCTTGTTGTCGTCGAGCTGGATGTTCGGATCGAGCTCGTCGCCCAGGATCCGCGCCCCATTGGTGATATAGACGTCGTAAACCACCCGATCGGAGCTTACGCGGAACTGGCCGGTGCCCCAGAAGCCGACCGAGTGCGCCGGCAGGATGCCGCCCGCATCCTCGAAATCGAGGAAGCGGGGGCGCAGGATCGAGGTCTGGATCTGCGCTCCGTGATGAAAGGCCGTATTCCAATAACCATAGGGAGTGTGGAAGCGGCCGAGCCAGGCGGTCAGGAGGTCCGAGAAGGTATAACCTACCTGAATCCGCTCGATGTCCAGAATGTAACGGCCGTCATCCGGCTCAAAAAGGATTTCGAATAGGCCTTTGGTTCGATCGGAGAATTGCGGGGTCAAATAGAGATCGAAATTCCCTACGGTTGCGCCGCGCGTGCGGAACGATTCCGGAGCGCTGTCGGAGCTGAATGCCATTCCGACATCCGCGAAGCCGTGTAGGGGAAGCCCTTCTTCCGCCTGTGCTGAAACTACCGGGAGCGCGCCGAGGATGAGCATCGTGCTCAGCGCTATACGCTTACAGGTCATTCGTTTCTCGCTTTCTGGTTGCGCTCCCGGGCAGGATCGGTCCAGCGCCCTATCTCGGGAGTCGGTTATGTGTGGTAATTATATTAAGCGATCGACCGGATCGGTCAAGGAAGGTTTTCCAGGAGGAATTCCAGGGCGCAGGTCGAGAAATTCTGCTGGGCATCGGCGCGCTCGGGGACGGGATCGAGGCGGACTTCCCGCGTCAGGACCGAACCGTTTGGAAGCGCTAGGCCAAGATAGCAGAGGCCAACAGGGCGCTCCGGGGTGGCGCCGCCAGGCCCAGCGACTCCGGTCGTGGAGATCGCCACGGCTTTATGCCGCAGGGGATCGCACTTCTCGGCACCCAGGCGAGCCAGCTCGCGCGCGACTTCGGGAGAAACCGCCCCGTGGCGCCACAGCAGCTCCGATGGGACGCCGACAAGCATTTCCTTAGCTTCGTCACGGTACGCGATGAGCGACCCCCAGAATACCCCCGACGCACCCGGAATGCGCGTGATCCGGTATGCGACGAGACCTCCGGTGCAGGACTCGACAGTGCAAAGTGACAGGCCAGCTCGGCGAAGCCGGTCGATGATTTGAGCCTCGATCACGGGCTCACTGTATCATCCGGCTTTGGCTTCCGGATCGTAATTTTGCACCAGGTCCGCGTAGGTGGTTTTGTAGACGCGTTCGAACTGCGGGTTCAGTCGCTGGAGCGTGGCTTTGATGGCGGCAAGCTCCAGCTTCAGGCGGTCGTAATCGGCCACGCGGTCAAGGCGTTCCCGATTGAGGAATTCCCCGAGTGCTTCGACTTCTTGCCTGAGGAGCTGGAGATCGCGAGGGCTCACCTGAGTTTGAGTCATGGGAGAGGCACAGGCAATTCCCATTCCTTGGCGCAGCTGGCTGACGCGGGCGGGCACAGGGCCATGATCCCGCGCGTGACTCGACTGACGGAACACGCTAAGAGATCCGTATGACACAGAACTCGGCAAATGTGGGACTTCAGGATCGATATTCTCCCAAGAGCATCTGCTTCGGCTGTGGGCCCGCCAATCCCAAAGGGCTCCGGATCCGCAGCATCGTGCAAGGCGAAGAGGTCGTCGCGGACTGGACGCCTGAGCCGCACCACGAGGCGTTCCCCGGTATGCTGAATGGCGGCATCATCGGGTCGCTTCTGGATTGCCATTCCAACTGGACCGCGGCCTGGCATCTGATGAGGAAGGCCGGCCTGGACCATCCGCCCTGCACTGTGACCGCCGATTATGCGATCAAGCTGCTCAGGCCCACGCCCACGAGCGGTCCCATCCACCTGGTGGCGCGGGTCGTGGAGTCCGGCGAAGACCGCGCCACGATCGAGGCGACCTTGAGCGCTGGCGGAAAGACCTGCGCGACCTGCCGCGGCACCTTCGTCGCGGTCAAGCCCGGCCATCCGGCTTACCATCGCTGGTAAGCGGCGGGCGCGACCGCGCTGCGGAGGCGCTCGCGGATTGATCGCGAAAGCGGCTTCGAATCAGCGATTCGCGCTCGCTTGAACGAGCTGGAGGAGCTCTTCCTGCTCGGCCTTCCATTGCGCCTGGGCGCGTGTCAGCTCGGCGTTGGCGGTGATCCCTTCGATCAGGGTCTTGAGCTGGCTCGCGCACTCGGCTCGGGTCGCGGAGGACCAGTCGAGGATCTCGCCTCCCATGGAGCGGGCAAGCAGCTTCGCGGCCTTCAGGCGCAGAGCCCGAGGATAGCGGAATTCCATGAACGCGGCGGGGGCGGTGTCGCCCTTCGCGCCGAGCAGGATGGCCTTCACGGTGGCCCCGAGCTCCGCCTCGAGCTCGAAGCCGAGCTGCGGCGATCCCAGCTTCGCGCCTTCGAGCTTCGTGAGCGCCAGGTCGATCACGGAGCTCTCGAGTTGCGCGAAGAGTTTGCCGCCCGAAGCCAGGAGGAATTCGATTTCTTCCGTGCTCAGTACGTAAGGTTTACCGTCGTAACCGACGCCCTCGCGGACGTCGGAACGTGCGAGGTACGCCGCCAGGGCAGCCGAGGCGGTTTCGGCGAGACGGGGCGCCGGGCGATCGGAGGCGGGCAGGATCTCGAAGAGCGCGGCCTCGGCTCCGCCGAGCGCCTTGACCTGTTCGGAGATCGAGGTACGGGTCGCGGCGAGGACCTCCTCGGCGTTGAACCCGCTGACGTAGGCGAACTTCCGCTCGGTCGCGATCGACTTGGGAGGAACGGCCGAGAGCCAGGCGATCTGGTCGGTGAGCGCCTCGTCGATGGCCGTCAGGTACTCCGTGGGCCGGATCACCGTCCGGGAGAATGGCGTACGGTCGCGCGCATCAGGCGCGGTCTTCGCGCGGATGAAGTTCTCGGCGAAGTTCTGCGGCAGCGACTTCAAGGCCGCGCGGAGCTTCTGCTGGTTGGCGATGAGCGGCTTGCCACCCGAATCGAAGCGCACGCAGTCCTTGTAATCCATCGCGGCGTGCCCGTCCGTGCAGAAGAGCGGCGCCGTGGCCGGATCGATCTCCTCGTCGGCGTAGGCCCAGCGGATCGCCAGGCGGTCATGCTCGAAGACCGCGCCGAGATTCTTGACCTGCGCCGCGGAGAGCACGCCTTCGGGCAGCGCCGAATATTCCATGAAGGAGCTGGTGAAGACCTTGTCGAGCGGGGGCGTCTCGTCCTGGGTGAGATAGCTCAGCAGCAGGCGATCCCGCTCGGCGAGCGAGATGTTCTGCGCCAGCGAGCCCGCGAAGTTGTGGCGCAGGCCGAGCGTGTGCCCGACCTCATGCGCGGCCACCTCGCGGATATAGTCCTGTACCGCGCGGAGGAACGCGGCGTCATCGGTCCCCATCGTCGCCAGCTGCTCGAAGCCGCGGGCGATCTGCTCGCCGGCCTCGTGATCGCAGAGGCGGGCGCTCGCGAGCGCCGTGCTCCCCCCGCGCGAACGCGCGTCGGCGCGGCTGCCCTGTTCCCGCAGCTTCCGCAGAACGCCGGGCATCTTCGCCCGGGGGCTCGCCCCGAAGACGCTGGTGAGATAAACCTGGGCATGCAGGATCTCACCCGTGCGCGGGTCCATCAGGCCGTCCGCGTAGGCGAAGCCCGCCGTATCGTTGGGAACCCATTGCACGATGTTGTAACGGGGATCCGGAGCGGTCACGCCAGCGGGCGCGACCTCGGCGCGGAGCACCTCGCGACCGAAGGCGCGGTTCCAGTAGAGGATGCCTTCTTTCACCGCGTCGACGTACTCGGCCGGAGTATTGGCTGAGACATAATAGGTGACCGGCTGGGAGATGTCCCAGCGCGAGATCCGCGGCAGCGGACGGCCTGTCGACTCCTCGAGCTGCGTGGCGATCTCGAAGTAGCCGACATGGCGGAAGTCGCTCGCGCCTTTCGGAGCGTACGAAGGATTAGGGCGATAAGGGGAGAGGTAGTAGCGCAGGGCGATCGTGGAGGCGGTGGGAGCGCCCGTCATTTCCTCATCCAGCCCTTCGGTGGCGCCAACGCCTTCGACCTGGGCGATCTGATGGATCTCCAGGGTGTCCGTGCCCCGAACGCTCACGGTTTTCACCGAATCGAGGAAGCTGTGACGGATCTTCAGGATGCTGCGATTGTCCTCATAGACGGGCTTCGCGGAGGTCTCCGAGGCGGAGCCTTTCCAGTTGCCGGCGACGAACGCCTGGCTCATGCCCGCGTTGAAGTCCATGACGATCGCGTCGTCGGTCTCGCTGAGGATCGGGATCTCGGCCAGGATCAGCGTCGCGGGTAGCTCGCGCGCCACCACGTGGCCCTGGGTGGCTTCAAGGAGGAAGAGGCGATCGCCCACGCGGCGGAAGGCGACCACGCGCGCCTGCAGACCATGGCTGGTCGTCATGCCCGTCTGGGGAATGAGCGAGCCGTGGAGGAGGAATTCCTTCTCCAGCGCATCCTTGCGGATCGCGATGTCGAAGCGATTGCCGGCGGATGAAACCGGGGAAGCCGTGCCGATGGCCTTGGGCATCGGAAGGAATGCCGCGCCGATCGCGTCAGGTGCACGAACCTCGGGCGCGGAATCGATGCCTGGGCGATGCAGGGTCGTGATTTTCGGGGTGCAGCCTCCGAAGAGAGCTCCAAAGGAAGCGATTGAGGCGAGAACTACGGCGGAACCGGCGAAGCGGAAAGTGGGCATATTTTTTCCTTCTTTGGCCGGTAGGCGTACCATTGCTGGATTGATTTTGTCAAAATATCAAAAGCATAGCAAAAACAATGATATAAAAATTCCGGTGCTTGATATGCTTCCTCCCGCCGCCCGTTCGACTCTCCAGGCGACCGCCCGGTACGAACCTTGCCAAGGTATCGAGCGTGGGTCACGGCGCGTTCTTCAGATCTCGGAGGGCCCTGGGTCTCGCGGCGTCCTTCGCGTTCGCGGTGCCGCTCACGGCGCAAGGTGAGTTCAACGAGCCGCGCTGGCATGGTTTCGCCACGATTGGCGCGGTGAAGAACAGCGCTGACACGCCATATCTGCGCGTGGCGGATGAGCATCTCAACCTCAATCTCGATTCAGTGGTCGGACTGAACGTGACGGCGCCCTTGGGCGAGCACTGGGAAGCGGTCGTTCAGCTGATCGCCGAAGGCAGTACCGATTTCTTCGCCGCGGAAGCGGATTGGGTGCTCCTGCGCTATTTCCCGGACAACCACTGGTCTTTCGACCTGGGAAAGCAGCGGGCGCCCGTCTGGCTGCTTTCGGATCGCCTGGACGTGGGCTTCGTGCGTCCATGGATTCGGACCCGTGAGGAGATGTACTTCAACCGCATCCCTTCGACCTATCTGGGTCCAAGCGTCACCTACAGCTTCGGGAGCGCGCAATGGGATGGATGGGGGCAGGCCTATCTGGGCGCGATCACGCTGAACAACGAGCGGCCATTCAATTCCGAACGGGATTTCATTTCCGAAATCAAGGGCGCGAACTTCGGGATCGGAACCCAACGGGTCCGTTTCAGGCTGAGCTTCGTCGATGCCCACGTGGAGTCGCACACGCTGGTCAAGAGCGCTGGCGGCATGGGCGGACCCTCGGCCGTGAGTGAACGGGATTTCGTCACGCCCGATAGCCGCTATCGTTTCTATTCCGCGGGCGTTTCTGTGGATACGAAGGGGTGGGTCAGCTACGCCGAGTACGGGAAGATGACTTCGGACGGGGTATTCATCCCCAGCCGTCTCTCCGCCTATCTCATGGCGGGACGCCGGTTCGGGGACTTCCTGTTCCACTATACCTATGGCTGGTTCAATGGGGATCCCTCGCTGATCAATCAGGGGAGTCAGCATTCCCACCTGCTCGGCGCCAAGCTCATGCTCGCTTCCAGCGTCGACGCGAAGCTCGAATGGCAACGAACGATTGTGACCTCCGGGACGGGAAAGTTCCTGGAAGCCCCGGGAAGCGAGCCGATCACGCTTTGGAGCGCGGCGGTGGATTTCGTGTTCTGAAGAGGAGGGTTGATGAAGAAGACGCTCGGAATGGCTCCCGTTCTCCTCCTCCTCCTCCTTCCGATAGCGTTGTCGAAGGTCGCCGACGCGAAGGTCGCGATCATCACTCATCCCGGCGCGCCGGCCGAGCTCACCGGCGAGCAGGTCCGCAGGATCTTTCTCGGAAAGGACATATTCTTTCCCGACGGCACGCGCGCGCGGCCGGTCGATCTCTCCGCACGGAGCCCGGTGCGAACGGAGTTCTATGGGACTTTCTTCGATCTTCGCGAAAGCGAGATCCGCGCCTACTGGGCCGGCCGCGTCTTTACCGGTAAGGGGGTACCGCCTCCGGTGATCGGCACGGATGACGAGGTCCGCAGATTCGTCGCGGCGACTCCGGGAGCGATCGCTTATGTCGATCCCGGGGCGGTGGATCAGACTGTCAGGGTCCTTCATGTACTTCCGTAGGTCCTGGCTCGAGTACCCGCTGATTTACCTCGTCTGCCTGGTTTTCGGAGCGAAATACAGCGCGACCGTCGATGGGGCCGCCGCGGCGTTCTGGCCCGCGTCAGGCGCCGCATTGGCGGCGTTCGTGAGCTTCGGCCCGAGGGCGTTCCTTCCCGGCGCGGCACTGGCCCTGGCGGGACGCGCGATGACGACGGACCTTCCGACGGGCTTCGTCCTGGCCGTAGCCGCCGCGGATTTCCTGGAAGCGGTCGCGGCAAGGGCCCTCTTTCGGAGATTCGTCTCGCGGGAAGGGTGCCTGGGCACGTATCGGGAGGTCCTGCGCTTCCTTTTGTTCGTCGCCCCGGCAAGCACGATCGTCGGCTCCCTGGGCAGCGCAGCCGCGCTTCGGCTGGCCGATGCCGTCGCGCGGGGAGAGGCGCGGGACATCTGGCTGCTGGAATGGACCGGGCGGACACTCGGGGCAGTGGTGATTTTTCCGTTGATCCGCTCCTGGTCGGAGGGGATCGCGCCCGGCAGAAGGATGGAGTTCCTCTCGTGGGTCGCGGCGATCTTCCTGGTCTGCCTCGGGTCTTTCCTGGATTTCCAGCTCGCCTGGGCGCCCGGCCTGGGCACTTGGATCGCGCAGCCCTATACGCTGTTCGCCTGCCTGGCGGGCTTCGCGCTCCGGTTCGACCTTCGGGGCGCGACCACGGGCACCGCGGTCGCCGCATTCACCTCGGTGCTTGCCATAAATACCGCGCCTGGCTCGACCCTACTGTTCGGGCATCGCGCCATTCAGCTCGATCTGCAGGGTTTTCTGGCAGTCATCGGCTCGGCGAACCTCATCCTCGCGGCCGTGACGCGGGAATGGAAAGAGGGGCGGCTCATGCTCGAGCGTCGCGAGCGACAGCTGCGCGCGATCTTCGAGCAGGCTGAAGTCGGTATCGTCCAGGTCTCGTGCACCGGGACCATCGAGCTGGCCAACCGCCATCTGGGCGTGATCTCGGGCTTCCAGCCCGAGGAGCTGGTGGGCCAGCGGGTTTCGCGCCTCATGTTCCCCGACGAGGCATTCCCGTTGAAACCCTTGAGTGTGCATGAACGTCGCATCCTGCGCCGAGACGGCCAGGCCCGCTGGGTGCGGGTCAACTCGACCTGGCTCCATCCCGTGGAGGGTCGCGAAGGAACGACGCAGAGCCTGCTATGCATCTTCGTCGATGTCACCGAGGAGAAGCGCTCGAAGGAGGAGCGTGAGGCGCTGCTGGCCTCGGTCACCGAGGCGCTGAACCAGCGCAACGAGTTTCTTTCCGTGGCCTCGCACGAGCTGAAGACCCCGCTGACGACTCTGCTGCTCCAGCTTCAGATGATCCTGCGGCAATACGGGTCGACGGGGGCATTCTCCAAGGCGGCATTCGACAAGCTGCGTTTTACGGAGCGTCAGGCACGGCGGCTGGTCGACCTGATCGAGGAGCTATTGGATATCTCGAAGATCCTCACGAACCAGCTGGATATCCGCCCCGAGCCCCTCGAGCTCGGAGGCGTCGTGCGCGAGGTCGCGCGTAGCTTCGCAGCCGTCGGTGAACGCGAGAAGGTCGCCATCGTGCTCGAAATCGAGCCCGGGATCGTCGGGACCTGGGACCGGTCGCGACTCGGGCAGGTCGTTTCCAATCTCCTTTCCAACGCGATCAAGTTCGGGGCTTCCGGGGGGCGCGTCGACCTGCGGGTCGGTCGCACGGCCGACAACGCGGTGTTGGAGGTGCGGGATTACGGGCCGGGAATCGCGGGACCCGATCAGCGCCGGATCTTCGAGCGGTTCGAGCGCGCGGTTTCCTTCCGGCACGTTTCGGGCTTCGGTCTGGGGCTCTATGTCACCCGGAAGATCGTCGAGGCCCACGGCGGAACGATCTCGGTCTCCAGCGAAGCGGGACGCGGAGCGCTGTTCACCGTGGTGCTCCCGCTCCGCGGCGCCCGGGCCGGACAGGCGGCCTGAAGCAACCGCGGATCAGGCGATGGTCTCGGTGGGGATCCTGCGTTGCAGCGCGGCCGTGAGGGCCGCGCCGGTGAGGATGACCAGCCAGACGATGTAGATCCAGATCAGCAGGATCGGAATCGCGCCGAGGCTGCCGTAGATCTTGCTGTAGCTGACCGCCTTGACCGTATAGAGCGCGTAAGCCATGCGGGCGAGATTCCAGAGAATCGCGGTGAAAAGGGCCGAGAGCAGCGCGAAGCGCCGATCGACCTTGCAGTTGGGGACGTACTTGTACACCGCGTAGAAGATGCCGGTAGTCAGGATGAAGATGCCGCTTCCGCTTGGAAGGACATCGGTGAGCGGGATTCGGCTGGAGGTCGCCGCACCCAGGATGAAGGAGAACGCGACCGGCCCAAGCGTGATGAAAAGCCAGTAGCTCGAGATCCGCTGGAACCAGGAGCGGCGGATGGGCGTGCCCCAGACGCGGTTGATCGCCTTCTCGATGCTGTAGAGCATGCTCATGCTGGTGACGACCAGGCCCAGGAAGCCGCCGGCTCCGAGCGCGCTCGCATGCGCGTTCTCGATGAAGCTCTGGATGCGCGCGATGACCTCCTCGCTCGCGCCTTCGGCGAGATTCGAGAGGATGAACGGTTGGATGGTGTCCAGCAGCGTGTCGAGGCCCCCGAAGGCCTTGAAGATGGCGAAGCTCATGGCGAGCACCGGGATCAACGAGAGGATCGTGGTGTAGGCCAGGCTCGCCGCGGCCTGCGGAAGCTGCGCCTGCTTCATCTGGGCCCAGGTATCGCGCGCGACCGACCCGAGGACCTTCGCCCATGCTTTGGGGCGGGGCTTCACCATTTCCGCCCCTTGAGCAGCTTTCCGGAGTCGCGCAGGCTCTTGCGGAAGGCCTTGCGACGCGCTTCCCAGGGATCGGCCCAGGATTGCTTCGGTGAAAGCAGGGCTTCGCAAAGGGTGAGCAGCCCTTGGACGTCTCCCAGCTGGACGAATTCGGGCGAAGGGCCGTTCTCTCCGCGGCTGTCCGGGCCGCCTTCGAGCCCCTGGTTATGGTAGTTTCCGAGCGGCACCGAGATCCCGATCGACGGTAGGCCATAGGCCGTGGCGGCAGTGGCCTCGCAGCTGCCGCCGTCCATGATCCGGCGCTGGTGCGCGCCGGGGAGCGCTTTCGCCGCGAGGTCCGTGAACACCCGGAGCGCGCCGGGATCGAAGACGGTCGCGCGATCGCCCAGGCGCACGATCGGGCCTTTGCCGATCTCCGCGCCCGGAAGCGCGCGGGAGGTCTCGAGGCTCACGCAAAGCACCTCGCGCCTGCGCTTGCCGAGCCAGCCCAGCTCGAAGTGCCCGATCGCGCCGATGAAGCCGACCTCTTCCGCGCGCGTGAGCAGGCCGAGAAACGGCGGCGCGGCCTTCGCGCGCGGCTTCTTCTTCCAGAGACTCAGCGCGAGCGCGACGATCGCGTACGCGCCGACGAGATCGTCCGCGGCTTTCGTGTAGAGCAGCTCGCCTTCCTGCCAGACCGGCTCGCGGAAGCGGAAGCCGCCGAAAAGCTCCGTCGCGCGCGGGATGCGTCGGGGGAGCTCGGGATTCACGCGGAGAATGGCCGTGTCCAGCGCACGACCCGCCAACGCGTGCCCCGGCGGATAAAGGTCCGCCTGCCTCACCTCGGCCTCGCCCTCCCAGCCGCTTTCCGAGGCGAGCCAGACGCTCGCGCCCACGAGGTGCGCCGTCGGCGTTCCCCCGTGCCACTTCACCGAAAGCTCGTCGGGCCCCAGCCAGCCCACGCCATGGAAACCCGGGTGATCCATATGCGCCATGAAGAGCCGGAGCGGCTCGGGCGCGCGGTGCGCGAGAAGCGCGCGGTAGCGCCGCTCGTTCTCGGCACCGATCACGATATTGCCGATCGGATCCACGAAATGCGGGACGCCCGCTTCGGCGAGCGTTCGCTTGAGGAGCATGGCGACGTGATGTTCACGGTAAGGGGCGGTCGGTTGGGCGAGGACGGTTTTCAATAGCGGGAGATCGAGCGAGGGCATGGTGAATTTCTACACTTTGCCGCCCGCTTGCTCAAGGCGCGATTTCCGGCGGGATGTCCGGGGGCTCGATATCGGGCGAGGGGGTAGGCTCGAGCTCGCGCTCGGGCTGCGGCGGACGGATCTCGGGGGCTCCGCGCTGAGGCACGATCTCGGGGGATTTCGTCGGAAAGATCTCGGGCCGCTCGGGCCGCGGCGGCTGGATCTCCGGCTCATCGGGTCGAAGCGGGTGAGATGGGGATGGCGATGGCATGGCGTCCTCTTTGCAAATTCCGGGTTCAATCAACAGATTCCAAGGAGGATCACATGAAATTCCGCACGAAAGCGTTCGGCTTGCTTTTGGGGTGCGTGGCGTTCGGGACCGGGGCATTCGCCCAGGAGACCTACGGCCCGTCAAATGAGACGACTCAGATGCCCGGGACCGTAAGCCAGGGACCGGAGGAGTCCGCGAGACGGGAGGACTCGGCGGCGATGGATCAGCAGCAAGGTGACCGGCAGCAGATGAAGATGTCGGAAGCCAAGCGGACCCTCGCGCCGCACTCGGTGATGATCGAGACGGCGCTCAAGAGCGCCCAGCAGCAGATCCGAGGACTGAGGCAGGAGTTGCAGGTGTCGGAGGCCAAGCCTTCGGCCAAGTTCATCGACCATTTCCGGATGTTCAGCAAGGAGATCAACAACGACCTGAAGATGGCGAAGATCCATCAGGACGAGCTGCAGGGCGAAGCGGGGAGATTCCCCGAGGTGGCGAGGAGCGACGACTTGAAGTCCTCGGCGGCGGCGGTGGCCGACATCAACACCTTCAATACGAAGTGGCAGGCGAAGGCGGGAACGAGCGCCTATTGGAGCAATAAAGCTCAGGCGATGAACGATCTCGATCAGCTCGATCGCCAGTTGAGCCGGGCGGTCGACAAGGCGGCGAGCTTCAATAGCTCGCAGCTCGAAATCTCGGTGGGCTGATGCGCTGGCGAAAGCGCCGCCGCCGGGGCTCGGTCCCGGCGGCGGCCTTTCTTGCCGCCTTCCTTCTCGTGGGATGTGGATCGGGCACTGAAGAAAACGCGTCTCCGGGCGCCCAGCCCGGAACCTCGGGAAGCTGCCAGGAGCTGACGGAAGGACTGCGGCAGGAGTACGCCCGGCTTCGTGCGTGCGCGAGGGACGAGGAGTGCAACTTCATCGAGGGGTTCTATCGCGTGATCCCGCGCGACGATCGCGATGGCGTCGTCCGGGTGTTCGACTGCAAGGAGGTCTCGCCCTTGCTCGGAGTCGCAAACGGCGCGGCCGTGGAAGCCGGGCGCTCGTCCCTGCTCGCCCTTCGCGAAGCGCAGGCGCGGGCCTGCGCGCGCCCTCCCGATGCCTTCGTCTGCCAGGCGTTCTCGGATATCCCACGCTCTCCTCCTCCCCGCTGCCGGGATGGCCGTTGTGAGGCCGAGCCATTCTGATAAGATCGGGGAATGAAGCCAAGGAGCGCTATCCTGCTGGTTGTCGCGGGCCTGGGCACCGGCTGCGTGAGCGTGGTGCAGAAGCCCTGCTCGACGGGCGGGGATCCCGCGCGGGACAAGCCTTTTACCGGACGGATCGAGAAAAAACAGTGCGAGCAAAGGCGCGGCAAAGCCGGGCGGGACGTCAATCACGGCGCCTATCGCGAGTGGTATCCCAATGGCCGGCTCGCGCTCGAAGGCGAGTACCGCGAAGGCGCGCGTTCGGGCAAGTGGTTCGAATGGGACGAGCAGGGAAAGCTCCTCTCCGAGCGCTGGTTCGAGAACGGCAAGGAAGTTCCCACGCGCGCGGCTCAAGCCGCGGCGGCGGCCGGGGCCGCTTCCGTTTCGCCTGTTTCGCCGGAATCGGCGTCTCAGCGGAACACGAAATAGCGGTGCATCGGGAAGTTGAAGAGCAGGCCCACCGCGAGCGAGATCGCCACGACGGAGATCGAGTAGTGGAGTCCCAGTACGTCGGTCAGGACGTAGGCGCCGCCGCTGTTGAGGAGCATGCTGCCCAGGGCGACCAGGGCATACCGGAACGCCTGGCGATCCCAGCGCACATGCGTCGCATGGAAGCTCCAGTGGCGATTCAGCAGGAAGTTGGTGATCGCGCCGGCGAGGGCACCGAGGCCCGTCGCCGCGACGTACCAGACGCGGAAGAGCTCAACGAGGCCGAACAGCAGCGCGAAATCCGCCAGCGTCCCGCTCGCGGCCGAAACCTGGGATTTGGTGAAGGAGGCGAGAAATGAGGCGCGGCGCACGCGGGTGGGTTTTTTGCAAGGCTGGGGCCGGGGGCAACCGTGCTGCCGGCACTGGGCGTTATCACATACTGGCTCGCGCTTCTCTCGCTGGGGGCTTATCGGGGCGGGTTCCGGCTCGACCATCTGCTACTGGGCGCGGCGATCCTGGCCCTGAGTTATGGAGGCCGGCGCGCGCTCGCGTTTCGCCGCTTCCTGCTGCCACTGCTCCTGACGGCGCTCATTTATGATGCCCAGCGATTTTTGCCCGATTTCGTCCGCGGCGCCGTGCACGTCTCCGAGCCTTACGAATTTGACCGCCGCTTTTTCGGGATTCCGCTTGCCGGAGGGCTGCTGACTCCCAACGAGTGGTGGCAGCTCAACACGCACCCGTTGCTCGATTTCCTGACCGGGCTCGCTTATCTGGTTTTCATAGCCGTCTTCGTGGGAAGTGCCGCCTATTTCGAGCTCGTGGCCGCGGTCCGGGGCACCGCTTCGCGGCTCTCCTCCTGGATACGACCGCGGGCCTCCGCTCCCATGTGGTCATTCTTCTGGGTGAACATGCTGGGATACGGTACCTATCACCTGTACCCCGCCGCGCCACCCTGGTACGTCGCGCTGCACGGCTTCGGGCCGGCGCGGCTGGACGTCGCTCCGAATCCGGCCGGCTGCGCGCGCTTCGACGAGCTGCTGGGGACCCGACTTTTCGAGGTCATGTATGGGCGCTCGGCGGATGTCTTCGGAGCCATTCCATCGCTCCATGTCGCCTATCCGCTGATTACGGTCTACTTCGCTTTCCGTTTCGGCGCCTTGCGGGTCGCCGCAACCGGCTTCTACTTTTGGATGTGCTTCTCGGCGGTCTATCTCAACCACCATTATGTCCTGGACGTGCTTTGGGGCAGCGCCTACGCGCTGGCGGTGGCCGGCGCGATCGATCGCTATTACGAGCGGCGGCTCGCTATCCGGCGCGAAGCGATCGGGCTGCCGCTTTCGGCCTAGCCGGCGCCAGGGCGAGCAGCATCCCGAGGAAAATGAGCACGCTCGAGGCCGCCGTCCGGCCCGTGATCTCCTGACCGAACCAGGCGAAGGCCAAGATCGCGGCCACGATGGGCTGGAAATAGATGAAAAGCGCCACCGATGACGAGCGCGCGTAAGCCAGGGCCCAGTTGTTGAGGAAGTAGGTGAGCAAGGTGCCGCCCACGATCGCGAAGATCATGCTGCCGATGAGCATGGGGCTCATCGGCGGCCACTGGAAGTGCAGGTAATCCGGAAGCGCGAGCGCCGTGAGTCCGAAGCTCCCGTAGATGAAGAGCCAGGTCGTCGTCCAGACCCGGTCGTGCCGCTCGATGAAGCTCTTGCCGTAAGCAAGGAAGAACCCGTAGCTCAGGCAATTGAGCACCGTCAGGAGATCCCCGATGACGGTCTTGTCCGAGAAGGAAAACTCCTCGACCTTCCGGATGACGAGCACGCCGCTCAGGGCGAGAAGGAAGCCGGTAGTGCGTTTCCAGGTCAAGGGCTCCTGGCCGCGCAAGGTGACGATCAGCAGGGTGAAAACCGGGATCAAGGTGTTGAGTACGGCGCTGTTGGTGGAGGTGGTGTAGTGCAGCCCGACCAGAAAGGAAGCCTGGTTGATCACGGTCCCCAGCAGCGCGAACACGATCAGGGGGAGAAAGAAGTTCCGCCCTCCTTTGGGTGACTGCTTGGGCCGGAGCATCAGCGCCGCCGCGAGCATGATTCCCGAGGAGATGATGATCCGGATGCTGGCCCAGACCAGTGGAGGGAAGGAGTCCACTACCAGCTTGGAAACGACGTAGTTGACCCCGAAAAGGATCTGCACCGAGAGCAAGGCCGAGTAGACCAGAAATGGGGATGGTTGAGGCCGGCTCATCTGGTTATAATGCTACCAAACGTGAATAATTTCTCATCTTTTTTTGGGGGCTCGCCTTGGGTCGATCTATTTTCATCGGGTTAGTGCTTCTCGCGGCATTCTTCGAAATCCCCGTGGCGCGCGCTTATTTCGTCTCGATCCCGGGTTCTCTGCCCGCGGAGGTGCTCTCCGAGTCGGTTCCGATGGTGCTGCTGCCGCCGAACGATTTCGAAGCTTATGACTTCCGGGTGGAATGGGAGGGGACACCGATCCCCGGAGTCGAGGCCCGGATCGGCAGGGAGAGCCTGCAGTGGGTCCGCCTCACCGACGTCCTGCTGCTGCCGAGAGGAAGACTGCTCGTGAGCGCCCGCGGGATCCAAGGCGGAATCGTCTCGAATGCGGGTTTCAGCCAGGTCTTCGATGATGAAGGCGGCCCTGCCGGCCAGGGTGAAACCGGCAAGGCCGGAGCCCCGCTCATGACCGCCGAAATCCCGGTCGCGCTGATCTCCGGCGAGGTCAATCCGATCGAGCTTCGGGTCAGGCGGGACGGCCAGGAGCTCCGGGGCAAGCTACGCATCCGTTTCAACCCGCAGGACAAGTCCCTCGAGCGGCGGATCGTGCGCGACGCCGCATGCTCGCGTTTCGGCGTCGAGGTCGACTCCCGGGACATGGCCGACGATGAATGGGTTTTCTTCGGCTGCCGGATGAACGTCGTGGGCGGCGACGAGCACCGTACGTCGGCGCTCGAGCTTTACGTCTACTGGGACAACGTTGGGCAGCGCATCGAGATCAACGGCGTGGAGACACCGGCGAGCTCGACCTCGCTCTGGCCGCTCAGGCTGCGATCCCATCCCGGGGTCATCACGCTCAGGGCCGGCAAGCATGTCATGAAGGTGCGCTACCAGCTGCCCGCGCGCATGCAGCTCTTCAGCATGGGGATGGGGCTCGGGCCTTATTCCTACGTCTACGAGGGCGAGCGCGAGGAGCTGGCCAAGCCGGCGATCCCGTACCTGACGCTTTACGGGTCGTTCTTCCTCAACGAGACTTTCCGCGTGGTGGGCTTCAACGCGACCGCGTTCTCGGGCCTGGGCTACAGCGATCTCGGAATGTACCTGAGCACCGAGAATCTCAAGCTCTTTGACAAGCGCCTGATCCTGAACTTGCTCCTGGGCGCGCACGTGGTGGGGTTCCGCTCCCAGGGCAATACCTATCTGGTGATGGGTGCGCCGCAGGGCTTCGAACTCATCGCGCTCGATTTTCTCAAGCGCTCGAACAACCTCTCGCTGGGCGGCTTCATCTACCCGCCGATCGGAGGCAAGTCCTACTACAACCTGTGGGTGCGCTGGGGCGGACGCATCTTCGGGGAGTTCAACTTCATCTCCTGGCAGGAGATGCTGCGCGATCAGCGGATCTACACGCGGAGCATGGGGCTGAGCGTGGGATTCCCTCTTTTCAAGCTGTTTTGAGCCCGGGCTCGCCCGTCCAGCCGCTCATTCGGTCGATCAGGAGCGCGTCCGCGGGATCGAGCTGAAGCCGCGCGGCCGCGGTGTTGTCGAGCACCGTTTCGGGGCGGCGCGCGCCGGGGATCGGCAGGATGTTCGCGCCCCGGCTGAGCAGCCAGGCCAGTGCGAGCTGATAGGCGCTCGCGCCGTAGCGGGTCGCGAGCCTGGCGAAGGGCTCGCTCGCGGGAAGCCTGCGGTTGCCCCGGTGTCCGCCCATGGGGGCGTAGGCGATATAGGTGATTCCCAGCTCCTGGCAACGCCGTACGAGCCCGTTTTTCAGGTCGTCCTGCTCGAACGGATTGCAGCGGTTCTGCACGCTCTCGATCCGGCCGGCGACTATGAGCGCCCGCTCGAGCTCCTCGCGCCCGACGTTGGAGATGCCGATATGGGCGATCTTGCCTTCCTCGCGCAGCCGCACGAGCTCCCCGAGCGAATCCTCGTAAGGAACCTGGTCATCGGGCGCATGCAGCTGGTAAAGAAAGACGCGGTCAACGCCCAGATTCCGCAGGCTGCTCTCGCAGGCCTCCCGGAGATGGCGCGGTCTCGCGTCAGTGATCCAGTCGCCCCGCGGACGCAGCACGCCTCCTTTGGTGGCGATGCGGATCTCCTGGGGGGAGCCGGGCCAGCGCGCGAGCGCCTTGCGGATGAGGCGCTCATTATGGCCCAGGTCGCTGTTGTCGATGCAGTAGGAATCAGCCGTATCGATGAAACCGATGCCCGCGTCGAAGGCGGCATGAAGCGTCCGGATCGCCTGGGCCTCGGGCGGGCGGTCCTCCAGCGAGAGCGCCATCGCGCCCAGGCCGATGGGAAAGACCTCCACGTTGGTCTGGCCGATTTTTCGCTTCATCTCGTCCTCATCGCGTTGCCGGGAAGCGTTGCCGCGGGAGCCCTCGGCGGAATTTTGCAAGAAAGGTGCGAATGGAGAACGTCAGCTGCAAGCGGCTTTTCGTCGCGATCGATCCTCCCGGAGAAATCCGCCGCGAAATCGGGAAATGGCTGCGGCCCTTGCGGGCAGCCGTCGGGCGCCAGGCGCGCGTGAGCTGGGTCGAGCCGGAGCGGCTGCATCTCACGATCAAGTTCCTGGGATCGACCGAGCCCGGCCGGCTCCCTGCCTTAGGCGCGGCGCTCAGGGAGCTGGCCGCTGCGCTCCCGGCGTTTGAGCTTGCGATCCGCGGGGCGGGAAGGTTTCCCGAAGGAGAACGCGCGCCGCGGGTGCTCTGGCTCGGGGTCGACGACCCGGAGGGGCGCCTGGCGCGACTCGCCGAAGCTTTGGAACGGCAACTCGAACCGCTGGGATTTGCGCGGGAGAAGCGGGCTTTTTCGGCGCACCTGACCATCGGTAGGGTCAGGGCCGGAACGGTTCGCCCCGAGCTCCTCCGCTGCGGGGAAACCCTCCGCTTTGGCAACCCCTTTGACGTCCGGGAGCTGCTTCTTTACGAGAGCCGTACTCTTCCGTCAGGACCGGTTTATGGGGTCCTCGAGCGTTTCGCGCTCGCTCAGTGATGTTCGATGGAAGGCTTGCCGCGCTCAGAGGAGCGGCCCGCGCGTCCGTTCAGGGCGGATTCCATCAGCTTGGGACCGAAGGCGAAACCCGCGATCGCCGAGGCGACGAAAACGACCACCGGATCGGCGAAGAGCCCCGGCTTGGAGTCCTTGGCAGGCGCGAAGTCCACTCCGCCCTTGCGAGTGACCAGGCCGGCCATGAAGCCCACGATCGCGAGCGAGGCGGTGAGGGTGCCAGGGCGATCCTGGATCACGCCGCGCGCCTGCTCGCTCCAGTCCGCAAGCGAGCTCAGGCCTTTGCGAAAGCGTTGCTCGGCCTCTCCGAAGATCTGTTCGAGATTTGGCATTTTTTCAGAGGTTTCCATGGCTGCCGAGGGAGCAATCGATATGCCAAAGGCGTCTACGATCCGTTCATGCCGCCGCGGCGCCGGCGGGCTCGGTCCGGAGTTTTTGCGCGGTGATGGCGAGCCTGCGTCCAAGCGCCCGGGCGAGCTCGAGGTCGACCTCCGTTGGCGCACGATCCGCCTGCGCTCCCGAAACCGAAGAGACGCCATAGGGCGAGCCCCCGTGGATCTGCTCCATTCCCATCTGTGCCTGCTCCGCATAAGGCAGGCCTTGCACGATGAAACCCAGGTGAAACAGGGGAACCATCATCGAAAGCAACGTGCTCTCCTGCCCGCCGTGCTGAGTCGAGGTCGAGGTGAAGACGCACGCGGCCTTTCCCACGAGCGACCCTTGCATCCAGAGCGCGCCGGTGCGATCGAGGAACTGCTTCATCTGCGAAGTCATGTTGCCGTAACGGGTCGGAGAGCCGAAGGCGACCCCGTCGGCCCAGACGAGGTCATCGTTGCCCGCGATCGGGATTTCTTTGAGATCGTTTTTCACTTTTTGGATGTCCGGGCGCTTTCGGATGACCTCCTCGGGAAGAAGATCCTGCACCTGGCGCAAGCGGACAGCCGCCCCGGCGCCCTCCGCGCCCTGGGCCACGGCCTTGGCCAGAGTCGCCACGTTCCCGGTCATGCTGTAAAAAACCACAAGGATCTTCGTCTGATTGGTGTGGGTCATGTCCTTCCGACTGAGCAACCGACATGCCATTGGAAAAATGAATGGGTGAGTATTTTCTTTCTTGAAATCAACCCATGTTGCGGGTAATCGTTTGTGACCTCGTTCATTGAGTGTGTCTCCATCGTCTAGAGGCCTAGGACACTCCCCTTTCACGGGAGTAACCGGGGTTCGAATCCCCGTGGAGACGCCAATAAAAAAGCCCGCCAGCGAAAGCTGAGCGGGCTTTTTTATTGGTGTGTTCATGAGGGATGCAGAACCCGTAGCGACCAGAGGGAGCGGGTTCACACAAAAGGCCACGAAGGGGCTCTTCCCCATTACGAGGGGCATGTCGATTGGCTCTTCCCCATTACGAGGGGCATGTCGATTTTGCATCGAATCAATTCCTGATCGCAAATACTCCATCCCACCCACACAGCGCAATCACTCTGAGTCGGTAGTTCTTAAAGTTCCTGAA
>JAMPXJ010000010.1 GCA_023701205.1 Oligoflexia bacterium
CGATGGCGCTCCGGAACGCGCTTCCCGAGTTTCTCGCGACCAGTGCGGAGGCGCATCCTCTCGCGAAATTCCTCCGCGCGCGCATCGATCTCAACAGATATGAGGGCTTCCGCATCGCTGGATAGGCGCGAATGCGGTACTCTCAATAAGGAGCTTTCAGATGAAAACGATGGGCCTCTTCGCAATCGGTATCATGCTTTCAGCGCCTGCATTTGCTGGTGGAATCATCGGTGGCGGAGGCGAGATACTCCCTGGAGCTCGGGTGAGCGCCGACACAGTACTTGATATCGTAAATCGAGAAGTCAAGCCAACGGCGCTGGCATATCTCAACTACTTAGACCAAATAGACCACCCAAGCCTGCACCGCTCCATGCTACGGGACAAAATCCCACAGCTTGCAGATTTGCTACGCCATGTAGCCATCAGAGCACCACACACGGGAGCCTGCCTGGACCCCCGGCGCCAAACTGAGGCCGATGCGAGCGCGACTTTGGCTGAAGGTAGCGGAGTTATCTGTTTTTCAGTCGAGAGAATTATCGGAAAGGTTTCAGCCTCGACAGTATCGGTCCAGCTTTTGGCGCTCGGCGTTCATGAGGTCACCCATCTTCTCGGCTTTGATGAGGCAGCTTCCTATGATTTCCAAAACTTGGCACTTCTGGATTTTTCCGCGATTGGAGTTTATTCGGCCCGACAGCTTCTGAACAAATCGTTCAATACACTGTCGTCGTTATTGGGAATGCTCGATGACGGCATCGCCTCGAGCTCATTGAATCACGTCAATCTTGCAAGAATTCAAATCCTGTCTGATTCACTGACGCCACCTTTCCTTACCCTTCCATTTCAGCCGTTGTCGCAATGGAACTTCAAACAAGTCGAGGTTCTCCATTCAGTTCAAAGAGACCTTGGAGAAATTCGGGCTGACAAGATGGGGGTCCCGTTGCTTCGGTCACTTCGCAGCCGAATCGCAGACCTTCAAGCCGAGACCCTTTGGTGATCGGCAACCTCAACGAGCCGTTAAGCGGTTAATAATGATAAAAGAAAGGAAATCTATGAACTCTTTGAATGGATACGTGTATCTTCTGCTTTCTGGTGCCCTCATGCTGCAGGCATGTGGCCCAACGGCCGAGAGGCTAACGCAAACGGGCCGCCAGAGTGCCACGGATGAGGTTATCCCATTGGCTCCTGACTGCGCGGTAGGTCACAAGGTAGGACGGATCACTGTCCGCGATGACGCGAACAATGTCGTATGTGCATCGGAAAATATACCGATTTCCGTCTTTCGGAAGTTCAGATGTCCGTCCGCCCGTCCAGCGTTCGAATGCGACTTCGGAACAGGAGAGAGCAGGAAAACCCTGTTGGCGTACCCTGGTGTCGTATTAGGGGAGGATTCAACTGAGTTCTATGCCATCTTGGGCCTGGCAGAAATGCAGGGTGATTATCGAATGATCCTGACGTGGGGAGACGAACAGAATGAACGAAGCTCAGATCCCGCCTCTGAAACTGTACTCGAGCCCGCACTCCATTGGAAGTCCTTGGCTTCGGAGATCAACCTTCGCGCGAGTATCCAGTTCATCAAGTGATTGGGGCACAAGATGAAAGGTGGCTATGGAGTTCCTATTCCCAGGCCACCTTTCGTTGAACCTCGAGGACGCTTGGCCACTTTCATGATGCTTCAGTCGTAAACATCGTTCAGTTTCGCCACCCGCAGAGAGACCGGCTAAAATCCGTGAAGAATGCTCGGACTTGGCTGATCGCAAAGAATGGCTTGATGAAGCCCCGACATTGTTGATAGCAAACACGCCTTTTTTCCGCCCAAATCATGCTATAAAACCCCCATGCTCCAACTCCAAGCCAAGCCCGTCGTCGAAGAGATCCAATCCAAGACCGCCGAGAAGACCAAGGCTTTCACCGCGAAGCACGGACGCAAGCCCAAGCTCACTGTCGTGCTCGTGGGCGAAAATCCGGCGAGCGTGATTTACACGCGAAAAAAGGGCGAAACCGCGATGAAGCTCGGCATGGAATCCGAGATCATCGCCTTTCCCTGGAGCGCGACTCCCGAGCAGGTGAGAGCCACGATCGATCGCCTGAACGGCGACGCGAACGTCGACGGCATCCTGATCCAGCGCCCGCTGCCCCCTTCCTTCAAGGAAGAGGAGGTTCTCTACTGGGTTTCTCCCGAAAAGGATGTGGACGCCTTTCATCCGATCAATGCGGGGCGGCTGATGTTGGGGCTACCTTCGTTCCAGCCTTGTACACCTGCCGGGGTTATGGAGATCCTCCGCCATTACAAAATCAATCCCAGCGGGAAGCTCGCCTGCGTGATCGGCCGAAGCTCGATCGTGGGCAAGCCCATGGCCGCGCTTCTGCTGCAGGCCAATGCCACAGTGCTCCACACGCACAGCAAGACGCCGGATCTCAAGGCGATCTGCCGCCAGGCCGATCTCGTGGTCGCCGCGATCGGTAAGCCCGAGGCAATTGACGCATCTTACATCAAAGAAGGCGCGGTCGTGATCGACGTCGGCATCAACCGCACCGAGAGCGGCAAAGTTGTCGGCGACGTCGCCTATGACGACGTGGCGCAAAAATGCTCGGCCATCACGCCCGTGCCCGGCGGAGTGGGCCCGATGACCATTGCGATCCTTCTCCAAAATACGATCTGGGCCGCCGAGCAGCGCGAGGCGCAGAAAGTATCTCGCTGAGCTTTACAACCCCGGCTCGCGGGGTGTAAACGCTTGGAATATGCTTAAAAGAACCGCGCTTTTCGAGGAACATCAGCGCCTGGGCGGACGCCTCATCGACTTCGGTGGCTGGGAGCTTCCGGTGCAGTACTCGGGCGTCATCGACGAACATCAGGCCTGCCGGACCGCGGCGGGGATTTTCGACGTCAGCCACATGGGCGAGGTCCACGTCGAAGGCCCGGATGCCGAGGCCTACCTCAACTACCTCGTTTCTAACAACGTCGCTAAGCTCGCCGACAGCCAGGCGCAGTACAGCGTGCTGTGCAACGAGCATGGCGGCCTCGTCGATGACCTCGTCATCTACCGCCGCGCGCGCGACCGCTTCCTCGTCGTGGTGAACGCCAGCAACACTGACAAGGACTTCGCCCACATGGTGAAGATCCAAAAGCAGTTCCAGGGCGGCAAAGCCCGCGTGAGCGTCACCAACGAGAGCGCTAGGTACTCGCAAATCGCCGTGCAGGGCCCGAAGGCCGCCGAGATCGTCCAGAAGATCACGAAAACGCCGCTCGCGGCGATCAAGACCTACTGGTTTGCCGAAGGCACGGTCTTGGGCTCGATTCCGGCTGTTTTGGGTCGCACCGGCTACACCGGCGAAGATGGCTTTGAAATCTACGTGCCCTGGGAAAAGGGTCCCGAAGTCTGGCGCGCGCTCGTGGAGGCCGGTCAGCCGCTTGGGATGAAACCCTGCGGTCTCGGCGCGCGCGACACGCTCCGGCTTGAGATGAAATATCCGCTCTACGGCCATGAGCTCACTGATGAGACCAATCCTCTCGAGGCGGGCGCGGGCTGGGTGGTGAAGCTCGATAAAGGCGATTTCGTCGGAAAGACGCCCATCGTTCAGGCGAAAGAGGCCGGCCTCAAGCGCAAGCTCGTTGGGCTGCGCCTGCTGGATCGCGGAATTCCGCGCCAGGGTTACGCGGTTTACTCCGGGGATGGCGCGATCCGCATCGGCGAGATCACGAGCGGCACGCAGTCGCCCTCGACCAAGCAGGCGATCGGTATCGCGTACGTGACGATTCCGAACTCGGCCGAAGGCACGAAGCTGACCGTCGACATCCGCGGCCAGAAAGTGGCCGCTGAAGTGATCCCCACGCCTTTTTACAAAAGACCTTACTAAGAGGAGATTCCCATGAGCTTCCCGACTGAACTGAAATACACCAAAGATCACGAATGGGCCAAAGTTGACGGCAAGACGATCACGATCGGCATCACCGATCACGCGCAGAAGGCCCTCGGCGACATCGTGTACGTCGAGCTCCCCGCCGTCGGGCGTACGCTCAAGAAACACGAGACCTTCGGCGTCGTCGAGAGCATCAAGGCGGTCTCGGACCTTTACTCCCCGGTCGCTGGCAAGGTTCTCGAGGTCAACAGCAGCCTCACCGATGAGCCGGCCCGCATCAACCAGGATCCGCACAAAGGCGCCTGGATGATCAAGCTCGAGCTCACGGATCCCGCCTCGGCCACTGACCTGATGGACGCCGCGGCTTATACCGCTTACGTCGCTTCGCTCAAGTAAGCGAAGCGCGGCTCATTCCAGCTCGGTGGATTTCCCCGCGGCTTTGCGGATCGCGTTCCATTCCTCACGCGGAATGAACGCATCCTCGCCTTTCAGGGAGCCCAAGATCTCGAAATATTCCTGCTTGAAGCGGCTCTTTTTCACGTCAGCCGCCTTGCGCCCGCGCACCGCATAGACTGTCTGGATCGACTGGTGATCCCACTTGCGCCAGTACTGCTTGTCCTTCAGCAAGGTATACTCGTGCCCTTCGAGCGCTGCCACGATCGCCGGCCCCTCGAAGCTGCGCGCGCGCTCGGCTGCCGCCTTGTATTCGTAAAGGATCGTGTATGCCGAGGCGCCCGAGGTGTCCGGCAATCGCTGGTGCCTTTGGGAGAATTTCTCGACGAACTTCTTGCCGACCGCCGAATCCGTAAGCCAAGGCACCTGCGCGGTCCAGGGAATCGCGCCAACGATCCCCTCCATCCCCTCCGGTCCCACGCCTTCGGCCATACCCAAGGTGAGGTTCGGAACGATGATCTGAAGCTTCCCGTTCATCCCCTGCTTGCGCACCTCTTTGAGGGCCTGAACCATGTCCTCGCCGAAGAGCACCAGGACCAGGACGTCCGGATTGGCGGCTTTGGCCGCGGCGATCGCATCGGCGAAATCCTTTTTCGAAGCCTTCGGAAAAGGCGTGTAAACCCTCCGATGCTCGAGGACATTCTCGGTTTTCGAGATTTTCCGGATCGACTTCTCCGTCGTATAGCCCCAGGTGTACCGCGCGGTCACGTAATGGAATTTCCGCCCGTTGAATTTACGGAGATACTCCCCGAGCGCTCTCGCTCCCGCATAGGAGTCGTAACACTCACGGAAAACATATTTGCGCCCATCGACACCCGTGGTTTCGGTGGAGTAGGTCAAGGTCCCGAAGAACGGGATGCGCCGATCGCTGGCGACCTTCCCGACGGCGATCGCGACAGTACTCGCCGAGCCTCCGAAGATCATCTTCACTCCGTCCTTTTCGATCATACGGGTGGCATTGTCGATGGAAACCGAGGCGTTCGACTGCGAGTCTGCGATCACGAGCTCCACCGGTCTGCCGAGGATCCCGCCCGCGGCATTGATTTCCTCGACCGCCATCTGGCTGGCCTGGAGCTGATCCAGGCCCTGCGCCGCATAGGGCCCGGTGCGTGGATAGTTGAAGCCGATCTTCACCGGCTCCGCTCCGAACGAGTTCCACGTACTGCCGGCCCAAGCGAGCGCGGCGAAAAGAATGGCTGCTGTCTTCATCATCGGCCCCCGAGCGCTCATTCTACCCCGGTTCCTGATGGAGACAACGCTAAGTTACTTGCTATCGACGCAGAGAATCCCGGAGCCGCGTGCGCCACGCATCCTTTATCGCGCCACGCGGAAGGAGCACCCAGGCCGAACCCACGAAAGCCGTCGCCCACAAGGGGATTTCCGCAATCACCCACCAGCCGGGGGCATAGCTTCGAGCCGCCAATATCAAGAGCGCCGCGTAAGGTATGGCCAGGGCCATGGGATAAAGAAGGGCGCTCAGCAGCGGCTTCAGCGGTGTCCCGAAGACTTTTCTCAGCAGAAGTGGCGTCCGCCAGGCGCTCACAACGACGTAGGAAACGAGCGTGCCCAGGAGCGGGCCGATGATTCCCGCCGTTTTCGTAAACAGGACGCTCGCACCGAGGTTGAGGACGGCCCAGGCGATCCAGGTCGGAATGAGCCTCCCCACCTTTCCGGTACCCGAGAAACACCACACCCAGAACGAGATCACTGCGAGGAGTCCCGCGTTGAGGGCGGCGACAAAGCTCACCCCATCTCCCGCGTAACGCGAGCTTCCAACCCAGAGCGCGACGAACTCGCCATTTCGGATCGCGATGGGCAGGAAGGCGGCGAAAGCCAGGACGGCGATGATGCCCGTGATCTCGACGAGCTTCTCGTTGAACTTCCGGAGATCCCCACGCGCGTGGATCTCCGCCATCGCCGCCCAGCTCGCGTTGCCCACGCCCTGGAGCAGTCCTTGCGCGATCTGGATGATCCGTGTCGAAACGACGAACGGAACCACCTGGCGCGCCTCCAGGAAATAGGCGATCAGAAGCGTGTCCGTAAGCAAGCTGACCCTGCCGGCCGCGTCGAAGATCAGGACATCCCGATTCATCTTGCGAAGTGCCTGGCCTTCGGGCGACCCCAGTCGTGCCTGCCCAACCGCTTCGGAGAGGCCGGGCTGGGCACGCCGCCAGAACAGCGCGAGCGCGACGGGCATGGGCGCGAGCGCGAGGACCGTGGCTAAAGCCTGTCCCCGGATCCCGAACCCGAAGAAAGCGAAAAGTACGGTCAACCCCGTCATGAGAAGCGACTGGATGCTCAAAAGCCCGTGTACCCGATAGGACTGCTGGCTCGCTTCGGTCACCAGCCGGAACGGAGTCAACGGAACCCAAAGCAGCTGCAGCAGCAGAAGCGCGGCCCCTGCTCGCAGATCCGCCGCGTCCTCGCGCGGCACCTTCACCAGCGACGGACTCGCAAGTACGAAAATGGCCCCGAACGCGAGCATTCCGAGGGCTACCCAGCCATAGGCGCGAATCCCCGTCCCGAGGATGCGTACGAGACCGCTGCGATCCCCCTTGCCCCACTCGCGCGCCAGGAGCGCGAGCAGCGCCCCACCAAGGCCCAGCTCCAGGAGATGGAGATAGCCAAACCAGTCCAGGAGCGCCCGAAAAGCGCCGTAACGGACCTCCCCGAGCTCACGGATCAGGATCGGCGTCACCACCAGCCCGATTACGAGCGTAAGGCCCGTGTACAGCACCGAGGTCAGGTAGTTTCGCAGAGTCCTTTTCGTGCGCAAGCGACCCGGGCGGCTTTCAGGAGTACTCGTCAATCGAAGGGCAGGCGCAAATCAGGTTGCGGTCACCCAAGACGTTGTTGATCCTGCCGACCGCGGGCCAGAACTTGAATTCGCGCGTGGACTGCGCCGGGAAGAGGGCCCTCTCCCTGGAGTAAGGGCGGTTCCACTCGGCCCTCATCGCCTGGTCGGCCGTATGCGGGGCGTTCTTGAGCAGATTGTTCTGGCGATCCGCCTTGCCCGTTTCCACCTCGGCGATCTCCTCTCGGATGGAGATCATCGCCTCGCAGAAACGGTCGAGCTCGCGCAACGACTCGCTTTCGGTGGGCTCGACCATGAGCGTGCCGGGGACGGGGAACGAGATCGTCGGCGCATGGAAGCCGTAATCCATGAGGCGCTTGGCGATGTCCTCCACCTCGATACCTGTCCTATCCTTGAGCTGCCGCACGTCGAAGATGCACTCGTGAGCGACCCTGCCGTTCAAGCCTTTGTAAAGCACGGGATAGTGGCTCTCGAGCTTCTGGACGAGATAGTTAGCGTTAAGAATCGCCGTCTGCGTCGCCGTCGTCAGACCCTGCGGCCCCATGAGGCGGATATACATCCAGGAGATCGGCAGAATGCTCGCGCTGCCCCAGGCGGCGGCCGAGACCGGCCCCACCGCCTTCGCGTTTTCGGCGCGTTTCAGCGGGTGCGCCGGAAGGAACGGCGTCAGATGTGCCTTAACCGCGATCGGCCCGACACCGGGCCCCCCGCCCCCGTGCGGAATGCAGAAGGTCTTGTGAAGGTTCAGGTGGCAGACGTCCGGACCGAAGTCGCCGGGCCGGCACAAGCCGACCTGCGCGTTCATGTTCGCGCCGTCCATGTAGACTTGCCCGCCGTTCTGGTGAACGATTTCGCAGATCTCCGTGATCGCCTCCTCGAACACGCCGTGCGTGGACGGGTAGGTCACCATCAGGACCGAGAGGTTCTTCGCGTGCTCGCTGGCCTTGGCGCGCAGGTCGTTGACATCGATATTTCCATTGGAATCGCACTCGACCACGATCACGTTCATTCCGGCCAGGGCCGCGCTCGCCGGGTTGGTTCCGTGAGCCGAGCGGGGAATCAGGCAGATGTCGCGATGCCCTTCACCGCGGCTTTCATGGTACTTCCGCACCACGAGAAGACCCGCGTACTCCCCCTGCGAGCCGGCATTGGGCTGCAGCGAGACGCCATGGAATCCCGTGATCTCGGCAAGCATTCCCTCGAGCTGCCGGAAAAGGGTCTGATAGCCCTTCGCCTGAGCTTCCGGGACGAACGGATGGAGCTTGGCGAACTCGGGCCAGGTGATGGGGAACATCTCCGCCGTCGCGTTCAGCTTCATCGTGCAGGAACCGAGCGGAATCATGGAGCTCGTCAGCGAGAGGTCGCGCGACTCGAGCCGCCGGATGTACCGGAGCATCTCCGTCTCGGAGCCATAACTGTTGAATACCCGGTGGCTCAGGTAATCGCTCTTGCGGGTGAAAGGCTCGCCGAACGCGAGCGCGGCCTCGCTCACGAGTCCCTCGACGTTGGCGATATCGAGCTGCTTGCCCTTGGCCTTGGCGAAGATCGCTACGAGGTCCTGCAGATCCTTGAGCGTCACGGTCTCATCGAACGCGACGGAGACGCTGTCTTTCTCCGTCGTGCGCAGATTGATTCGCCGTGCTTCGGCCTCGGAAACAATCGCCGCGCGTTCGCCAGCGTCCGCGAAGATCCGCACTGTATCGAAGAACGGCTTTGGGGGCGTCCGATACCCGAGCTTGCGCAGGGCCTCGTTGAACGCCACGGCAAGAAGATGCACGCGTCCCGCGATGCGCTTGAGGCCCTCCGGACCGTGATAGGTCGCATACATTCCCGCGATCACCGCGAGCAGGACCTGCGCCGTGCAGATGTTGCTCGTCGCCTTGTCGCGCCGGATATGCTGTTCGCGGGTTTGAAGCGCCAGGCGGGTGGCAAGCTTGCCGTCGACATCCTTCGAGACGCCGATGATCCTGCCGGGCATCAGGCGCTTGTACGCGTCGCGCGTCGAAAAATAAGCCGCATGCGGCCCCCCGTAGCCCATTGGCACGCCGAAACGCTGCGTGCTGCCTACGGCGATATCCGCTCCGAACTCGCCCGGAGGCGTCAGCACGGCGAGCGCCAGCAGATCCGCCGCCACGACCAGGAGGGCGTCAGCCGCGTGTGTCTTCTCTGCGAGCGAGCGATAATCCTGGATCGAGCCGTGCGTATCGGGATACTGGACGAGAACGCCGCAGATCGGCTTCGAGAGATCGAAGGTTTCGTGGTTGCCGACGACCACCTGGATGCCAAGCGCCTCCGCTCGCGTCCGGACGACTTCGATCGTCTGCGGATGACAGCTCTCTGAAACCAGGAAAGCGCGCGCGGAATCGCGACCCTTGATCGAGAAGCACAGATTCATGGCTTCGGCGGCCGCCGTTCCTTCGTCGAGCAGCGAGGCGTTCGCGACTTCGAGCCCGGTCAGGTCGATGACCATCGTCTGGTAGTTCAGAAGCGCCTCGAGGCGCCCCTGGGAGATCTCGGCCTGATAAGGCGTGTACTGGGTATACCAACCGGGATTTTCCAGGATGTTGCGCTGAATGACCGGCGGAGTGATGCAATCCGAATATCCCATTCCGATATAGGACCGGTACAGCTGGTTCTCGCTCGCGATGCGCTTGAGCTCGGCGAGCAGCTCCGCTTCGCTCGCGGCCGGGGGGAGATCGAGCTCCTTTTTCGCGCGGATTTTCTTCGGAACCGCTTGCGCGGAAAGCTCGTCAAGGGACGAAACACCCAGGACCCGGAGCATCGAGCCCCGTTCATCGGCGTTTGGACCGATGTGCCGCGGCAGAAAAGAGTCCTTGTAGTCAGGTCGCTCCAGCCAACGAGAGAGAGTCGTCATAGATAAGAGAGCTTTATCAAGCCTTTCATACTTACAAAAGCCTTGACTTATTTTTTCTCCGCCGGGCCTTGTCGCCCACCGGCCAAGGGATTATGGTGGCGGTTCCGAATTATGCAGGATCCGTTTTTCCACACGCCATTCGCACACCGTGCCCCTCGGCCCGCGGGGATCCCATCCGCGCCAAGCCCAGGCGCCATCCAATCATCGCATGCGCCGGCGGCTACTTCCCACAACTCCGGGTCCGCAGGATCCGTCGATGATATGGCGCGCGTATTCAATTCCGCCCTGCTGTCCACCCGTGGTCAGGATGAGGGGCCGGTGGATTTCTCCGAGCTGCAGGACCTCATCAACAGCCCGCCCATTCGCGCATTACTGGGTGCGATCCGGCAGCTTTCGCGCGTGAACGGCATCTCCGAGCGACAAGCGGCGGAGCAGGTGATCCGCTCTTTCCGTCGGATCGATCGGATCTGGATGGAGTACGTTTTTCAGGAAGGCCTGGATCGCCTCAAGGGGCATCCGCGGTCCTAAGCCTTTTTTCAGGTCTTCAGGATGAACTCCCAGGGGATCTGGATCTCACCATTCGCGTCGACGATTCCCTTGGGGGGATTCGGGAAAGGGCCCGCGCGGTTGAAAGCCTTCACGGCCGCCTCGTCGAGCTCTCCGGTGCCGGACTTGCCCAAAAGCTGCACCCGGACGATCTCCCCTTGAACATTCAACGTCACCAGCACCCGGGTGATATAGTCCATCTCGCTCGCCAGCTGGCGGCCTGATCGGTAGTGACGAATGAGCTTTTCGCGAAGGATCGGCACCCATGCCCGGTCCAGCCGGTCTCGGATCCTTTGATAATACCCATAGAAGACGAATTCGCGCGTGTTGAGCGCGGTTCTTTCGCCCTGCTGGAGTCCTTTGACGAAGTCCTGCGGGAGCTGCCCCGCGTCCGCCCAGTTGGCCGGAGCGCTCTCGCGCAGCAGGTCGGTGTTCTTCTGGCGCAGCTGCTGAAGGATGGGAAGCCCGAAGCTGCCCAGGACCGAGGAATCAGCGGACTTCTCCTCCGACTTCGCGCGAGGTTTGGATGGAGCGGTCTTCTCCCCTCCCCCCATGACGGTGGTTTTAGCCCGGCTGACCATCTGACGATCCACGACCTGGTTGCGCTCGCCGAGGAACGCATCGCGCATCGGTACCTTGACCTCCTCGCCACGAGAAGTCTGCACGACCTGCTTTTTGAATTTTTCGTCCTGACTCGAGGGTTTTTCCTCGCGCTTTTGGATATTCCGGGTGAGTTCGACGAGAATCGGCGGCGGGATCGGGATCCGTGCCGCCCGCTGGGTGATCAGAGCCGCGCACAGGAAAAACAGCAACCCATGCATCGACAATGAAAGCGCGATGGAACTACGCAGACGTGGAACTCCCATAGAGATTGTAACATCCCCCCTATGGAAATTTCGGCACTATTCGATGTCTTCTTTAAAAAACTCACTCTGGCTCTCCGGACTCATGTCCGTTTGGCCGGTTGTTTCAACGGGTTGCGTGCCTTCGATGAAAGCTTCTTTGATGGCTGAGGAGGAATTGGGAGCTGCCAGCTTTCCGGTCACCGGGTTGATGCTGGCGAAAACCACGCCGGAAGGCACCGTGAAATCCTCTGTGGGATGGGCCTTCACCGCCTCCTGCATGTACTTGAGCCAGATAGGCAAAGCCGCCTTGGCTCCGGTTTCGCCCGAACCGATCGCCCGGTGGTTGTCAAAGCCAACCCAGACGCCCGTTACGACATGGGGAGTAAATCCCATAAACCAGGCATCGATGTAATCATTGGTGGTTCCGGTTTTTCCTGCTGCTGCGCGTCCAAGGCCTTGCGCAGCATGTCCTGTCCCATAAGCCACCACCTCTTTCATGAGGTGGGTCATAACGAAGGCAACCCTGGGATCGAGCACCTGGTCGGGATCCCCTGCCAGGGGATAATCCGGGATGGGCACCAGCGGCGGAGGGCCGAAACTGCTGGGCTGGGGCGCGGGCGACGCTTGCGCGGCCACCGGCTCAGGAACCGTGACCAGCGGACTCGGTGATACTGCCGCTCCGGAGAGGCTTGCCGGCGCCGGCTTGGAACCCACCTCCTCGAGGACCTTTCCATCCCGATCCATCACCTTCGTCATGAAAACCGGATTCACCTTTCGCCCCAGCCTCGGAAAAAGAGCGTACGCCTTGGTCAGTTCGAACAGCGAAACCGCGCCGCTGCCGAGCGAGATGGAGAGATCCCGGTTGAACTGTCCGTTCAGTCCGAGACGCTTGGCGTGCTCGATCACGTAAGGCACCTGAACCGCCTGCACGATCTTGATCGTCGGCACGTTTCGCGACTTGATGAGCGCCTGCCGGAACGTGGTATCCCCGTAGAACTTCTCCTCGAAGTTGCTGGGCTTCCATTTCCCCGAATCGGCGTCTTCGTAAACGATCGGGGAATCCATGATCACCGAAGCGGGGTTGAAACCCTTTTCGATCGCGGCCGAGAAGATGATCGGCTTGAAGGCCGAACCCGGTTGCCGCTGCGCCTGGAACGCGCGATTGAACTCGGAGGTTGCGAAATCGTAGCCCCCTTCCATCGCCAGGACGATCCCGGTCCGGGTGTCGATCGACAGAAGCGCTCCCTGTACCTGCGGCTCCTGATCCAACGCCGCGACCACGCCCTTATCGGAGGCCTCGAGGATCTTCACCTGCACGACATCGCCTTTTGCGACTACCTTCGAAGGCACGCGGGGCTCGACCCGCGGCGACGGATTCTGCTCGTCGCGCACGGGAGCGGCCCATTTCATCTTTTCCATTGGGATTTCGGCGCGAACCGCGCCGATCATGACCCCGGCGACCTTCGCGCGGTCATCCACGCTCGTCACGAGCGCCTCGTATTTCTGACCGGGCGTCAGGAGCTGCCACTCGGAGCGGAAGCCGGCGAGGTGCATCGCCTCGATCGGGTCAAGTCTTCCATCCGCGAAAAGCACCTCGTGCTGCAGTTTCTTCTCGATCAGCTCAAAGCGCTTCTCCTTGAGGTACTTTTCCATCTCCTCCGCGGTCTTGAGCTTCTTGCGGGGACCGCGGTAGCCCACCCGCTTGTCGACCGCGTCCAGACCTTCCTGCAGGCTTTGGCGTGCGGCGAGCACGAGCTCCTTCGTGGTGGGAAGCACTACGGTGAGGCCTTGTTCGTTCACGGCCTTGTCGCCGTATTTGTCGACGAGATAGCGCCGGATGTGCTCCACGAGATAGGGTGCGTAGGTTCGGTTGATCTCCTCGTCATGATAGATCCGAAGAGGCTGAGCCGCCGCCTCCGAGAGCTGCGCGGCCGTGATGAAACCGTTTTCCGCCATGCGACGGAGGACGTATCGCTGGCGCTCCTTGGCGCGCTCGGGATTCAGCAGCGGGCTGTACTTGCTGGGCGCCTGGGGCAGGCCCGCGAGAAGCGCGGCCTCGGCAACGGTGAGTTCACCGACCGGCTTGCGAAAATAGACCTGACTGGCGGCCTCGACACCATAGACACCTTGGCCCTGTCCATGCCCCAGGTAGATCTGGTTGAGATAAAGGAACAGAATGTCCTCTTTCGAAAGGCGCTTTTCCAGGCGGCTGGCAAGGATGACTTCCTTGATCTTCCGGACCAACGTCTTCTCCGACGTCAGGAGGAGCGATTTGGTGACCTGCTGGGTGATCGTGCTCCCGCCCTGAACCGTATGGCCCGCGCGGAAATTCGCGATCCCGGCCCGTACCATGCTGAGCAGATTGATTCCCGAGTGATTGAAGAACTGGTCATCCTCCGCCGAGATGAACGCCTGGATGACCGCGGGCGGAATCTTCTCGTAAGGGACGAGGTAACGCCGTTCCTTGAAATATTCGCCGATGACGGTTGGGGGCTTTTTCTCGTCCTCCCCACCCGCCGCCAGCACTCGCGTGACGGTCAGCGGCTTGTAATCCGCCACCGTGATGATGTTGGGAAGACCTCTCGAGAAATACCAGAAGACCCCGCCTGCCGCGGTCGCTCCAAGTACCGTCCCGGCGACGAGCAAGATGAAGATCATTCGCAGGATCCAGGCTGACCCCCGTTTGAGTGGTGCTTCCCCGTTCATGGCGATAATCCTTCCTGCGGCAATCCCACCCACTGCCTCACCGCGGGCAAATTTTCCGATACCGCGCGTTTTCCTCGGAAAGCGGCCTCAGATCGTTTGGAGTAATCCTTTTCGCCGATCCCCTTGAGCTCCGGTCGGATCACCAGATCCGCCTCCTTGAGGGCCGCCTCCCATGGTGCGGCCTTCCCGGGTAACGACACATCGATCACGACCACAGGACCGAGGCCAAGTGCGCGCGCTTCCGAAACCGGGAAGGGGCGCACCGATGTTGCAGCGAAGACGCGCTGCCCCGACCACTCGATCGCTTCCTGGGACCGTGGCGGAGTGAGAGCGGCGCGTACTGCCTCCCAGGCGCGTCCGCCGTCAACGAGGAGCGGAGCGCCAGAGTCGGTGCCAAGCACTATTTTTGACGGGACCTTGCATTGAGAGAGCTCCTTTTCGCCGAAGGCCCTGCGTAATTCGGCGCCAAGCTTTCCGCCGCCTGCTCTATCGGAAAACAGCCCGTTCAGCAGCCCCTGCTGGGGAAGGAAAACCTCATCCTTGAACCGGAGCAGCGCCCAGTCCAAGTGATTGATGTTGCCTTCCATCGCGTAAAGCGTGCCGATGAAGGCGCCCATTTCCGAACCTACCACTGCCGCTATCGGGATCTTCGCCGCGACCAGCGCTCGGAGAGCGCCCGCATGCGCGAAGCCGCGCGCCATTCCAGGCCCGAGCACCAGGACGATCGAGCGCAGCTGGATCGGCTCCGGCCCGAACATCTCTGCCGGCGTTGGCGAAGGTGCCGGCTGCGGACCAAATTCCTCGGGCGGGCCCATCGTTTCCTGCGCGCCCGGAGCAGTCGAGACAGCGGGGCCGTTCTTGCCCGGAGAAGCGCAGCTCGCGAGCGCCGCCAGGAGCAAAGCCGGAAAAATACGCCGAATTCGATGCATCAGCTTCGCTTCCAATGAGCCAGGTACTCCTTGTTGCCCTCTGTCCCCGTAATTGGCGATTCTATCAAGCCTCTCCGCACCAAGCCAAGCGTTTCGGCGAACCGTGAAAGCCGCTCCACGGCTTCGCTCCTTGCTTCGGCCGACTGTACGATTCCGCCTTTGCCGATCCTGTCCCGCCCCACCTCGAACTGCGGCTTGATCAGGGTGATCCAGTCGGTTTCCGCATGGGCGAACTGGACGAGACCCGGCAGGATCTTTTCGAGCGAGATGAAAGAGACATCCACGACGATGAGGTCGACTCGCTCTCCGATCAGCGAGAACTCAGCATAACGGGCGTTCACCTTCTCGTAAACCTTGACGCGTTCGTCCTTGCGAATGATCCAATCGAGCTGATTATGCCCGACGTCCACGGCATGGACGCGGATAGCTCCCCGAAGCAGCAGTACCTGCGTGAAGCCGCCCGTCGATGCTCCGATATCCAAGCCGACGCGACCCAGGGCCGGGATCTCGAAGGCATCGAGCGCGGCCGCCAGCTTGATCCCGCCCCGTGACACATAAGGGTGACCCTCGCCCCGGATCCGGATCAGTGCCTCTTCGGAAACCGGTTGGCCGGCCTTGCGGGCCGGCGTGTCATCCACGAGGACATGACCGGCCAAGATCAAGGCCTGCGCCTTCTCGCGGGAGGTCACGAGCCCTTTTTCCAGCAAGAGCACGTCGAGCCTTTTTTTCATGTAAGCAGCCCGCGCATCCGTTGGACAAGCGCTTCGACCGAGAGCCCTTCGAGCTCCTCCAGGCGTTCCGGTGGACCCTGACCGATGAAATGGTCACCATAACCCAGGATCGAAAACGCTCTTGCGGCCCGGGACCGCGAAGAAATCGCCATCTTGACGGATTCTCCGAAGCCTCCGTGCACGGTGCCCGATTCAAGCGAGAGCCACGGTACTTCCGGCCGAGCAGCTAGCGCCTCGAGCAGGGGCTGAGGGAGCGGTTTCACCTGCGATACGGCCGCGACCGTGATCCGCTCGCCCGCCGGATCGAGCCGCTTCGCCGCCTCCCAAAGCCTCGGGGCGCTTGAGCCCATTCCCAATGCGAAAAGCCGCGGATCCCCCGGCGTGCTCAGCCAGCGCACCCCCCCCTCGCGGGTTCCGGGCAGCTGCACCGGCCCCGTCCCGCGCGGATAGCGGATGACCCAGGGCCTCCCGGAATCGAGCCCTTCTTCGAGCAGCGCTCTCATGTCCTCAAGCGCGGCCGGAGAAGTGATCCGAAGATTCGGAACGAGGCTCAAAAAGCCGAGATCGAACGCGCCATGATGGGTCGGTCCGTCGGCTCCGACCACCCCTGCCCGATCGACGGCGAAGACCACGCCAAGCTCCTGAAGCGCGACATCATGGATGATGGAATCATAGGCGCGTTGGAGGAAGGTGCTGTAGATCGCCACGACCGGCTTGAATCCCTGAGTCGCCAGACCGGCCGCGAAGGTGACCGCGTGGCCTTCGGCGATCCCCACGTCGAAGAAACGCTCGGGAAATTTCCGCGCGAAACCCGCGAGACCCGTCCCTTCCGCCATGGCCGCCGTGATCGCGACGATCTTCGGATCTCTCTCGGCCAGGGCGCAAAGACTGTCGCCGAACTCCTGGCTGAAGGACCGTCCTCCGCCGCTCGAGGGTTCGAAACCGCTGATCCCATGGTAGGTCGCGGGACGCGCCTCGGCCGGCGCATAGCCTTTTCCTTTTTCCGTGATCACGTGCAGGAGGACCGGCTTGCCGCTCCAGTTCGCCTTGATGCCCTGAAGATTCCCGAGGAGCGCGCCGAGATCGTGACCGTCGATCGGCCCGAGATAATCGAAGCCGAAGAGCTCGAAGAAGTCGCGCGCTTCACCGCTCGAGAGGATCGCGGGAACCGCGCCGGCATTCCGCGAGATGGACATCTGATTGTCGTTGACGATGAGAAGCAGCGGGCCCAGGCGTGTGTCCCGTATCATGTTCAGCGCCTCGAAGGCGATTCCCGAGGTGAGGCCGCCATCGCCTATCACCGCGACAGTCCAGTCGGCTTCCCAAACCTGCCTGCCGCGCAGAGCCTCCGGGCACCCTCGCGTCCAGGCCATGGCGAGTGCCGCCGAAAGCGCGGTGCTGCTATGGCCCGTACCGAAAGCGTCGTGCTCGCTTTCCTCGCGCCGCAGGAATCCGGAGATCCCGTCCTCGCGGCGAAGGGTCTGGAAACGGTCCCAACGTCCGGTGAGCAGCTTGTGGGCATACGCCTGATGCCCGACGTCCCAGACGATCGGCTCGCGCGGGGATTCAAAGACGAAATGCAGGGCGATCGCCAACTCCACCGCACCCAGGCTCGCGCCAAGATGTCCGCCGTTTCGCAGGCAGGTTGAGATGATCTCCTGGCGCAGGTCCTCGGCCAGATTACGGAGCTCGTGAATGGGCAGTTTCCGCAGATCCTCGGGAGCTCGAATCACCCGCTCACCCCTGTTGCGAGGAGCCGTTGAAAGGGGCCGTTTCCGCTTGCCCTCCCGGTCCTTCCTTGAGCAGGATCTCCACGCGTTGTTCCGCTGCGCCGAGTTGCTCCTGGCAAACACGCGTCAAACGGACCCCTTCTTCGAAATTCTTGAGGGCCTGCTCGAGGGTGAGCTCTCCGCTTTCCAGTCGCTTTACAATGCCTTGAAGCTGCTCCAATGCCGCCTCGAAGCTTGGTTTTTCAAGAGTCATCAAAGTCATTCTTAGCATTAACCGAGGGTTAAGGCCAAGCCCGAGTCTGTCGATAGGTTGTTGTGATTCAAACACACGGGCTTTGGCGGCCGGGGATATTCCTACTCTTGAGTTTGCTCCTATTGCCCGCCGGCTTGGCGCGCTCGCAGGAGGATTGTCTGAGCCCGGAACCGCTCCTGAGCGTGACATTGGACTCCATCACGCTTCAACGGTCACCGATCTTCGTTGGAGAGTGGAAATTGCCTGCAAGCGAGTATCGGAGGGACCTCCTGACAGAAGCCCGGGTCCGCCTTCAACTCGTGAAAGATGACGATACCGGCAACTGGCAAGGACAGCTCGAGTTCGCGTTTCCTGATCCCAAACCGTACGGAATCCCCTATTCCTTTCAAAAGGCCGAGCTCAGCTGGGAGAACCATCGCGAACGAAATGCCGCCGCCATCGATTGGGCACGCGAATGCAGCGGACCTGGCCGGAGCATGTATCCCGGCCAAAGCTGGTCTGGGACTATCGACCTCTGGGGCAGCTCCTCCATGGACTCGATCAGTCACCCATTGATCAGGATCTGGGGTACCCGAAACTGAAATCGGCTTTCCACCTGCCTAGACTTTAGACACCCTCATCATTATCTGCCCCTGTAATTCCAATAAGATAAATCCGACAGGTTGCGGCAAGGTCCTTGCTCTAATGCGCCGCGCATGAAGGTGTCTCATTTTGCATCTCTGAAATTGCTCTCAACCTGGGCACTGGCATCCCTGCTGAGCCTGAGCGCGGCTGCGCCGGCTCATGCGGTTTACGATCATCCCGTCGCCTGGTCAGACATCAGTGAACTGGATCTTCGCCCCGTGCTGCGTTCACAATACGGTTCCGAAGCTAACCTCCTCGATCCGCAGATTCCCGCTTGGGTGCTGGACCTGGCCTTGCGTGACGCTGACAACCTCGTGGGCCCGGAATTCAAGGTCCCCAACGAGATCAAGGGCGCGGTGGGCTTCTGGCTTAGGATTTATACCATTTATACGACCAAGCACGTCGTGATCTTCGATTCTCGTCATCCCGAGATCATTTACGACGTCCTGGATTTTCGCGAGCTCGCCCGAACCGCCCGCAATGCGGTCGTTTACGAAATCCTTTCCAAGAACCGGGTGAAAAAGGCGATGGCCGCCTACCGGAAAGCCTTCGCCCGCCTAGCTTCCCGCCCCAATCCCAAGAATCCCACGCCCGAGGAACGCTCCATTCTCGCGGCTCTGGCGAAGAGCCGCCACAAAAAGCATCCGTTCAAGGAGCTCGCCCGCAACCTGCGCTCGCAAACCGGTCAGCGTGACAACATCGTCAAGGGCTTGCTTGCCGCCGAGGCGTTCTTCCCCAAGATGGAAGAGCTCTTCGCGAAAAACGAAGTCCCGCGCGAGCTGACCCGCCTGGCTCTGGTCGAAAGCTCCTTCAACCTGCACGCGATCTCCTATGCCGGCGCTTCGGGAGTCTGGCAGTTCATGGAAAATCCCGGACGCCGGTATCTCCTCATCGACCGGAGCGCCCGGATCGACGAGCGACTCTCGCCCCTGAAATCCACTGTGGCGGCTGCGAAGCTGCTACACGAGAACTATCGCCGCTTCGGAAGCTGGGCCTTGTCCGTCACTTCGTACAATCATGGACTGCGCGGCCTCATGAAGCTTCGCAAGGCGCACGCGCGCGACTTCGGGAACATCGCGTACCTCTTTGATGCGTGCGCCCGTAAGTCCCCGCTCGGGTGGGCGGCGCGCAACTATTACGCCGAATTCCTCGCCGTGCTGCATGCGGAATCTTACCGCAAGCTTTTCTATGGCGAACCGCCGGTTCAACCCATCCGTCCGGTGGTCTTCCGCGCGGCCGCTCCTGGCAAGACCGCGCTCACCTTGGCGATGGAGTCCGGCATCGCGCTCCATGAGTTCAAGCTCCTGAACCCCGACATTCGGGATCTTCGCAGAACACTTCCGCCCGGCTTTCTCATCGCGGTTCCGGGTGAATCCGATGATTTCGCCATGCTGTCCGAAAAGCGCAAGGAGCCCAAGAGGGCAAGCCTCGGTCGCGGCAACCGCAAATCGCCGGCCTGACCCGCAGTCACTTTAGGGCGAGATGATGCTGACGACTCCGCGCGAAGTGACCGTCAGGCGCGACCACGCAAGCCTTCCCTCGCCGCTCTCGAGCCGGAGAAGCGCGGGGCCTTCGGGCATCTGCACGCCGAGCACGCGAGGACTTTCGGGGTCCACGGCAGAGTTCACGAGCAGCTGCCCCACGGCGGAGAGCGCATAGGTTTCCGGCTCCAGCGTCGCGCTCGAGGCCAGCGTCTCAATCTTGGGGAAAAGCGGGCTTGGCTCATGGAGCGCGATGATCTCCTGCGGTGCGAGCGCAAGCAGCAGACCGCTGTCTTCGCTGATGCCGCCTTTGAGCTGACTGGTCCACTCCTGGATCTGCGTTTCACCAAAACGATACAACATCACATCCTTGAGCTTCGAGGGGTCGCGTTCATAGCGATGCACGAAGCCTTGCAGGGACGCCGGATCCGTGTCCGTTTCCAGGAAAAGCGGAAAATCTCCGACCACCAGCACGTCCTTGAGCACGAACTCTCCGTGCCGGCCGCTCCGAACCTTGGAGCTCAATGGGCTTCCGAGCACTCCGACGGTGATGTCGCGCAGCGCTTTGACCTCGGCACGGCCCGCGTCGAGCACTCGTCCATTGACTTGGGTGCGTGCCACTCGCGAGAAATCGAGGTAGGTGGCGGTGCCAGGCATCACCATGATTCCGACCGCGCCCGTCTCACCCGCGCAACGGCTCGTCAGCTGAATCAAGTGGGCTCCCGGAGCTGCATTCATCAGGACAAAATAGCGCTCACCATCACGAGTGGCCGGCGACACCGTGCTGAAGTCTCGACTGAGCTGAAGCATTCGTTCAGCCCGGCCCGAGAACTCCACGCTCCAGCCATCCGCGATCCTGCCAAAGACGATGCCCGCTTGAGTTTCGAGCCGTGCTCCGACTGCTGCCGCAAGAAGCCTCGCATTATTTTCGGAGATGAGTGGCACGGCATTGGGCGAACGGCGCGTGAGCGTCGGCCAATGACCAGGGGCGTGCGAAATTTCCCATCCGCGAACCGGTCCCTGAGTCTGAAGAGTCTCCGAAGTGAGCATCTCAGTCGTAGCGCTATGGATGCTCGCCTGATCATCCGAGAATGCTTCGATATGTCCCGCATGAATATCCAGCGGCGATGGCTGGGTAGTCAGCGCCATTTCTGCGGATTGAGGGCAAGAATAGCCAGCCGATGGGTACTCATTTCGCGAGCTCCCGCCTTGGATGGAAGCGTGACTTTGCGTGGACACCAGTTGATCGGATCCCTGGCTACTCATCGGTTCGGATCCGCCGCCCAATGTCGCGAGGAGCCGATCCCGAAGCGAAGAGAGATCAGGTTGCGCTACCGGCTGAGGAGCCGGTACCGTCATTGAGGGAGCTGAACTGGCGGAGGACTCCATCTGGGCAGGGACTGTCGCTACCGTCACGGCCTGTGTTGTGATGCTGGTTGCGTCGACGGTGGGTACCTTAAATGCGAGATCCGGCTTTGAAATCTCGATCTGAGTAATCACTTTAGGCAGCGCTGGTTCGGGCGCGATCGTAGCGGGTGTCGAAGCCAGGGCTACGGCAGGCGCCGCAACCACGGTGGGTTTCACCCGCTTGATCGTTTTCCGGACAACGATCCGCGGAGCGGCTTTGGCCAGCTTGAATTCGGGTTTCGGCTGGTCTTGAGTAGTCTTTTGACTATCCAGCCCCGCAACCTTCTCCGCATCCAGGCCCAGATCGGGTCTCACGCTCGCCACAAGGCGGGCGCGGAGGAAGAGGTGAAGCTGCTGCATCTTCTCCTCTTCGGTCACGACTCTGGGAGCCGCGGCCGTGGTCACCACCTGATCCATTGCTTGCCTCTTCTGAGGCTTGAGCGCCCGTGGCCGCTGCGGCTTCCGAACCTTTAACTTGCCCGTGGCAGGCTTCATCTGAGGTACGATCATCGCGACTTCCGATGCCGCCGCAACGGGGACGAGGTCGGTCGCACGCGGTTCGAGCACCTCTACCGGGCGCTCCAACCCGAAACGCATCGTCGTGAGCCATCGATAAGAATTGAGGTCGATCTGAACCTGCTCGGAAGATTGCAGTTGAGACAACAAAACGGCACTCGCGCAAAATAGCGCGGAAACGGCCACCAGTGCCGTTACACCGGTGCTCCAAAACATGCCCGTTGCCGTGGATCTACTGCCTTCCTTGGAAAACACTAAGAACTGACCTAGTTCCCTTTCATAGAAGCAACCGCTTCTGAAATGTGCTCCTCAGCCCGTGATCTCTTCCTGAAATCACATCTCGGTATCTTTCTAAAATAAACTGAAACGAAAAACGAGGCAAGGACCTGCGGCTATTCCGTAGGATGATCCTTGCCGGCAATCTGTTGACGAATCAACGAGCGATGCAGCTTCAGCTGATATTTGCGGAAGGACTGGCTATCGAGCTCGGCGGCTTTCAGTGCTTCCTCCGCGGCCTTTTGAGCGCGTTTCGCGCGCTCCACGTCGATCTCACCCCGAAGCTCCAGGGTTTCCGCCGTGACCGTCACGGAATCGTCGGTCACCTCGAAAAACCCGGTGGTCACGAACCCTACGGTGTGGTGCCCGTTGGCCTCGCGATAGCTGAACACTCCCGTTTCCAGCGTACCGACGATCGCGGCATGTCCAGACAGGATCTGGATCTGCCCCTCACTTGTCGGAAGAATCACCTCTTCGACCGGGCATCCCTCCAGCAACTTGCGTTCCGGAGAGAGAATGCTGAGCTTCAGTTGGTTATCCACGGTCTACCTCAGCGACTTGGCCTTCTCGATGGCGTCCTCGATCGTGCCGACCAGGTAGAATGCCTGCTCGGGCAGATCATCGTGCTTGCCTTCGTAAATCTCGCGGAACGCCCGGATGGTGTCCTCAATCTTCACGAACTTGCCTTTGATGCCGGTGAACTGCTCGGCAACGAAGAACGGCTGCGAGAGGAAGCGCTGGATCTTACGCGCGCGGGAGACGACGAGCTTGTCCTCCTCAGACAGTTCGTCCATGCCCAGGATCGCGATGATGTCCTGCAGATCTTTATAGCGCTGCAGAACGGCCTGAACCTGACGAGCCACTTTGTAGTGCTCCTCGCCCACGATACGGGGATCGAGCACCCGCGAAGTCGAGGCCAGCGGGTCCACCGCCGGATAGATCCCGAGCTCCGCGATCTGACGCGAAAGGTTCGTGGTTGCATCCAAGTGCGCGAACGTCGTCGCCGGCGCCGGATCGGTGTAATCGTCCGCAGGCACGTAAATCGCCTGGATCGAGGTAATCGACCCCTTGTTCGTCGAGGTGATCCGCTCCTGAAGCTCGCCCATCTCGGTCGCGAGGTTAGGCTGATAACCCACCGCCGAAGGAATTCGGCCGAGGAGCGCCGAAACCTCGGAGCCCGCCTGCGTGAAGCGGAAGATGTTGTCGATGAAGAGAAGCACGTCCTGGTTTTCCTCGTCGCGGAAGTACTCGGCAACGGTGAGCGCCGAGAGCGCGACACGGGCGCGGGCCCCCGGCGGCTCGTTCATCTGACCGTAAACAAGCGCCGTCTTGTTGATAACGCCCGATTCCTTCATTTCCATCCAGAGGTCGTTGCCCTCACGGGTACGCTCACCCACGCCGGCGAACACGGAGAAACCGCCGTGCTGAGTCGCGATATTGTTGATGAGCTCCATGATCAGCACGGTTTTGCCGACGCCGGCGCCACCGAACAGGCCGATCTTTCCGCCGCGGGCGTAGGGCGCGAGCAGGTCGACGACTTTGATCCCCGTAAAGAACGGCTGCACCGTCACGGACTGATCGCGGAAGGCCGGAGCCGGACGATGAATCGGATAGGACTTCTTGGTGACTACCGGACCCGCTTCGTCGACGGGCTCGCCAACGACATTCAGAATGCGACCCAGGGTCTCGCGGCCCACCGGTACCTTGATCTGATCGCCCGTGTCCATCGCGGGCTGCCCGCGAACCAGGCCGTCCGTGCTGTCCATGGCGACGCAACGAACCGTGTTCTCGCCGAGGTGCTGCGCGACCTCGAGGACCAGGTTCCACTCCGCCTCGCTGATCGCGGGATTGCTCACCTTGATCGCGTGGAAAATCGCGGGAAGGCGGCCGGACTCGAACTCAACGTCGATGATCGGGCCGATGATCTGCTTGATGCGTCCCATGTTCTGTGGATTAGCAGTGGCTGACATAAATCCTCTTATCTCCTTGCCTGAAACCTATTAACCTGAATTTTTCTGCGACTCGCTGCCGGAAATGATCTCGAGAAGCTCTTTCGTGATGCCGGCCTGGCGCTGCTTGTTGAACTGTAGCGTGAGTTTGCGAATCATCTCTCCCGCGTTCTTGGTCGCGTTCTCCATCGCGGACATGCGCGCTCCGTGCTCGCCCGCCTGCGACTCGAGCATGATGCGGAAGGCCTGTATCGCGAAATTCTTCTCCATAAGCTGATTGAGCAGCTCCTCCGGGCTCGGCTTCACGAGATACATCGGCGGAACCGCGATCGCGTCGGCGCCGCCCTGTCCGCTCGAAGGCGAAAGCGGGAGAAAATCCTCCACCTGCACCCGCTGCGTGACCGCGTTCTTGAACTCGTTGTAGATGAACTTCACCTCATCCACCTGGCCCGAAACGAAAAGCTCGATGACGCCATCGGCCAGCTTCTTCGCCTTGGTGAAATCAACCTTGCCCCCCAGCTCCGCGTAATATGGACCGAGGTTCACCTTCTTGTTCTTGTAGAAGTCGTAAGCCTTCCGACCCACGAAGGCGAGCTGAACGGTCTCATAGTTCGCGCCGTTCTCGTTCATCCAGCGCTGAGCCGTCTTGATCACGTTGCCGTTGAAAGCCCCGCAAAGCCCGCGGTCCGAGGTGACGAGCACCAGCAGAACCCTCTTCTTCGCCACGGTCGTCTCGCCCTCGGTTCCGGTTCCCGTAGCGGCGCCCTTGCCGAAAAAGAGGCTTCCGTTGGAACTCTCAGAAAGAGACGACACCAGCCGGATCAGCGCCCCGATTCTGCGGGCATAGGGACGATGACTGTGAATCGCCTCCTGGGCACGCCGCAGCTTCGCCGCCGAGACCATCTTCATGGCCTTGGTGGTCTGCTGGGTGTTTTTCACCGTCCCGATCCGTTTTTTGAGGTCCTTAATGCTTGGCATCTGACTCTCTTGTTAGGCGAAGATTTTGTCGAAATCCTGAAGAGCCTGATCGAGCTTCGCCTTAAGCGCGTCGTCGATCTTTCCCTTCTCCGCGATCTCACGAAGGATCGCCGAGTGCTTCGACGTGAAATACTCGTGAAGCTGTTTCTCGTAAGCGCCCACCTTATCGAGCGGATACTTGTCGAGATAACCGTTCGTGCCGGCGTAAATCACCAAGACCTGTTGTTCGACCGGCATCGGAACATACTGCCCCTGCTTCAGGACCTCCGTGAGGCGCTGACCGCGAGCCAGCTGCTTTTGCGTGGCGGCATCGAGATCGGAGCCGAACTGCGCGAATGCTGCCTTTTCACGATACTGCGCGAGGTCCAGGCGGAGCGTGCCCGAGATCTGGCGCATGGCGCGGATCTGAGCGCTGCCGCCTACGCGCGAGACCGAGATACCGACGTTCACCGCGGGCCGCACGCCCGAATAGAAAAGGTCGGTCTCCAGGAAGATCTGACCGTCCGTGATAGAAATCACGTTCGTCGGAATGTACGCGGAAACGTCACCCGCCTGCGTTTCGATGATCGGAAGCGCCGTCAAAGAGCCGCCTCCCAGCTTGTCCGAGAGCTTTGCCGCGCGCTCAAGCAGACGCGAGTGCAGATAGAAAACGTCGCCCGGATAAGCTTCGCGGCCCGGCGGACGGCGCAGCAGCAACGAAAGCTGGCGGTAGGCCTGGGCCTGTTTGGTGAGGTCATCGTAAACGATCAGCGCGTGCTTCCCGTTATCGCGGAAGTACTCGCCCATGGTCACTCCCGCGTACGCAGCGATGAACTGCAACGGCGCCTGATCCGATGCGGTCGCGACGACCACTGTCGTGTGCTCGAGCGCGCCGTGAGCGCGGAGCTTGTCAACGACCTGCGCGACCGTGGATTGCTTCTGGCCGATCGCGACGTAAATGCAGTAAACGCCTTTACCTTTCTGATTGATGATCGTATCGAGCGCGACGGCGGTTTTTCCGGTCTGGCGGTCACCGATGATCAGCTCGCGTTGACCGCGACCGATCGGAATCATGGCGTCAATGGCTTTGATGCCGGTCTGGAGAGGTTCCTTGACCGACTGACGGCCCACGATGCCGGGGGCCTTGATCTCGACTTTGCGGTAATTCTTGGAATGGAGCTCGCCTTTGCCGTCCACGGGCATGCCCAGTGCGTTCACGACGCGGCCAAGCAGCTCCTCGCCAACGGGAACCTGAACGATCTTGCCCGTGCGCTTGACGGTCGAACCTTCTTTGATGAGCGTGTCATCGCCAAGAACGGCGATACCGACGCTCTCCTCTTCAAGGTTCAACACCATTCCGGCAACGCCGCCGCCGAAGTCGACGAGCTCACCCGCCATGGCCTTCTCCAGGCCATAAACCTTGGCCACGCCGTCACCCACGGTGACAACCGTTCCGGTCTCGGAGACATCGAGTTTCTTCTCGAAGTTCGCAAGCTGGGATTTCAAAATCTGTGTAATCTCTTCTGGACGAATCTGCATACTTTCCTCATAAGCGTTGGCGAGCTAGCTCGCCCCGACAGACGATCTCGACTAACCGTTAGTGACACCTGCAAGAAACTTATCGCGAAGGCGCTGAAGCTGAGAACGGAGCGTTCCATCATACGTCACGCCGTTGACCGTAACTTTCACTCCCGCCAAGAGGGACGGATCCGTGGCTACGCGGAACGCGACGCGCCTGCCCATCTTCTGGCTGAACGCTTTTGCCAACCCTTCGATATCGCTTTCGCTCATCGTCTCGGCGGAAACGAGACGGCCGGGAACTCCCCCCTCTGCGCGCAAGCGGACCGCGCTGAACTCGTCGCGAATTCCCTGAACGAGATTCAGGCGCCCCTTGTTGGCGAGCAGCACCAGAAAGTTGGTCATCAAGGGATGGGCGGAGATCTTGCGGGTCAACTCCGTCACAAGCGCGATCTTCTCTTTGGAATTCGTGATCGGGGAAAAGAGCGCTACTTGAGCTTCTTTAGACGAATTCACGGCATTCAGAAGAGTGTCGAACTCGCCCTCCACCTTTTCGCAGAGCGTGGCGACCTCAGCGGGTGACTTTCCGTCCGCGAGAGCTTCATAAAGAGCCTTGGCGTAAGTCGTAGCGACGCTCATCGCACATTCTCCACTTGCATCGAGAACTCCTGGCGGAACCGAGCGCGATCGTCGCCGGTGAGACGCGCCTTGAGAATCGTCTCGGCGCGCTCCAGCACGCGGCCGGCGAGATCGAGATAAAGCTCGTTCTTCATTTCTTTTAGGAGCCCCTCGGCGGTGGCGCGCGCATCCACGACGATATTACCGCTCAGACGCTGGGCTTCGCTGAGGATGCGAAGCTTCGCGACCTGGGCATCCTGCTGAGCCTGCTCACGAAGAGCGGTGGTCTCGGCTTCGATCGCCTTGAGCTTGGATGAGAACTCGTCGTGTTTTTCCTGCGCTTGGCGAAGCAGTTCGCGCACGCTCTTGAGCTCGTCGCGAACGGTGACATGCCGACTATGAACGAACTGGCGGATCGGCTCGCGGAGATAGTAGACTAGAATGGCGAGCAGAACGAGAAAATTGAACGTAGGTGCGATCAACCCGTGCATCTTAAACTTTCCTCGAAAGAGCTTTCTCTGAAATCGCCTGGGCGATGCTTTCGACGTCGGCCTGAAGCTGCTGCTTTACCTTCTCGCGCTGGGCATTTGCCGACTCGGCAGCATCCTGCGTGATTTTCTTGGCTTCTTCGCGCGCGTGGGAAAGGAGATTAGCTTCTTCTTTCTTCGCCTGATTGAGGATTTCCTCGTAATCCTTTCGAGCTGCGGCACGCTCCTCAGCCAGCCTGCGCTGGTATTCTTGAAATTTCGTGTCCGCCTGTTGCATCAGACGTTCTGCGGCTTCCCTGTCCTCTACAGTTTTCTTGTGCCGAGCCTCGAGCAAGGCCATGAAAGGTTTGAAATAGGTGCGGCTCAAAATCACGAAAAGGACGAAAAAAATCGCCAATTGGGCGAAAAATGTCTGATCTAATCCCAGCTGCTCTAAAATGGCGCTCACTTGACACCCCGAAATGGTCTGGAAACTATACGGTGGCTAACATGCGCGCGCGTGAGCGGTCAAGCTAGGATTTTTGCGGAGGAAGAAAAGATTTTGCTGGGGAGTTTGCGGGAGAATGAACCATTTTGCTGCGAGCTTCGAAGATGACTCCTTCGTCCACGCTCAGGCTTGGTGTGAGGATTTCGCCTCGAAAAATCGCAGGGCGATGAATTTCCACCCGGTGTTTGGCGCGGACGCTTCCATTGACTTCGCCGCTGATGATCACGACGCCCGCATCGATCTGCCCGGTGATCCGCGCGCCCTCTCCTACGACGAGCGTATCGGGTGTATGAATTTCGCCTCGAAAGACTCCAGCGATCCGAACCGTCCCCTGAAAGCAAAGCTTGCCTTCGAACTCACATCCGTGGTCGATGACGCCCGTGACGGTTTTATGAGTGACAGGAACACTGAGATCGTCGGAAGGACGGGTCATAGACTCCGATTTTTCATCGTTTCGAGAATTCGTTCAAGCTCTCGCCGAGAAGCGTAGTGAATTACTATTTTGCCGCGGCGCTCCGAACCTTTCACGTCCACTCTCGCGGACCAGTGGCGGGTCAGCTCCTGGGAAAGCGCAAACATCCGGGCGGCCAGTGCCGAAATGGGCTTGGTCGGAAGGGCTGGTTGCGCAGACTCGGCCTCAGAGCCCTTTTTGCTCTTGTACTGGTCAACCAGGGCTTCGGTGTCCCGGACGCTTAGTCGCTTCTCAACGATCTGTGCCCGAATCTGCAGACGGACATCGTTGTCATCGACGCCCAGCAGCGCCTTGCCATGGCCAAAACTCAGAATCTGCTTCTTGAGATCATCGATCACGGCTTCGGGCAGACGAAGCAGCCGCATGTAATTCGCGACCGTTGCTCTTTCTTTGCCCACCCGTGTAGCGACCTCTTCCTGGGTTAGCGTGAAGTCTTCGGCGAGCTGCGCATAAGCCAGGGCCTCATCGATACAGTTAAGGTTCTGCCGCTGAATGTTCTCAACCAAAGCGAGCTCGAGAGATTCGCGATCCGTCGAACGACGGATCACGATCGGAACCTGCTTGAGCCCCGCCACCTTGGCCGCACGCATCCGTCTCTCGCCGGCGATGAGCTCCCAGCCACCACCTTGCGCGCGCTTTCGAACAATGAGCGGCTGAATGATTCCGTTAGCACGGATGGACTGAGCCAACTCTTCGATCGCGTTCTCGTCGAAGTCGCGCCGCGGCTGGTAAGGGTTCGTATGGATTTCTTCCAGAAGCGCCAGGCTGATTCCCGGATGACGGTCTTTATTGGGAAGCTCGGCCTGCGGGACATAGGTTGCCGGACCTGCGGCCATCGCCCCCGCGCCCGAAGTGACCAGCTCTCCTCCGATCACACCCGCTGAAGCAGGGGCAGGAGAAACGCTTGCCCCCACGCCCGGAAAAAGAGACGCCAAACCTTTTCCTAAAACTGGTTTCTGTGCCACAACTCCTCCAAAACCTGCAAAACTCTAATTCGCGATCGCGCCATCCATTTGGGGTGGCTGCGGCGGCATCGGGGGCACCCCGACAGAAGCCGCGGTTACTTCAATGACTGCTGGCTGATTTCGACCCAGGACTTCGCGGGCGAGATTGAAATACGCCAAACAACCTTTCGAATCGATATCGTAAAGGAGAATCGGCTTTCCGAAGCTCGAGCACTCGCTCAGGCGAACATTGCGAGGAACCACCGTCTCGAAGACCTTACCCGCAAAGTGAGCCTTCACCTCTTTGACGACTTCGTGAGCGAGATTATTGCGGCCATCAAACATCGTGAGGACGATCCCCTCGTCCGTCAGATTCGGGTTGATGCTCTGCTTGATCAGCGAAACCGTGTGCATCAGCTGACTCAGGCCTTCAAGCGCGAAGTATTCGCATTGAAGCGGGACGAGAAAACTATCCGCAGCGTTCAAGGCGTTGATAGTCAGAAGCCCCAAAGAAGGGGGGCAATCAATCAAGATAAAGTCGTACTCCGCCTTGATCTCCGCAATCGCCGCCTTCAATTTACCTTCGCGAGCGAAAGCCGAAACGAGCTCGATTTCAGCACCGGCCAAATCACCTGTTGCGGGGGCCACAAAAAGTCTGTCGATTTCGGTAGAATGGATGACGGTTGAAAGTCTCGTTTGCCCGACGAGCGCCTGGTAAATGGTTTTCTGCGGCTCAAGTGTACTGCGATCAATCCCAAGCGCAGAGGAGGCGTTACCCTGAGGATCAAAATCGATTACCAGAGTTTTTTTGTCTGCTACAGCAAGGGACGCTGCCAGGTTCACCGTGGTAGTGGTCTTGCCGACTCCGCCCTTTTGATTAGCTATGGCGATGACTTTCCCCATGAGCTCCTCTTCGTTGTAGCGCACCAATCACTTACTTAGGGGGCACCGATGTGGAACCGATGCCCCCTGAGAATTGTGGTTGTGGTTGGTGTGGATAATCAATAATAAATTTTGAATAAAAATCTTGTTATTCGGTCTCGGCCGCGGGCGCTTTTATGAGTACTTCGCGACTACACAAACAGGCTAACCATGATTACTTGGTTGAGCAAGAATTTTTTGAAGGTGTTTTCAAAAATTTTTCAGATTACTCATTGCTCAGTCGCTCGGGCGACTACTCATTCGTTCGATTTGAATGTTCCACGTGGAACACGCACCAGCTGCAAAATGATCCTTTTCTTATTTTCTGCGCCTACGACATAGTGGTGCTCCGCTGCGATTCGCAGTTCTCGCCGGAATTTGCTTTGCTGAAAGCGTTTCCACTCTTCTTCCCAGGCCGGCCCCTTCAATAAAACGAGACTGTTCCACGTGGAACATGCGCGCAGCCATGGATAAATGCGGTCAACAGGCCCCACTGCCCTCGCAACGACAGATTTAACGGAGTTCTGCCTTAAAAAAACCTCTCCTCGCAGATGAGTCACTTGAACACGATCAGAAATGCCAAGCTCCTGGGCCGCGCGCCCTAGAAACTCCGCCTTCTTCCCCTCAGAATCTGACAATACCCAGCTATCCGGTCGCACAACGGCGGCAAGCAACCCTGGAACACCGCCCCCAGACCCCAAATCCATCGCCGGAAACTCCACAAGCCCGCTCTTGAGAAGCTCTCGGACATCCAAAACATGGCCTTCGATGAACTCCTGGGGCGAAATAAGCCGCGTCAAGTTCTGACGCTCGTTCTCGGCAGCCATCAGCTTATAAAACTCTTCCACCCTCTGTTGGGCAAAAGCATCTAGCTCCGGCCAGGCTAGGCCAAGCTCTGTCGAAAACTCCAGGATATTGCTCATTTGCTCCTCACAGAATGGCTCAGCGATGGCGAATTAGGCCCGGCGGCCGATCATTTTCAGAAAAATCATCAGATTTGCGACCGCGGCCGGCGTAACACCCGATAATCTCGACGCCTGGCCGATCGTTTCAGGCCTCATTCGCTTCAAACGGCCCTTAATCTCATTTGAAAGCCCGGGAACAGTGTCGAAATCAAAGCCCACGGGGATCCGAAGGTTCTCGCTCTTGCGCATCCCTTCGAGCAAATCGAGATCCCGCCGGATGTAGCCCTCGTATTTGACCTGAATTTCGAGCTGCTCCTGAATACTCTCGCCTACTCCCTGCCCTGGAAACCCCAACTCACAAAGGCTACTCCATTGAACCTCGGGCCTTCTGAGTAAAACTTCGGCAGAAACCCGGTCTTTCAGCGTACTGAGGCCTTTTTCGGTAAGTCGGCCATTCATTTCTGTTGTAGGCATGAAGAAGTGGCCCGCCAAGGCTTCGCGCCACTTCGAGATTCCCTCTCGCTTCTCACAAAGGATCCGGTACTCCGGCTCACCCAGAAGGCCAACCTTGTGCCCGAGCTCTCCCAAGCGAAGATCCGCATTGTCCTCTCTTAAAATCAGGCGATACTCTGCCCGAGAGGTGAACATACGATAGGGCTCATCGGTTCCTTTGGTGACCAAGTCATCAATCATGACCCCGATGTAGCCATCGAGCCGGGATAAGACAAATGCCTCCCGTCCCTTCACCGAAAGTGCCGCGTTAATCCCTGCGATCAACCCTTGAGCGCCGGCTTCCTCGTATCCGGAGGTACCATTGATCTGACCCGCAAAGAAAAGCCCCGCCACATCCTTCGACTCGAGCGTCGCGCGAAGTGCGGTCGCGTCGATGCTGTCGTACTCCACCGCATAGCCGAAACGAACGAACTCCGCCTTCTCCAGACCAACAATCGATCGGACGAACTTCTCCTGAACGTCTGCCGGCAAGCTGGTCGAAATCCCGTTCACATAAATGTCGTCCGTACCGAGCCCCTCGGGCTCGAGAAAAATCTGATGCCGCCCCTTGTCACGAAATCGCTTCACCTTGTCTTCGATCGACGGGCAATACCTTGGGCCCATACCCTTTATGAGACCGGTGAACATCGGCGACTTATCGAAGTTTGCTTCGATCAGCTCATGGGTCTGCTCATTGGTGTAAGTGATGTAGCAGCTGACCTGAGGCAGAAGAGGGAATGGATCGGTCCTCGTGTAGAACGAAAAAGGGATCGGCCTCTCATCACCCGGCTGCTCCTGAGTCCGGGAAAAATCAATCGAGCGCCGGTTAAGCCTGGGAGGAGTTCCCGTCTTCAATCGGCTTAGTTTGAAACCGAGCCCCTCCAAACTTTCGCTCAATCCCCTTGCCGCCTGCTCGCCGACACGCCCGCCTTCGGATTTCGAAAAACCCGTATACATTAACGCCCGGAGAAACGTCCCAGAGGTGATCACCACGGAATGGGCAAGATGCTCTTCGCCAGTGGCCGTCCGAACGCCCCGAATTCGGCCCCCGCTATAAAGGAGCTGTACAACTTCTCCACTAATCACGTTTAGGCCGGTAGTTCTCGATAAAAACCTTTGCATTTCAGCGGCATAAAGCGCCTTATCGCATTGAGCTCGCGAGGACCTCACGGCCGGCCCCTTGCTCGAATTCAGGCGTCTAAACTGAATTGCTGTACGATCAGTATTGCGCCCCATGACCCCGCCCAGGGCATCAATCTCTTTAATTAACTGACCTTTTGCCAGACCACCCATCGCAGGATTGCAGGACATCAATGCGATTCGGGACGGATCAAGGGAGAATAAAGCGGTTCGGCAGCCCATTCGAGCGCTCGCATGCGCAGCTTCGCAGCCGGCGTGTCCGCCGCCAATAACGATCACATCCCATTGCATGCCGGGCAGATAACATTCTCTGCCACGCCTGGTCAATGCGAGAGGTTTGGACTTCTTAAAAGAGTAGAGACGATGACGATGTGTCGGGGGAAATGGAGCGGGTGAAGGGGCTCGAACCCTCGACCTCAAGCTTGGGAAGCTCGCGCTCTAGCCAACTGAGCTACACCCGCACCGTGGCCCGACGTTAACGTAATCCGCCGCGCGAAGCAAGCCGGCTTTAGCAGCTGGGACAGGACTCCGGTCCGGTATCCTGCGGAGTTTCGGCCGGCGCCGCCGGCTTTTCCAAAACCTGGCTCGAGCGGCTTCGGTCACGGTAGATCGTAATGCCCTTGCAGCCCAGGCGATAAGCCAGCCGGTAGGCCTGAGCGACATCCTCGGGCGTACACGCTTCGGCCAGGTTCACGGTTTTTGAAACCGCGCTATCAGAGTGCCGCTGAAAGATCGACTGCATTCGCACATGGGCTTCGAGGGGCACCTGCTGTGCCGGTGACCAGGCTTTCCCGAGCACCCGGCCAATCCCCTCTTCCGAAAGCTCCCCGACCTGGATCCCGCTTTGTGAAAAAGCTTTCTCCACGGTCGGGTGAATTTCCATCAGGCGCTCCCCTGAGAGGACATTCCTATAAAAAACACCCGAAAAAATCGGCTCGATGCCGCTTGAGGCGCCCGCGATGATGCTGATGGTTCCGGTGGGCGCGACCGTAGTCACCGTAGCGTTCCGGAGCGGCGGATACCCTAGCCTCTGCCAGAGCGATCCCTTCCAGTTGGGAAATGGCCCGCGCTCCTTCGCGAGCTCCGAGGAAGCCTGTCGTGCCTCTCGCTCGATGAAGCTCATGAGCTTCTCGGCCAATTCGTAGGATTCCCCGGACCCATAAGGCACATCCATCATCAAAAGGAGATCGGCGAAGCCCATAACACCCAGGCCGATCTTGCGATTGCGCAAGGTGATCTTGCGGCTTTGCGCCACCGGATAGGTGTTCAGATCGATCACGTTATCGAGGAATCTGACCGCGATGCGAATGTCCTTTGAAAGACGCTTCCAATGAATTTTGCCTTCCTCGAGGTACTCACTGAGATTCAGCGAACCGAGGTTGCAGGACTCGTAAGGAAGTAATGGCTGTTCGCCGCATGGGTTTGTGCTCTCCATTTCGCCAAGCTTTGGCGTAGGATTCATCCGGTTGATCCGGTCCAGGAAAACCATCCCCGGATCGCCACATTCCCAGGCAGCTCGGGTCAGGCGAGCAAAAACCTCTTTCGCGGCGATCTCGCGTACCCTCTCGCCTGTCGTCGGATGCCTGAGACAGTAGGTGCTCCCCTCCTCGAGAGCGCGCATGAACTCATCCGTCGCACCCACTGAAATATTGAAATTCAGGATCGAGCGCTGGTCGCGCTTGCAGTCGATGAAGTCAAGGATGTCCGGGTGATCGATCCGCAAAACCGCCATGTTCGCACCGCGGCGCGCGCCGCCCTGCTTGATGGTTTCCGTCGTAATGTCAAATATCCGGAGAAAAGATACCGGCCCCGAGGCCACCCCGTGCGTGCTTCGCACGAGGCTCCCGCTCGGGCGGATCTTGGAAAAAGAAAAGCCCGTCCCCCCTCCTGATTGATGGATTTTAGCCGCATCTTTGAGGCTATCGAAAATCCCATCCAACGAATCCTCTATTGGAAGCACATAACAAGCCGAAAGCTGGCCGCCACTATGGCCTGCATTGATCAAAGTCGGGGTATTCGGGATGAAGCGGCGACTGATCATCAGCTCGGCAAAGCGTCTCGCCCAAACCGGACGGTCGCGCTTGCTCTCCAAGGATGCGACCGCTCGGGCCACCCTGCGAAACAACGCCTCGGGGGTCTCGGTGATCTTTCCGTTCTCGTCCCTCCGTAAATACCGCTTCTCCAGTACGGTTCGGGCATTCTGCGTCAAAACGAGTTTTGCCATAAGTACGAGTCTAGCACGCCCGGCCACGCTTGCCCTGCCACGGGCCGTTGGGTACTCTCAAAGGAGCATGACCCAAAAAATCATTTCCAGGAATCCTGCAACAGGTGAAATTCTCCGCGAACTTGACCCGACGCCTCAGGATTCTCTACCGGGCGTTTTTACCAAAGCAAAAGCGGTGCAAGCGCCCTGGACCGCGCTTTCGCTCAAGAAACGAGCTACTTATCTCCTGCAGCTTCGGGAGGCCCTGGTCAATCAGGCGGACGAAATCGCAGCGCTCATCTCCCGAGAAAACGGAAAGCCCGAATTCGAAGCGCTCAGCGCCGAGATCCTGCCATGCCTGGACATGCTCACTCATTTCGCCGAACGCGCCCCACAGCTCCTTCGCGACCAGCCAATTCCGCTGCGCACTGCCAAACACCGCAAGAGCTATCTGAATTACTGGCCCGTCGGCGTAGTAGCCGTGATCTCTCCCTGGAACTTCCCGTTCATGCTTCCCTTTGCCGAGATCCTGATGGCCGTGGTCGCAGGCAACGCGGTCATTTTCAAACCAAGCGAAGCCACCCCCCTCGTGGGTCTCAAGATCCAGGAGCTATTCGGACTGGCGGGCTTTCCGCAAGACCTGCTCCAGACTATCGTGGGGGATGGCACCCTAGGCGCCGCGCTCGTCCGGCAAAAGCCCGATAAGATTTTCTTCACCGGAAGCGTGGCCACAGGTAAACGGATCGCGGCGGCCGCGGCCGAAAATCTCGTCCCCGTGAATCTCGAGCTCGGCGGCAAAGATCCCATGATCGTGCTGCCGGACGCGGATCTCGACTACGCCACCAGCGCCGCGCTCTGGGGAGGCTTCATGAACTCGGGCCAGGCCTGCGCTTCCGTCGAGCGCCTGCTCGTGCATGAATCCATCGCGAAGCCCTTCATCGACAAGCTGAAGGAGAAGATGACCCAGCTCCGCGTTTCCGGATCAGGCGAGGCTTTTGATCTCGGTCCCGCCACTCTCGAAAGCCAAAAGGAAATCTACGCGCGGCACATCTCCGAGGCACGTCAAAAGGGGGCCACCTTCGAGCTGGGCGGCGACTTCTCCGCCGACCAGCGCCATCTGAAGCCGACCCTGGTCACCGGGCCGGGAATCGAGGAGCTTTCGATCTACAATGAGGAGACCTTCGGGCCCGTAATCGCCCTCACGACCTTCAAGACCGTCAGCGAAGCCGTCGCGAAAGCCAATCGCAGCATCTACGGCCTTCATGCGAGCATCATGAGCCGAGACACCCAACTGGCAGAAACGATGGCCAAGCAGCTTGAGTTCGGCACCGTGCTCATCAACGAGGTGGCTTACACCGCGGGTCTGGGCGAAACGCCCTGGGGTGGGGTCAAGCACAGCGGAATCGGCCGCAGCCATGCCGATATCGGCCTCTATGAGTTCGTGCACGTAAGGCATATCCAGAAGCCGCGCGCGTCGTTTCTCGTTTTCAAGTCCTGGTGGTGGTTTCCCTACTCGCCCTACCAGAAAACCCTATTCCGGATCTGGCTCGAACTTTACCGCAAATCCGGAATCGCGCGGCTGCGCGCGCTCTCGCATTTTCTGTGGAACCTGGTTCAGTTCCTCAAAAACGAAAAGAGGATCTGAGCTCCCTCACAGCAGGTTCTGGATCGCTTCGACGGCATCCCGCATCTTGGAATCCGTCTCGAGCTCGGTCTCGATTTTCTTGCAGCCATGCATGATCGTCGAATGATCCTTGCCGCCGAAGTACTGGCCGATTTCCTTGTAGCCCAGCCCCGTGTACTTGCGGATCAGGTACATCGCGATCTGCCGGGGCAACGCCACCGGGCGGGCACGCGTCGCGCTCTTGAGGTCCTGGACCTTGAGGTGGAAATGCTTGGCCACAGCGCCCTGGATGTTCTCGATCGTGAAATTCGAACCCTCTTCGGGGACCTGGGTCTTGAGCTCCTGCTTGGCCATTTCCAAGGAAATCTCGGCTCCCGAAAGCGACGCCTGTGCTTGCAGCCGGATCAGAACCCCCTCCAGCTCACGTACGTTCGTCTTGATGTAAGTGGCCAGGAACGTGGCGACGTCATCGGGCAGGTAAATGTCGTCTCGTTCCGCCTTGGCCCGGAGGATCGCGATCCGGGTCTCGATTTCAGGGACGGTAATATCGGCAACCAGCCCCCACTCAAAGCGGGTCCGAATTCTCTCTTCAAGGCCTTCGATCTCCTTGGGCGAGCGATCGCTCGTGAGCACGATCTGGCGCTTGGAGCCGTAAAGCGCGTTGAACGTGTGGAAAAACTCCTCCTCGCTCGTCGACTTCCCGGCGATGAACTGAATGTCGTCGATCAGAATCATGTCGTAGCTGTCGCGATATTTCGCGCGGAACTGGCTCATCCGCCGATGCTGCACCGACTCGATGAGCTCATTCACGAATTTTTCGGCGGAAAGATAGGCCACGCGCGAGTTCGGCTTCTTCGCGAGCAGGTGATTTCCGATCGCGTGAAGCAGGTGGGTTTTCCCGAGACCGGGAGGGCTGTAGATGAAAAGCGGATTGTACTGGCGGGCGGGCTGTTCGGCCACCGCGACCGCGGAGGCATGCGCGAACTGGTTGCTGGCCCCCACCACGTAGCTCTCGAAGGTGTAGCGCGGATCCAGCCCGCTTTCGGCGATGGCGCGGCTGCCAGAGTTAAGCACGACTCCCGACGAGACCCCATGGGCAGGGCCTGCCGCCGAAGGTGGCGCCAAAAAGGCGGTAGAAGCGCCCGAATTTCCGGAAAAACCTTGGTGGGCAGCCTCCGGCAGCGTCGGTTCGAGCGCAAATGTCGCGCCCTCGTGAGAAGACAGCTCCTCGACGCCTTCCTTCACGATCAGCTGAAGCTCGCAAGGCGCACCCATGATCTGGGCGAACGCGGTTTCGATGTTCCTGCGATAGTGATCTCGAACCCACTGCGCAGAAAAGTCATTGGGCGCGGCAAGCCGCACCTTGAGCACATTATCCTTCAACTCGCTCTCGAGGAGTTCCAAAGGCTGGATCCATGCTTGGAGCTGGTTGGGAACAATGCTTTGTTCGAGAAGGCGGTATGCGGCTTTCCACATTTCCGGCCACTGGGTCGTGTCCACGTTCAAAGTCGTTCTCATAAAGGAGGGATTTTTGATAACATGAGGGCTTAACCTTGACAATGAAACCCGACTCCTATATTTCCTCTTGTTCTCAACCAATAGATTTGAGTCAGTTATCCAGTTTCTAAGATAAAGTTTCTTTAAGGGTAGTTTTATGAAAAGAACGTTACAGCCCAGCCGCACAAAACGCCGCCGCCGCCACGGCTTCCGCGCCCGCATGAAGACCGCCAATGGCAAAAAAGTTCTCGCTCGCCGCCGAGCTCGCGGCCGCAAGCGTCTCACGGCCAAAGTCTCGGGCAAATAACCCTACGAAAAATTCCGCTCAGTCCCAGTCCCTGAGTTTCGCCCATCGGCTGCACTATCCGTGGCAGTACAGGCGTTTTTTCGACCAGAGCCAGGTCTTTCGTTTGCGCGAATGCGTCGTCTTCCGCGTCAAGAACGATCTCGGGCACTTTCGCCTGGGAATCACGCTCAAAGCGCGCGGCAGCTCTTTGGAGCGCAACCGAACGAAGCGCCGCATTCGCGAAGCCATGCGCTCGCTTTCCTGCGAGCTCGGAAGCTATGACTATAATGTAGTCGTACCTGGTTCCAAGAAAATGGCGTTCCCCTATCCCCAGCGGCTCGCAGAATGCCTCCGACGGGACTTGAAAAATGCACTTTCCACTCGCCCAGCTACTTAACCGGCTCATGCTCCGGCTCGTCGACGGGCTTTTCGGCCTCTATCGTTTTCTTTTGTCGCCGATGATTCATCTTCTTGCGGGACCCGGGCAAGGCTGCCGGTTCCAGCCTACCTGTAGCGAATACGCCCAACAGGCCGTCCGCAGGTACGGCGCTCTCAAGGGCGGCTATCTCGCTTTGCGACGCATTTTCCGCTGCAATCCTTTTGGCGGATCCGGCCCGGACCCCGTTCCCTAAGGTAGGATTATGGGCACGCTTGTGGTATCGGGTGCCCATGGATCGTAGAACCCTGCTCGCAATCACTCTTTCGTTCGGCATTTTCCTGGCTTGGCAAAAGCTCTACATCGAGCCCAGACTCCCCAAACAAACCGTGCAACAAGTTGCGACGGAGGCGCCTCCTTCCGCAACGTCCCCAAAGCAGGAGTCCAGCGTCGCGGTTCAGCAACCGTCCGCGCAGGCGTCCCGGCCCACGCGAACCCTCCTATTGAAATCAGGCACCGGCGAAGCCGTCTTGGCGGATGGGCACAGCTTTTTCACGGGTTGGAAGCTGAATGCTTACAAGACGAAGCTTTCGGCTGATGCCGCCGCTGTCGATCTTAACTCCATAACGAATGTCGCGGGTGCGCTCGAGCTCGCATTTGACGACCCTGCTTACGCTTATCTGAACTCGGTTCAAGGCTCGTTCTCCGAGCAGCCGGGTGGCGCGCGCTGGACTTACGAGGACGCGAACATCCGGCTGACGCGCGAGTTCAGCGCGAGTGAAAACCAGCCTTGGGTGGATGTGACGCTGTCGGCCGAGTTCAAGGTCAAAAAACCGGCCTTCGCTTTCGTTTCGCTCAGCTCCCACAGCCCGGAAAACGATCCTGAAAAGCAGGATCGCCAGCTTCTTTACTTTTCCAGCGGCTCGGTTGAGCGGATCCAGGTCGAGGACGCGAAACTCGCTGAAGTGAAGACTCCCGTGAAGTACATCGGGGCGAGCAGCCGATACTTCCTCATGGCGGCCATTCCCCAGGGGAACCTCGAGGCCCGCGGGCTCATTCAGCCGCTCACGGCGAATACCGCGCGAGCCAGCCTCGTTTATCCGCTTCCTGAGAACGCGTTCACGGTTCCGCTGCGGGTCTATTTCGGGCCCAAGATGCTCGATATCCTGCGTAAGGTCGACCCCGCGCTCGACAACACGGTCGATCTGGGCTGGTTCACGCTGTTTGCCTATCCGCTTCTCAAGCTGCTCAACTGGTTCTACCTGTTCGTCAAGAACTACGGCATCGCGATCATTCTTCTCACGCTGCTCCTGAAGATCGTGACCTACCCTCTCACCTACAAGAGCATGAAGAGCATGAAGGAGATGGCCAAGATCCAGCCCCAGCTCCAGAAGGTGCGGGAAAAATATAAAGACGACCGCGAGGCGCTCAATCGCGAGATGATGACGCTCATGAAGAGTCATGGATACAACCCCATGGCCGGCTGTATGCCGATCCTCATCCAGATGCCGATTTTCATCGCCCTCTATCGGGTTCTTTATAGCTCCATCGAGCTGTACCAGGCGCCTTTCGCGTTCTGGATCCGCGACCTCTCGGCTCAGGACCCGCTTTATATCACCCCGATCCTGCTCACCGTGACGATGTACATCCAACAGAAGCTCACGCCGACCACGACGACGGATCCGGCTCAGGCCAAGATGATGCAGTTCATGCCGATCATTTTCGGGGCGATGATGATGAATCTGCCCTCCGGCCTCACTGTCTACATGCTCGTCAACGCGCTTGCGAGCATCGTCCAGCAGCTGATCCTGAACAAGAAATTCGACACTCACCATGTCCCGGCCGTACCTGCGCGAGCGCGATAGATCCGGATATTTTTCGGAAGATACGATCGCAGCGATCGCAACCGCGCTGGGCGGTCCGATCACCATTGTCAGGATCAGCGGGCCCGGGGCCTTTGAAGCCCTCGCTGGTCTGCTCGGCAGAAGCGCCGACCGCTTCGAGCCGCGGCGGCTGCATCGCGCCCGACTCCTCTCCACCGATGGTTCGCCTTTGGATGACGCGCTCGCGGTGAGATTCATTGCCCCCGACAGCTTCACCGGAGAGGATATCGTCGAACTTCATCTTCACGGCAGCTCTTTTCTCGCCAATGAGGTCCTGGAGTCCCTCTTTCGGGCCGGGGTTCGCCAGGCGCTTCCCGGGGAATTCAGCTTCCGCGCCGTGCGAAACGGCAAGCTGACGCTCCCGCAGGCCCAGGCCGCGGCGGATCTGATCGCTTCTTCAAATCAGAGCGCGGTCCAGCTCGCGCTCGAAAAGATGTCAGGCACCCAGAATCGGCTTCTCGCCGGAATTTCCTCAGATCTGCGGCGCCTCGCGGCGCTGGCCGAGGTGGGGATCGACTTTTCCGACCAGGACGTCGAAGAGGTGTCGCTTCCCGCCTTGAAGGGGCGCCTATCGCCGCTTCTTCAGAGTCTGCTGCATCTGCATGCGAGCTATGACCGGGGGATCCGCATCCAGGACGGTGTCAGCGTCGCCTTCATTGGCCTGCCTAATGCCGGAAAATCGAGCTTTTTCAACTCGCTTCTCGGAGAGGATCGGGCGCTGGTCTCTGAAGTCGCCGGAACCACCCGGGACGTCCTTCGAGAACGCCTCACGCTGAAGGGAAAGAGCCTCACGGTCACGCTGCGCCTTGAGGATACCGCGGGGCTTCGGGTCGCCTCGGATCGCATCGAGGAGATGGGGATCGATCGGGCCCGTCGCTCCGCACGGGAAGCCGATCTCGTTCTCTTCCTTCTGGACGCAACCCAGGAGATGGGGCCAGCTTCCGAACAATGGCATCACCTCGGCACGCCTTGCCACAAAGCTTTAGGGATTCTCACTAAATGCGACCTGATCCCTGAAGACCGGATGCCCGCCGTTCTCGCCGCCAAGGAGCGCTTCGGCATCTCCCACTGGATACCGACTTCGGCTCGCACGGGTGCGGGCATTCCTGAAACCATCCAGGCAATTACCGAGTTCTGCTCGCGCTGGATCCGACGGGATCGGGATGAGGTGGTATTGACCCGGCTCGACCACGCTCAGGCCGTCGGGGCCGCGCTTGGGCACCTGGAGCGCGCCCGTTCCACCCCAGAGGTCGCCTTCTTCGCGGCTGATCTCAAGCAGGCGCTGCACGCCCTTGCGCCGCTCATCGGAGAGACGCCTTCGGACGATATTTTAGGGCAAATCTTCTCTGATTTTTGTATAGGGAAGTAACCCCAATCATGAGGGATTCTCAGGAGATCGCTATGACGACATCGATTCAGAAAATCGCAATCCTCGGCGCCGGCCAGATGGGCGGCGGCATCGCCCATACCGCCGCGCAATCGGGCTTCGAAGTCCTTCTCGCCGACCAGAGCCGCGAATTCGCCGAAAAAGGCAAAGCGAAAATCGCCGCGCAGCTCAAGAAGCTCGTCGAAAAAGGCAAGCTCTCCGAAGGCGACGCGCAGAAGACGCTGAACGCGATCCAGGTTGTCGATAGCATCAGGGGTTTCGCGAATGCTGATCTCGTGATCGAGGCCGTCGCGGAGATTCCGTCGCTCAAGAACCAGATCTTCAAATCGCTCGATGAAATCTGCAAGCCCTCGACGCTCCTTACGTCCAATACCTCCTCGATCAGCATCACTGCGATCGCGGCGCAAACCAAGCGGCCCGAAAAGGTCGCCGGAATGCATTTCATGAATCCGGTCCCGGTCATGAAGCTCGTCGAGGGAATCCGCGGGTTACAGACCTCCGACGAAACCTTCAAAGCAGTCCGGGCCGCCGCTGAAAAAATGGGCAAGACTTTCGTTGAAGCCCAGGATCAGCCTGGCTTCGCGGTAAACCGCATCCTTATGCCGATGATCAACGAGGCCGTCACCGCCCTGCACGAAGGCGTCGCGTCGGTCGAGGATATCGATACCGCGATGAAGCTGGGCACGAATCAACCGATGGGCCCCCTCACTCTCGCGGACTTCATCGGTCTGGATACCTGCCTTGCCATCATGCAGGTACTTCATGAGGGTCTCGGCGATTCCAAATACCGACCCTCTCCCCTGCTCAAACAATATGTCGCGGCGGGCTGGCTCGGCAAAAAAACAGGCAGGGGCTTTTACAAATATGAAACCTGAGAACCTGCTGATCGAATCGGCGGATCCGGGCATTCGCATCGTCAAGATCGCCCGCCCCAAAGCGCTGAACGCGTTGAACACTCAAACGCTTCAGGAGCTCAAAGAGGTGCTTTCAGCCGAAGCGGCCAATCCCGAAACCCGCGTCCTGGTGCTCACGGGCGATGGCGAGAAGGCGTTCATCGCAGGAGCCGACATCGCTGAAATGAAGGACATGTCGACGAGCCAGGGCGTTCAATTCGCCCAGCTCGGACACGAAGTCACCAAGCTCCTTGAGCTCATGCCCAAGCCGACGATCGCCGCCGTGAACGGCTACGCCCTCGGCGGAGGCACCGAGCTGGCCATTTCCTGCGACTTCATCGTCGCGAGCGACAAAGCCGTTTTCGGCCAGCCTGAGGTCGCACTCGGGATCATTCCGGGATTCGGTGCGACGCTGCGCCTTTCGAAATTCGTGGGCCTCCCGCGCGCGAAAGAGCTGATCTTCAGCGGGCGCAAACTCAAGGCCGATGAGGCCAAGGCGCTCGGCCTCGTGAACCACGTCTACCCGGTGGCGGAGTTCCATGAAAAAGCGCTCGGGCTTGCGCGCGAGATCGCCCTCCAGTCCCATAGCGCGGTCGCAAAGGCGAAAGACCTTCTGAACGAATTCTCGGAGTCCACGGGCTTGAACTTCAAGCTGGACGCCGAAGCACAGGCATTCGGGCGGCTTTTCGGCTCGCCCGATCAACGCGAGGGCATGTCCGCCTTCGTCGAAAAAAGAAAAGCCGCCTTTCAGGGGCTGGCTCGGGGGTAATGTCCATGATCCACGGTTGGCCCGAAACAGATGAATCCAAGAAGATGCTTCTCGATTCCGTCCGCGAGTTCTCGAAGTCCGAGATCGCACCCAAGGCGAAGGAGCTGGATGAGACCGGCCGCTTCCCTTCCGAGATCGTGAAACAGCTCGGTGAGATGGGCTTGATGGGAATGATGGTCTCCGAGGAATGGGGCGGTGCCGGAATGGATGCCGTTTCATACGCGATGTGCATGGAAGAGGTTTCCTCCGCCTGCGCGTCAACCGGCGTCATCATGTCGGTGAACAACTCGCTCGTCTGCTGGCCCATCGAAACCTACGGCACGGACGAGCAGAAGAAGAAATTCCTCATGCCGCTCGCCAAGGGCGAGAAGCTCGGCATGTTCGCGCTTTCGGAGCCCGGACACGGATCGGATCCCGCGGGACTGGAGTGCAAGGCCACGAAGGTTCAGGGCGGTTACAAGATCCACGGCACCAAGAACTGGATCACCAACGGCAAGCAGGCAGATTTCTGCGTCCTTTTCGCCACTATCGACAAAGCGCTCGGACATAAAGGCATCTGCGCGTTCGTCGTCGACACGAAATCCCCCGGCTTCCAGGTCGCCAAGCTCGAGGACAAGCTCGGCATCTGCGCTTCCTCGACCGCGGCCCTGTTTTTCGACGACGTATTCGTTCCCCAGGACTGCCTGCTGGGTAAGGAGGGGCAGGGATTCAAGATCGCCCTTTCCACGCTCGACGGTGGCAGGATCGGCATCGCCTCCCAGGCGCTCGGCATAGCGAAGTGCGCCTTCGAGGCCTCCAAGCGCTTCGCCTCCGAGCGGGAGCAGTTCGGCGCTCCCATCGCCCGCATCCAGGCCATCCAATGGTTCATCGCGGACATGGCTACCCGACTTCAGGCCGCTCGCCTGCTCACGTGGCATGCCGCCCGCCTGAAAGACGCTGGCCAGAAGTACACGAAAGAGGCCGCAATGGCGAAGCTCGCCGCCGCCGAAGCGGCGATGTGGATCACGACCAAAGCGATTCAGGTCCACGGCGGTTACGGCTATACCAAGGATTACGTTGTCGAACGCAACTTCCGTGATGCCAAGATCACCGAAATTTACGAGGGCACTTCGGAAATTCAGCGACTTGTGATCGCCGCCCAGGAATTCGCGGAGCTCTGATGTCGGAACACGAGAAAAAAACGACGTCACGGGAAAGCTGGGAAACCCGTCTTAAGGAATCGGAAAAGAAGAATCCGCCTCGTCCAGCCCGTTTCACCACTTGGAGCGACATGGAGGTGCCCCTCCTGAGCACTCCCGAGGACCTGAGCGCGGTCGGCTTCGATTATGAGCGCGATCTTGGTTATCCGGGCGAATATCCCTTCACACGCGGCGTTCAGCGCAACATGTATCGTGGCAAGCTCTGGACGATGCGTCAGTTCGCGGGCTTTGCGACGGCCGAAGAGACGAATAAGCGCTTCAAGCTGCTGCTCGAGCATGGGCAGACGGGCCTTTCCACCGCTTTCGACATGCCGACGCTGATGGGTTACGACGCCGACAGCCCCCGTTCTCTGGGCGAGGTCGGAAAATGCGGTGTTTCAGTCTCGTCGCTCGACGATATGGAGCGTCTCTTTGACGGCATCCCTCTTGGCGACGTGACGACATCGATGACGATCAACGGTCCGGCGATCGTCATCCTCTGCATGTATCTCGCGGTCGCTGAGAAGCAGGGCGTACCGAAGGACAAGGTGCGCGGCACGCTTCAGAACGACATTCTCAAGGAGTACATCGCCCAAAAGGAGTGGCTTTTCCCTGTCCGCCCTGCGGTCGGGCTGGTGATCGATACGATCGAGTACTGCTCCAAGCACTATCCCAACTGGAACAACGTCAGCATTTCGGGCTACCATATCCGCGAGGCCGGGGCCACCGCAGTCCAGGAGCTGGCTTTTACGCTCGCCGACGGATTGGGTTATGTCGAGGAGAGTCTCAAGCGCGGGATGAAGATCGACGAGTTCGCTCCTCGTTTGTCATTCTTCTTCGACGTCCACAATGACTTCTTCGAAGAGGTCGCGAAATTCCGGGCAGCCCGGCGTTTATGGGCAAAGCTCATGCGTGAGCGCTACGGCGCCAAGGATCCGCGCTCTTGGATGCTTCGCACCCATGCCCAGACCGCGGGCGTGTCGCTCACGGCCCAGCAGCCTTATAACAATATCGTTCGCGTTGCCGTTCAGGCCCTCGCGGCGATCATGGGAGGCACCAACTCGCTCCACACCAACAGCATGGACGAGACGCTGGCGCTCCCGACGGACGAGTCCGTCATGATCGCGCTTCGTACCCAGCAGATCATCGCCGAGGAAAGCGGTGTCGCCAATGTCATTGACCCGCTGGGCGGATCCTATTTCATCGAAGCTCTCACTACCCGTGTGGAGAGGGAAGCTCTGGCCTATATCCAGCGGATCGATGAAATGGGCGGTATCATCGAGTCCATCGAAAAAGGCTTCCCGCAGGCTGAGATCGCCAACAGCGCCTATCACTTCCAGAAGCAGCTCGAAGCGAAGGAAAAGGTCATGGTCGGGGTGAACAAGTACCAGACCACCGAGGCAAAACGAGCGCTCGACACGCTTTATATCGATCGTTCGATCGAAAAGCGTCAACGTGAGCGTCTCGCCGAACTCAGGCGCAAACGGAATGCCCAAACCCATCAGGAATCCTTGCGCCAGGTACGGGAAGCCGCCCAGGCCGGTCAGAACCTGATGCCTTCGATCCTGGGGGCCGTGAAGTCCTATGCTACGTTGCAGGAGATCTGCGACACGCTCCGCGGCGTATTCGGAATCTATCGCGAAACAGGGAGTTTCTGAGCCATGCAAAAAAAGACCGTACAAAAAATCCGAGTCCTCGTGGCCAAGCCCGGCCTCGATGGTCACGATCGTGGAGCTAAAGTCATCGCACGGGCCCTTCGGGATGCCGGGTTCGAAGTGATTTACACCGGATTGCATCAGACCCCTGAAATGGTCGTCAGTGCTGCCATCCAGGAAGACGTCCATGTCGTCGGCCTAAGTATTCTTTCCGGAGCACACAACGCCCTCGTCCCAGAGATTCTCAACGGTGTGCGGGACGCGGGTTTGAAAGACGCGCTCTTCCTGGTGGGAGGAATCATTCCCGACGAAGACATCCCTCCCCTGAAGGAGCAAGGCGTTCACATGGTATTCACGCCCGGGGCCAGCCTCCAGGAAGTCGTGGACTATATCCGACAGCACGCGCCTGTTCGCTCTTAAGATCAAACAATCTGATCGGGAATCCGATTTTTGGGGATAAGTGTGTGGATAAGTGACCGGATAACCGTGTGGATAAAATCAATCCCCACAGTTATACACCGGTTTTCCACACGGTTTTCCACACCCGAAATCGGAACTTTTTGTTGTAATTACAACGCCGTGTAAAGTTATCCACTTATCCACACGCAATGCCCTGAGCAGAGTCTCTTTCAATAACCGATCTTTTTATTCACCGTTTGTGGATAAGTCACTTCTAGGGGGTTATTTGAGGCAAGCTTTGGCGTTCTTTTTGAGTAATTAAGGCGGTTACTGGGAATTATGCACATTATCAAGTTGAAAACCTGTGGATAAAGTGGTCAGGTGCTCCCACTGGCGGTTTATCCCCAAAAAACACTGGTTATCAACACGCGTTTTCCACCGGCTTATCAATCAGGTTTTTGCTTTGATTACCAATGGATAAGGAAGTTATCCCCATATCCACCGCTACTACTACTACTACTAGTTTTATTATTAATATCTTTATTGGAAGTCAGGTCCCTCGCTTATGCGTAAAAAAGCTTTCCATAAGCTTTCATAACCAATAGAGAGAGATGAAGTATCAAAGGGCTAAATATGAATTTCACGATTCATCGCAATCCACTTCTAGAAGCGCTTCAAAAAGTCCAATCGGTCGTTGAGAAGCGAAACACGATCCAGATTCTTGGAAATATCCTCTGCGTCGCAAAAGGAAACGAACTGTCTTTGTGCGCGACGGATCTCGAAGTCGGGGTGAAGGTCGTCCTGCCCGTCGAGACGAAGCAGGATGGCAAGATCACTCTTTCGGCGAAGCACTTCCTCGACATTGTCAAAGAGCTTCCCGACAAGCCGCTTCACATCACGCGGAAGGACAACAGCTGGATCGAACTGGTGTGCGGGAAGTCGCGATTCAATATCGTCAGCCTGTCGGCGGATGAGTATCCGGCTCTCCCAGCTTTTGAGGACAAGAGTTACTTCGAAGCCCGCGTGGAAGCATTGGCCGAGATGATCGATCGCACCCAGTTCGCTGTCTCGACGGACGCGACCCGTTATCACCTGAATGGGGTCTTTTTCGAGCCCCTCGAGAACGGGATCATGCGCATGACCGCTACCGACGGCCATCGGCTGTCATTCGTTGACAGCGAGGTTTTCATGAAGATGCCGGAGCTCAAGCGCGGCATCATCATTCCCAAGAAAGGCCTTTCGGAGCTTCGTAAATTGATCGCCGAGAGCGGCTCCTCTGTCGGACTCGCTTTCGAAAGAGGATATCTCTTTGCCAAGCTCAATGGCTCCTATCTTTTCATCCGTCTCATCGATGGTGAATACCCGGATTATCGCCTCGTGATTCCGAAGTCGACCGAGCGCACCGCCAGGATGGACCACGATGTCGTGAGCTCGGCGCTCAAGCGTGTCAGCCTGCTCGCTCATGAAAAGAGCCGCGGAGTGAAGCTTTCCATCCAAAGCGGCACGATGATGATCTCCTCGAGCAATCCCGATATGGGAGAGGCCCGTGATGAAATCGATGTGGATTACTCCGGAGAAGCGATCGAGATCGGCTTCAATTCGAAGTATCTTCTCGAATGCCTCGCGGTGATGAAGACCGAGAAGCTGGAATTCCACTTCAAGGATCGGCTGAGCCCGGGCATCCTGAGAGGCGTAGGAGCTCAGAATCACACTTACGTGATCATGCCCATGCGGATCTAGTTATCCACAGTTATCCACGGGATAACTCCAGAGCGCACGGGGTTCGTTCGCGATGAAGGTCGTCAAGCTCACTTTGCACGGCTTCCGTAACATCCAGCATGCGACCTTCGACCCGGATTCCCGGTTGAACTTCCTCGTTGGAAAAAATGGGCAGGGGAAAACCAGTTTCCTCGAGGCGATCGGGTTTGTATCCGGACTGAAATCCTTTCGCGGCTCCAAAACAGCGGAAGTTATCCGACATGGGGATAACTTTGGGGAAATCTCCTGTGAGATCGAACCGGAGGAGCGGCAATTCAAATCACAGCTCAAGGTGACCTTCGCGGTGGGTCCGGAAGGCAGCCAAAAGGCTACCAAAGCGGCCTTCATCAATGGAAAGCCGTTCCGTAGCGCCGCTTCCTACCTCAGCCAGCGATTCGGACAGCTGGAGCTTGGATTTCATGCGATCATTTTCAATCCGTCCGACCATGACCTTGTCCGCGGAGAGCCGGCCATTCGGCGTAACTATCTGGACCGGGTTCTCGCCGCCGAAGACATCGCCTACCTGAAGACCTACCAGAAATACCAACGCGTCCTGGAACAACGGAATGCACTGCTCAAATCGGAAGAAAATCCTTCGCGAGAGCTCCTTTTGGGCTTTTCGGAACCCTTAGCCCACTATGGGGCAATGATTGGCCGTAGCCGTTTGGAATGGATCGAACGGCTATCGCGGCGACTGGATGGCGTAATGCGTCAAATCGCTCCCGCTCAGGCTGAAATCCGCCTGGTTTCGCTATCAAATTGGATTCCGCCGATTGCATGTTTATCCATTGAAAACAATAATTTGAATGCAGTACATTTCGCTGGACACTCAGACCTGCCTTCATTAGAACTTCTAGAACAGGCTTTTAGGAATAGACTCGCTTCGCTCGAGAGCGCCGAATTCAGGGCCCGTAGCTCCCTGGTGGGACCACATCGGGATGACTGGGCGTTTTTTCAAGAAAATCCGGCAGGAGAGAGTCACCTACTGAAAGGCCAAGGATCCCAGGGAGAGATTCGGTCAGCATTGCTTGCTTTGAAATTATCCGAGATCGAGCTTTTTCGAGAAAGAACGGGCCACCGGCCGCTTTTCCTGCTCGATGATTTTTCTTCGGAGCTGGACCAGGACCGAAGGAAGTTCCTCTTGAAGTTTCTCTCGGAAACGGACCTGCAAGTATTTGTCACGACTACGGATGATTCTTTTCTTTTCGATCCCGAGAATCGGAAGACTGTCGGTAAGCGCTTCCAGGTTTCAGACGGCATGATTACGGAAGCATGAGTATCGAGAAACAGAAAGCTGGAGAACGATGAGCACCGAAAATGAGCTGAGTACCCCGGTCGCAACCGCCGACAACGACTATTCGGCGGACAAGATCAAGATTCTCGAGGGTCTGGAAGCGGTACGCAAGCGCCCGGGAATGTATATCGGGGATACGGGGGTCCGCGGGCTTCACCACTGCGTTTACGAGATCGTGGATAACTCCATTGACGAGGCGCTCGCCGGTTTCGCCAGAAACATTCACGTCACCATCCATGTGGATAACTCCGTGACGGTCGAAGACGACGGGCGTGGGATCCCGGTCGGAATCCACAAGACAGCCGGGGTTTCTGCGGTCGAAGTCGTGATGACCAAGCTTCACGCCGGAGGCAAATTCAACGAGGAAGGCGGGGCTTACAAAGTTTCAGGCGGACTGCACGGAGTCGGAGCGGCCGTGGTCAACGCGCTTTCCGAGAGCCTCCATGTCGAGGTTCGGCAGAACGGCAAGGTTTACAAGCAAAGCTACAAGCGCGGCGTTCCGGTCGGACCCCTCAAGGAAGTCGGCGTCACCGACAAGCGTGGTACGATCTCGACCTTCAAGCCGGATCCCGAGATATTCGAAGTCGTGGAATTCAGCGCCGATACCCTGGCGAATCGCCTTCGAGAGCTGGCCTTCCTCAACAGCGGCTTGCGGATCACCCTCACTGACGAACGACAGGAGCCGGCCAAGACCCAGGACTATTGCTATGACGGCGGGCTTGTCCAATTCGTCGAGCACATCAACAAATCCAAGCAGAAGCTCCACGAAAAGGTGATCTATTTCTCGCATTCAAAAGATTACCTCAGCATCGACATCGCGATGCAATGGAATGACTCCTACACCGAGACCATTTCATCCTACGTCAACAACATCAACACCATCGAGGGTGGAACGCACGTCTCGGGCTTTCGCACGGCACTTACCCGCGTGGTGAACAAGTACATCCAGGAAACCGGCCTGGGCAAGAACCTCAAGGAAGACGGGCTGACCGGTGACGACATCCGCGAAGGCCTCGCGTGCGTGATCAGCGCGAAGGTTCCCGAACCGCAGTTTGAAGGTCAGACCAAGACCAAACTCGGAAACAGCGAGGTCGAGGGTTTCGTGAACACGACGGTTTACGAAAAGCTCGTGGATTATTTCGAGCTCAACCCGGCGATCGCCAAGAGGATCATCCAGAAAGCCGTAGATGCGGCGATTGCCAGAATCGCGGCGCGCAAGGCGCGTGACCTCACCCGCCGCAAGACGGCGCTCGATTGGGGCGGCCTGCCCGGCAAGATGGCCGATTGCCAAGAGAAGGATCCCGCGCTTTGCGAGATCTATCTGGTCGAGGGCGATAGCGCCGGAGGCTCCGCAAAGCAAGGACGTGATCGCAAGAACCAGGCGATTCTCCCGCTGAAAGGCAAGATCCTCAATGTCGAGAAGGCCCGTTTCGACAAGATGCTTTCCTTCGAGGAGATCAAGGTTCTGATCACCGCTCTAGGGGCGGGTATCGGCAAGGATGATTTCGATATCAACAAGATCCGCTACCACAAGATCGTGATCATGACGGATGCGGATGTCGACGGCTCACATATCCGCACCCTGCTTCTCACTTTCTTCTATCGGCAGATGCCGCAAGTGATCGAACGCGGCTATCTGTACATCGCGCAGCCGCCGCTTTACAAAGTGAAAAAAGGCCAGAAGGAGCGCTATCTCAAAAACGAGAACGATCTGGCCGAACACCTGCTCGCCAGCGGCCTCGAAGGCATGCAGATCAAGGCAGGCGGCAAGGTTCTCGCCAGCAGTCAGGCGCTCAGCTCTCTGAAGGCAGCCTCGCGGTTCTCGAAGTCCATCGATCGGGTTGCCCGGAAGCTTCATCCCGAGTTACTGCGAAGCCTCGTGACTCATGGGGTGGGCCCCTCTACTCTCGAGAACAAGGAACGCTTCCAGGAGATCATGGTCAAAATCGCCAAGCACGCCCAGGAGCGGGAGATTCCGTTCGAATTCACCCTGGACAAGGACCCTGAACACAACGCCTGGGTCGCCACCGCTCATTCGGTGATTCACGGTTCCAAGCGCGTTGCGCCGATCAATGTCGCGACCCTCGATTCTCCGGAGTACGAGGAGCTCTGCAAGCATTACCAGGCCATGCTGGCGATGGGCGATGGCCCTTATACCGTTACCATCGAAGGCAAGCCGGAAATCACGTGTGCGACTGGCGAAGAGCTGGCCGAGAAGGTCGTCGAGCTCGCGAAGTCCGGCATGGTGATCCAGCGCTACAAAGGTCTTGGCGAGATGAATCCGGAGCAGCTCTGGGAAACCACCATGGATCCGGCGCGCCGGACCTTCCTCAAAGTTTCGGTCGAAGACGCAGTCGACGCGGACGGGATCTTTTCGGTTCTCATGGGAGATCAGGTCGAGCCCCGGCGCCAGTTCATCGAGGAAAACGCGCTTCGCGTGAGGAACCTCGATATATGAGATATTCGCGGATTCTCGGGACAGGAATGCATGTTCCGCCCCAGGTCGTGACCAATCAGGATCTGACCGCGTTGATGGATACCTCGGATGAGTGGATCCAGCAGCGCTCGGGGATCAAGGAGCGCCGCTGGGTCGATCTGGATTCAGAGACGACCACCTCCGATCTGGCGCTCGAAGCCTCGCGGAGAGCCCTCGAGTCCGCCGGCGTGAAAAAAGAGGAGATCGAAATGATCGTCCTCTGTACCTTGAGCGCGGATCACGAGTTTCCAGGGACCGCCTGCTTCCTGCAGGCGAAGCTGGGAGTGCCCGGGATCCCGGCTCTCGACGTGAGGCAGCAGTGCACGGGCTTTATTTACGGGCTTTCGATCGCCGATCAGTTCATCCGCAACGGCGTTTACCGGAAAGTCCTGCTCGTGGGCGCAGAGATTCATTCGAAGGCCATGGACCTGACTACCCGTGGGCGTGAGGTGGCCGTCCTTTTCGGCGATGGCGCCGGGGCCGTGGTGCTGGGCGCGATCGATGGCACGCCCGATGGCAAATTCCCCCACATTCTTTCATCGCATCTGCATGCGGACGGCTCTTTTGCCAAGGAGCTTTGGATCAAGGCGCCCGGGCTCGCGCACAAGCGGACGCGGATCACCGCAGAGTTGCTCGAAGCGGGTGATCATTTCCCGAAAATGAACGGAAAAACTGTTTTCATCCACGCTTCCCGGCGGATGCCGGAAGCCGTGCTTGAGGCACTGGCGGCGAACGGGTTGGCGCTCGGGGACGTGGACCTCTTCGTTTTCCATCAGGCGAATCTCCGGATCAATGAGATGGTAGCCAAGCAGCTCGGTATTCCCCCGGAAAAAGTCTTCAACACGATTGAGTGCTACGGAAACACCACGGCCGCGACGATTCCCATCGGTCTCGACGAGGCGGTCCGTGCCGGCAGGCTCCGGCCGGGAATGCTGGTCGCGACGGCGGCGTTCGGTAGCGGCTTCACCTGGGCGTCCTCACTGATACGTTGGTAAAACTTTATGAGCGATATTCAAACACAGGACAGGAATACGGTTGTAGTCACGATCGAAGAAGAGATGCGTGGGGCTTACCTCGACTACGCGATGAGCGTGATCGTCGGCCGCGCGCTGCCGGATGTGCGCGACGGCTTGAAGCCCGTGCACCGGCGCGTGCTTTACGCGATGTATGACCTGGGCAACACCCACAACAAACCTTATCTCAAGTCGGCGCGCGTGGTCGGCGACGTGATCGGTAAGTACCATCCGCACGGCGACGTCGCCGTTTACGACACCATCGTCCGTATGGCCCAGGATTTCTCGCTGCGCTATCCGCTGATCGATGGTCAGGGCAACTTCGGATCGATCGATGGCGATGCGCCGGCGGCCATGCGTTACACCGAGGTGCGCATGGAGAAGATCACCGACGATCTTCTCGCGGACCTGGACAAGGATACCGTCGATTTCGGGCCAAACTACGATGACAAGCTCGAGGAGCCCAAAGTCCTTCCTTCGCGGATTCCCAACCTGATCGTCAACGGCGGTTCGGGAATCGCGGTCGGCATGGCCACGAACATTCCGCCCCATAACCTCAGCGAAGTGGTCGATGCGACGGTGGCCCTGATCGACGACCCGAGCAAGGATACGGATGCCCTCCTGAGTTTCATCAAGGGACCCGACTTCCCCACCGCGGGCTTTGTTTTCGGCGGTTCGGGGCTGAAAGAGGCTTATCGCACGGGCCGTGGCAGCATCACGATCCGTGGCAAGGCGGAGATCGAGACCTGGAAGGGCGATCGCGAGAGGATCATCATCACGGAACTGCCCTACCAGGTGAACAAGGCCAAGCTCATCGAGAAGGTGGCGGATCTCGTCAAGGAAAAGCGGATCGAGGGAATCTCGGATCTGCGTGACGAATCCGACCGCACCGGGATGAGGGTCGTCATCGAAATCAAGAAGGGCGAGAACTCGAACGTGATCCTGAATCAGCTCTACAAGCTGACGCAGCTCCAGGAGAGCTACGGGATCAACCTCCTGGCCATTCACCAGGGGCAGCCCAAGACCTTCAACATCCGCGATATGCTCTGGGCGTTCGTGGATCATCGCAAGGACGTCGTCGTCCGCCGCACGGTCTTCGAACTCAAAAAGGCCGAGGCGCGCGCACATATCTTGGAAGGCCTCAAGCGTGCGGTCGAGAATATCGACGCGGTTATCGCACTCATCAAGGGCTCCAAGTCCCCTGATGTCGCCAAGAGTGCGTTGATGGAAAAGTTCGGGTTCTCGGAGATCCAGGCCCAGGCCATTCTCGACATGCGCCTGCACCGGCTCACCGGGCTCGAGCGCGACAAGATCGTCGAGGAGTATCAGCAGGTGCTGGCGTTGATCCAGGAGCTCAAGCGGATCCTCGAGAGCGAGACGCTGGTCTACGACATCGTCAAGAAAGAGCTCCTCGAAGTGAAGAAATCCTACGGCGACGAGCGGCGCACCCAGATCGTCTATGGCGAAAGCGCGGATCTGAACACCGAGGACCTGATCTCCGACGAGGAAACCCTCGTCTCGATCACGCATACCGGCTACGTGCGCCGGACGGACCCGAGCCAATTCCGCTCGCAGCACCGCGGCGGCAAAGGCATCCGCGGCGTCACCACGGGTGACGAGGATTTCGTCACAGCGATTTACCGGACGAATACGTTGGCTTACTTGCTGTGCTTCACGGACAAGGGGCGCCTGTACTGGCTGAAGGTTTACAAGGTCCCCGAAGCCGCGCGCGGAGCCAAGGGCAAGGCGATCGTGAATCTGCTGGCGCTGCAACCCGGGGAAAAGATCAAGGCCATCGTCCCGGTGAAGGACTTCCCCGAGAACGAGTACGTCATGATGGTGACCCGCGCGGGCGTCATCAAGAAGACCTCGCTCAGCGAGTTCAGTAACGTTCGCAACGCGGGTATCATGGCTGTCTCGACCGACGCCGGTGACGAGCTCGTCGGCGCCAAGATCACCAACGGCAGGAACCACGTCTTTCTCTGCTCCAAAGACGGCATGAGCATCCGCTTCAACGAGGAAGAGGTTCGGGCGATGGGACGTTCCGCTCGGGGCGTGATCGGCATGAGCCTGGACGCCGGCGACCGGGTGGTCGCGATGGAAGTGCTGGATGCCGAAAACACCAAGCCGTTCGAGGTTCTGACGATCACCGAAGGTGGTTACGGCAAACGCACTCCGGTAATCGATTACCGTCTGCAGAGCCGGGGCGGCAAGGGCATCATTACGATGAAGACGACCGACAAGAACGGGGCCGTCATGGGCGCACGGCAGGTCTTGCCGAAGGACGACGTCATGCTGGTTTCCAACAAGGGACAGATGATCCGCGTGCATGTCGGGGAAATCTCCGAGCAGGGCCGCAATACCCAGGGAGTTCGCGTGATGACGATGTCCTCGGGTGAGAAGGTTGTTTCTTTCGAATACATGGCGGAGAACGCCGTAATAAACGAGGAAAACGGCACGGGCAACGGGAGCGCGGACGCTCCAGCCGCGCCATCAAGTGGGGCGAGTGAGCAGGGCGAAGCTCCAAAGACCTGAACGGAAGCCCGGCCGGCGCAAGGCCCCGGCTCTGCTGCTGGCGGCCGCTCTTAGCCTCGGCGGACTGGGAGGCTGCAGTGTCAGTAGCGCCAAGAAGACCTATCTTCTCGCCGAGCAGCTTTGGACGGACGGAAAATACGCTGCGGCGGTCGCGGAGTTCGATAAGGTCGCGGCGAAGGATCCCGGAGGGAAGCTCGGCCAGATGGCGCTTTACCGTGCAGCGGTCACGGAGGCTTACTTCCTCTCTCGCTATGGCGAGGCAATACGGAAGCTTCGCCAATTCGCGGAAGCCACCAAGGACGCGGCCCAATCCTGGGAAGCGCAGAAGCTGGTTGGAGACCTCCTCTTTTCTAAAACCGAGCAGTATGACCAGGCGGTTCTGCTGTACCGCATGATGTTGAAGCTCAAGCCCGAGGCGAGCGAGGCGCCGGAATTCCTCTTTCGAGTCGGAAAAAGTCATTTCTTTCTTTGGCAGTTCACCGAGGCAGTCCAGGTATATGCCGACTTGATCCGGCGGTATCCCGCTTCGGAATGGGCCGAAAAGGCGAGCTACGAGATCGGCGTCACTTATTTCACCCGAGGAGAGCAGCGTCCTGGCGAGGGAGGGCGCGGGGTGGAGGCCTATCAGGATTCAATGGATGCGTTTGAGGCGTTTGTGAAGCGTTATCCCGAGAGCAAGCTAGTGCCTCTGGCGAAATTTGGCATTGCATCATGTCTCGAGGAAATGGATCAACTTGATGCGGCCTATCACAGCTATGAAGCCCTTGCGTCCACTTACCCATCACCGAATGTGATTCAGATCAAACTCATCCGAATACGGGAACGAAAAGCTCAGAGAAGTCGTTGATCTCGCGATTGAATCGTGCTAACCCGCTTCCATTCAATGGGGAAAGACAAAAGCCCGGACCATGACCGAGCCGTTTGGATTCGTAATCTGGGTCTTTTTTCGCTCATTGTGTCGGACCTGCTCATCTCCACACTCGTGGGGGTGGGGCTAGGTTATTGGGCCTGGAAAAAACTCGGAGCGCCCTGGTGGATTCTGCTTCTGGCGAGTCTCGCTGGCCTGAGCGTCGCTTTTTACCGGCTTTATCTGTTTTCAAAAAGGGACTGGAAGTAGCGTGGAGCTGTCTCAAATTTCTGAAACCCGGGCACCGATGAAGATCTTCGCGATTACGGGGCTCGTCTGGTGCCTCCTTGCGGCTCCCTTTTTGGAATGGATGTCTTCGCGGGGGCTTCGAGGTTTCGTTTGGTTTTTGGTGATCTGGGGGATCAGTCTGGCTGATCTGCTGGCGACGGGGAAACTGGTTTCCTACGTTCTTTCTCTTGTAAGCGATTCGAAAAAACAGGCTGAAGATGCAATTCAGGCTTTCGCTTGGGGCGCACTTAAGCTAGCTTGCTTTGGGTTATTAGGAGCCATCATGGTGGTCGGAAAAAGCGTTCCGACACCGTCGCTATTGCTGGGCTTGGCCACACTGGTCGTGGTCCCTTTGGGTGGCGGGCTTTGGTGGTATCAGAGGGTTTTGCGTCATGCATGAAGAACACGCATTTACATGGATTTCTTTGATTCCGGGCCTCAATCATGCGCCAAATCACGTAGTGATGGCGGCTTTGGTGGCGCTGATGCTCTTGATCACGACCTTCATCGCCCGCGGCCAACTGCTGTCTGTGATGAAAATGACGGACGGAGGCTTGGTCCCTGAGTCCAGGCTCACCTTCCGCAACTTCTTTGAAATCGTTGCCGAGAAGCTCTACGCGCTCACCGAAAGCGTCATTGGGCACCACGACGCGCCGATTTACTTCCCGGTGATCGGGACCCTTTTCGTATTTATCTTCACCTCCAACCTGATTGGTCTCATTCCAGGCTTTCTGCCGCCTACGGATAACTTGAACACCACGATCGGGCTGGGCGTGTTTGTCTTTGTTTATTACAATTATGCCGGGTTTCGGGCGCATGGCCTCGGCTATCTGAAACATTTCCTCGGGCCCATGCTCTGGCTGGCGCCGCTGATGCTCATCATCGAGCTGGCGTCTCACGTATTTCGTCCTCTCTCGCTCGGACTTCGTCTGCGCGGAAACATCATGGGCGATCACGTGGTTCTCGGGGTTTTCAGCGGATTGGTACCTTACGCCCTTCCTGTGGTTTTCTACGGGCTGGGATTGTTTGTGGCCTTTATTCAGGCTTTCGTCTTCTGTTTGATGACGATGGTCTATATTTCACTGTCGACAGCACACGATCATTGATTCGTAGAGAGAAAGGAAGGAATTGAAAATGAGCTTTCGTAAGGCCCTTTTGGTTGTTTTTTCGGTGGTAATGACGCTTGGCGCGACTCTCGCTTTCGCCCAGGAGGGCGCTACCGCGGCTGATCCGTATGCGTCGCTCGCCGCCGCTCTCGCGATCGGCGTGGCCGCCTTCGGTGGCGCTATCGGCCAGGGCAAGACCGCCGCTTCGGCGCTCGAGGGTATCGCCCGCAACCCCGCCGCTCAGGCCAAGATCTTCGTTCCGATGATCATCGGCCTCGCGCTGATCGAATCCCTCGTTCTTTACGCGTTCGTTATCGCGTTCGTGAAGATCAAGATCTGATCGGACGATTCCAAGCGAACTGATACGAGGCCGGCCCGGGCGTTGTCCAGGCCGGCTTTGTCATTTATGATCCTCCTCCGGAGAAAGCTCTCAAATGCGACGAAGCAGGCTAGCAGTTTTGATCGGGATTTCAGGTCTTCTTGGTGGATGCGCCTCGATGAGGAGTCCGGTCGTGGGACTTGCTTACAGCGATGTCCAGGCCGGGCGCGCGGTGACGTCCAATCAGTCGGGTAACCGGATCGGCGAAGCCTGTGCGAGCTCGATTCTGGGCCTGATCGCGACGGGTGATGCCAGCGTGGAGAGCGCCCGAAGAAATGGCGCTATCACCTTGATTGCCTCGGTTGACGAAACCTATCAATCCTATTTCATCTTCTATTCGAAGTTCTGCACGGTCGTACGGGGTCGCTGAGAGAGCTGTCCGGCGCTCACCGAAGATACCGACCGAGGTACCGACCGGTGTGGCTTTGAGCGACTTTGGCGATCTCCTCGGGAGTTCCGGCCGCCACGACTTCGCCTCCGGCTTTGCCGCCCTCAGGGCCCATATCAATCACGTGATCCGCGACTTTGATGATATCCAGGTTGTGCTCGATCACGATGACCGTGTTTCCCTGGTCGGTCAAAGCCTGCAGAATGGCGACCAGCTTCTTGACGTCATCGAAATGCAAGCCCGTGGAAGGTTCGTCCAGGATGTATACGGTACGACCGGTACTTCTCTTGGAAAGCTCCTTGGAAAGCTTGATCCTCTGGGCTTCGCCGCCCGATAAGGTCGTGGCGCTTTGACCGAGGTGAAGATAACCGAGGCCCACCTCACTGAGGATCTTGAGCTTGGCTTTGATCGAGGGGATCGCATCGAAAAACTCATAGGCCTCGTCGCCGGTCATCTCCAGCACGTCGGCGATGTTCTTGCTCTTGTAGCGGATGTCGAGGGTTTCGCGGTTATAGCGGCGACCTTTGCAAGTTTCACAGCGGACGAAGACATCCGGCAGGAAATGCATCTCGATTTTCATGACCCCGTCGCCCTCGCAGGCTTCGCAGCGGCCCCCCTTCACGTTGAAAGAGTAACGCCCCGGTCCGTAGCCGCGAACCTGTGATTCCGGGAGATTCGCGAATAGATCGCGAATGAGGCTGAAGAGGCCAGTATATGTCGCGGGATTCGAACGAGGCGTGCGCCCGATAGGGCTTTGGTCGATATCGATCACTTTGTCGACGTGCTCCAGGCCTTTCGCTTTGGAGATCTTCAGGTCACCCGTGTCGATCCTGTAGAGTTGCTTGAGCAGAAGCCGATAAAGGGTGTCGATGATGAGCGTGCTCTTCCCGCTTCCGGAGACGCCCGTAACGCAGGTGAAAACCCCGAGCGGGAATTCCGCCACGATGTCCTTGAGGTTGTTTTGCCGTGCGCCCTCGATGCGGATCGCACGGCTGCTCTGCCAGGGCCGCCGCACTTTTGGAACCGAGATCTCGAAATCTCCGCGAAGATACTTTCCCGTGATGCTGTCTTTGGCGGCGATGGCGTCCTGGAGCGGGCCCGAAGCCATAACGATCCCGCCTTGGGTTCCGGCGCCGGGCCCGAGATCGACGATCCAGTCGGCAGCTTCCATCGTCTCACGATCGTGCTCGACCACGAGCACGGTGTTGCCAAGATCGCGCAAGCGGCAAAGAGTCTCGATAAGGCGCTGATTGTCCCGCTGGTGAAGGCCGATGCTGGGCTCATCGAGCACATAGATCACCCCGACCAGAGAGCTGCCGATCTGGGTGGCCAAGCGGATCCGCTGGGCCTCACCGCCTGAAAGCGTCTGGGCCGAGCGCCCCAGGCTCAGGTAATCGACACCGACATGCCCGAGGAACGCCAGGCGCTCCAGGATCTCCTTGAGGATGCGGCCGGAGATGAGGCGTTCCCGCTCGGTCAGCGAAAGCGTTTCGAAAAACCGGTGCAGTTCGTTCAAGGGCAGGGAGCAGAGTTCGAAGATATTGCGGTCCTGGATCTTGAAATGAAGGCTCTCCTTGCGAAGCCGCGCTCCTCCACAGGCGGGGCAGGGTTGCTGTTTCGGCGCGATTTCCGCGGAAAGGGCAACCTCCTCGGAAGCCGCGTCGTCATCCTCCGGTTCCTCGGCATGAGCCGGATCGACGCCTAGCCCGTCGCAGTCCGGGCAGGCGCCCATGGGACTGTTGAAGGAGAACGTGCGGGGTTCCGGAGTGGGATAGCTCACGTGGCAGTCGGGACACGCGAATTTCTCGGACATGAGCGTTTCGGAGCGCCGCTCTCCTTCGAGGGTCTCGATGATGATCTGTCCCTCGCCCAGCTTCAGCGCGAGCTCGACGGAATCGCTTACCCGGGTCGCCAGCACGCCGCGATCCCCCTTGACGAGGAGTCGATCCACATAGACCGAAATGTCATGCTTCTTGTTCTTGTCGAGGCGGATCTCGTCGGAAAGGTCCAGGATCTCCCCATCGATACGAACACGCACGAACCCGCGCTGGCGAAGCTGGATGAGCTCCTTCTGGTACTCCCCCTTGCGGCCCCGAACGATCGGCGCCAGGATCGAGAGCTTCAGGCCGTCGTTCGAGGACAGGATCAGGTCGACGATCTGTTGGGGGGATTGCGAGCGAATGGGCTTTCCGCAGCTCCAGCAGAAAGGCGTGGCGACGCGGGAGAAAAGTAGGCGCAGGTAATCGTAGACTTCCGTCACGGTTCCCACTGTCGAGCGAGGATTATAGCTCGTAGTCTTCTGCTCGATGGAGATCGTGGGGCTCAGGCCTGAAAGATATTCGACATCCGGCTTCGACACCTGTTCGAGAAACTGGCGCGCATAGGCCGAAAGGCTTTCCACGTACCGCCGCTGGCCCTCGGCATAGATCGTGTCGAACGCGAGCGAGGACTTGCCGGAACCCGAGGGACCGGTGATGACCGTGAGCGTGTTGCGGGGGATCGCCACGTCGATATTGCGGAGGTTATGAACTTTTGCGCCGCGGACGATGATCCAGTCATCATTCGTCGAGGCGGACATTGCATGGGACGTCGGGGTATCGGATTTCACTTTCTTCAAGGCGCTTTCCCTGCAAGGATTTCTAGCACGGAACCCGTCTTCGGAGAGAGGTTTTGTTATGGGTCCGGAGCGGGCGCCCTTTCCTTGCCAGTCGCGCCGCGAGAGCGACCGCGGCTTGAAAACTCGAGGGATCGGCTACACCCTTGCCAGCGATATCGAAAGCGACTCCATGATCAACGGAGGTGCGGATGATCGGCAGGCCCAAGGTGATGTTCACGGTGTTCTTGAAATCGACCAGCTTCACGGGAATGAGTCCCTGATCGTGGTACATGCAGACGACCGCGTCGTACCGGGACTTCGGAGCGGCCGAGAGATGATTGGCGAAAAGAGTATCGGCCGGAAGCGGTCCAAGCAGCTCATAGCTGCCTTGGCCGGATTTCTGAAGAGCTCGGATCACGGGGGAGAGGAGCCGGATTTCCTCGTCGCCGAAAAGCCCGTTTTCTCCGGCATGAGGGTTGAGCGCGGCGATCGCGACCCTGGGCTTGCGAATCCCCCACCAGGCCTGCAGATGGGTCACGGTATGCAGGATCGCGCGACGGATCTCCTGGCGGGTCAAGGCGCGCGGGACCTCGTTGTAAGGCAGATGAGTGGTGACCAGCGAAATCCTGAGGCTCTCGTTGGCGAGCATCATGGTGACCTTTTCGGCGTGGCAGAGACGCGCGAGGAGCTCGGTATGGCCCGGAAAACGGTACCCGCCGTCCTTCAGGCGTTCTTTGCTGATCGGACCGGTAACCAGGGCTTGTGCCCTTCCCCGCCGTACGAGCTCGACCGCACGCTCGATTGACCAGCCGGATTGAAATCCGGCAAGCAAGCCCGAGGATCTCACGGGAGCGGGCAAGAGCCAGACAAAGGGCGCTGAGCAAACGGGTGGCCGGAGGGGCGAATCGGACTCCAGCTGGTGGGGCGAAAGCTCGATCACGCGGGCGCCAAGCTCATCGAAGGGCGCGCGCGCACCGATGCAGAGCAGATGCGCGCCGTGCTTGCGGGGGACTTGCGCGAGGATGGACTTCCAGACGATCTCTGGGCCGATGCCGGCGGGATCGCCCGGCGTGGCCACCAGAATCATCGAGAGTCCTTGCCGGAACTCAGGGCGGGCAGGCCCTGCAGCGGATTTTCACCCGCGCGGTGAATGAACGCGTTCTGGCGCTGGCGGTCGAGCCAAAGGGAGATCTGGTGTTGGTACTCGGAGGCCAGCAGCTGGTTGCGGATCTCGTCCTTCAGCTTTTCCAGGCGGGCGCTTTCACCTGACTCGACATCAACAAGCTTAAGGAGGTAGTAGCCGGTGGCCGGTGTCCCGAAGATCTCGCTGACTTGGCCGATACGGAGCTTCTTCACCTGCTCGCGGATCGCCGGGGACATCTGCTCCTCGGTGAGCGTTCCCAGCTCCCCGCCCGTCTCGGCGGAGGAGTCATCGCTATAGCGCTTGGCCACGTCCTCGAACGCCTCGCCCTGCTCGAGCGCCTTGCGCGCGAGCTGCGCCGCGGACTTGGCCTCGGCGCCCGACTTGTAGTTGGAGGCGGAGAGGACGATGATCTTGAGCTTGTAGGAGCGCGAAGAGCTTTCCTTGGAATACTTGTTATAGAAATAATTCTTCACGTCCGCGTCGGTCACGCTCACCTTCGTGCGGATGTCGCGGTCGATGAGATTGCGCTTGCTGGCGCTCGCACGGATGAGCTCGAAATAATCTTCGAAGGCGAAGCCCTGCTGCGCGAGCGCGCTCCGGAGGGAGGCGCGGTCGATCCGGTTGTTGGCTTGGATGGAATTGATCTCCTGCTCGACTTCGGCGTCGGAAACCGGAAAAAGCTGCGAAACGATTTTCTCATCGATCAGGAAGTCGATGATGTCCCGGTCGGTGGCGGCACTGCCTTTTGCGGCCACGCTGGTTCCGGAAAAAAGCGGATCGAGCTGGGCTCGCAGCTTCTCGGTCTTGCGGAACCGCATTACGTCCGAGTGCAGAATGATGGCGGAGTTGACGGAAGCCTCCAGCCGGTCGATGAGAGTCGGCGCGGTCCAGGCGGGCTCAGCTCCAGCGAACAAAAAGGCGACGCCCAGGCCGAAAATGAATCCACAACGGGAAGAACGGGAAGTTGAAATCATCGTCCCCCCTTTTTGGCACAGGCGGGTGGGCTTCCGCAAGATTTACGGTATGATGCCGATCCGCGTTAATCCTTGATCAGCTCGGATCGGACCGTCACCTTGGCCTTTTGCCGCAGGGTGCTCATGTATTTCTCGTAGATCTCGCCGCGTTTCTGTTCGAACAGAAGGCGCTTGGCTTGGATCTTGTCGGTTTCATCCCATGGCCGGATGCCGGTGAGCTTGATGATATGGAAACCGATCTGGCTGCGCACGATGCCGGTGATCTTCCCGGGGGTGCGAAGCTTAAGGGCCTCGTGATAGTAGCTCGGGTCGAGCTTGGATTTGGGCTGGTAATCAATGTCCCCTCCCATCGGAGCGGCGACGCCATCGGAGAAGCGCTGGGCGATCTCGGCGAATCCCAGCTTGCCCGGTCGGACTTGCTCGTCGAGGATCTTCTTGATCCGTTCGCGCGCGGCGGCGACCTCCTGGGGCTTGGCGTCGGGGTGGACTGCGACGAAGACGTGGCTGGTGCGGATGTCCGGATTCTTCTCGTAGAACGCGCGGGCGTCACTTTCGGGGACCTGGATCTTCTCGAACTCCTTTGACAGCTGCCGATCCAGCAACGCGTGATAGAGCACCGTGTTCATGCGCTCGATGATTTCGGGGTCCCTGTCGAGGCCGACCCTGCGCGCCTCCTGAACTCCCAGCTCGCGCTTGATCAGATCTTCAAGGACGGCTTTGCGGCCCGGCGGGCTGAACTGGAAGAATTTCAGATTATCCTGATACTTCTTGTTGAAGTCCTCGAGCGTGATGACCTCGTTGTTGACGCGAGCGAGCTCGGTGGCCGCCTCGATGAGGCGGGCGGCACCCAGCGTGGCGATACCGATGCTGGCCAGAGCGATGATCAGGGGTTTCGTTTTCATATGGCTTAAAGGTTAGCAGCGGTTTTCGAGCTTGGCAATTTTTCAGGAATCGGCGCCGAATTCCCGGAAGAGGGTTTCGAGGTAGAAGTAGAGGTCGCGGAGCGACCCCGACTGCGCGCGGGCGACCAGCTTCGAATCGGGCGTGAGTTGATACCTGTCCGGCTGGCTTGAAACCAGCGCGATAGCGCGCGCCGGGTCGAGTCGGCTGCCTGGACCCGGCAGAAGCGAGATGCGCTCCGGGCCCACCGTCAAGGAGTCCATTCCGGTGTTTTTGAGGAGCTGCTTGATCCGGATGAGCCAGAGCAGATTTTGGGCCTCCAAAGGCAGCGGACCGAACCGATCAAGCAGCTCCGCTACCATCTTCTCCACCTCCGCCTCGCGCGTGGCTGCCGAAAAGCGGCGGTAAAGCGCGAGACGCTGATGGATATCGGGGACGTACTCATCGCTGAGGTATGCGGGGAAGGGAGCCTTGATCTCGGGTTCCCGACGGGAGACATCCGGCTCGGAATGAGGCCTCCCTTCGAGCGAACGGATGGCCTCTTCCAGTAACTCGGTATAAAGGTCAAAACCCACGGCCGCGATATGACCCGATTGCTGAGGCCCCAAAAGATCGCCTCCGCCTCGGATCTCCAGATCGTGGGAGGCGATGCTGAAGCCGCTGCCCAGCTCCACGAAACGTTGGATCACCTCGATGCGTCGTTTGGCATCCTCGCTCAGGCCGCCACCCTCGGGAAGGAGGAGGTAGGCGTAGGCGCGCTCTTGGCCGCGCCCCACCCGGCCGCGGATCTGATAAAGCTGCGCAAGACCAAGCTGGTCGGCACGATCGATAATGATGGTATTGGCTGAAGGGACATCGAGACCCGATTCGATGATGGTCGTGCAAAGCAGGATGTCGCTCTCGTGTCGGTAGAACTGGAGCATTTTCCTTTCGAGCTCGCCTTCTCCCATCTGCCCATGGGCCACGGAAATCCGGGCTGCCGGAACAAGCTCGGAGATGCGGCGGGCCATCTCGTCGATTGACTGAACGCGGTTGTGAAGAAAGAAAACCTGCCCGCCCCTCCCCAGCTCGAAGTTGATCGCCCGCTGGATCAGCGCGCCGTCAAAGCGGGAGACATAGGTGCGGATCGGCAGGCGGTCCACCGGCGCGGTATTGATCAGGCTGATTTCCCGGAGGCCCGAAAGCGCCATGTGAAGCGTGCGCGGAATGGGGGTCGCCGTGAGCGTCAGGACATGCGTGTCGACTTTCAAAGCCTTGAGCTTCTCCTTGTGTTCGACGCCGAACCGATGTTCCTCGTCCACCACGATCAGGCCCAGATCCCGGAACTTCACGTCCGAAGAGAGCAGCCGGTGCGTACCGATGACGATGTCGAGCCGCCCGGATTCCAGGGCGCCGAGGACGGATTTCTGCTCCTTGACGTTCTTGAATCGGGAGATCGACTCGATGGAGATCGGGTAATCCTTGAAGCGCGCACGGAAGGATTGCTCGTGCTGGAAGGCCAGCACGGTAGTGGGCACAAGGACGGCGACCTGTTTTCCATCGGTGACCGCCCGGAAAGCCGCGCGCATCGCGACCTCGGTCTTGCCGTAGCCCACATCACCGCAGATCAGCCGGTCCATCACCTTGCCCGACTCTAGGTCACCCAGGATGTCGTCGATCGACTTGGCCTGATCCGGAGTCTCGTCAAACGGGAACTTCGCCTCGAACTCGCGAAAGAGGCCGTCACGGGGCGAAAGCCGGATTCCGGGCCGCACCTTTCTTTGGGCATAGAGCTGCACCAGATCGATGGCAAGCCTGCGGACCGCCTCCTTGACCTTCTCCTTGGCTTTGGCGAAATGCTGGCTTCCGAGCCGGTCGAGGGCCACGCCCTCGCCCGCCCCGACATATTTCTGAACGGCGTTCAAGCGGTAGACGGGCAGATAGAGGCGATCTTTGTTGGCGTATTCGAGAAGAAGGAAATCGCTGGGAGCTCCAAGCAGATCCAGGCGCACAAGCCCCTGGTAGCGGCCGATCCCGTGGTCCATGTGCACGACGAGGTCGCCCACGGAGAGGTCCGATAACGCCTGAAGCCCCGACCAGTCCTGAGTCGCTGAACCGGAGGCGGTTGATCTTCCCTTGCGAAGAGTTCGCCGGTGAGGCGTGCCGAGGATCTCGCTCTCGGTGAGGTAAACCAAACCTTCCTCGGTCCACCGGAAACCCTGGCTCAAGCTCCCCTGCCCGAGCTGGATCACTCCTGGACCGCCCGGTCCACAGGGCAGGGAGCGCTCCTCGAGCAGGAACCGCACGCGCTCGAGCTGTCCCTGGGTCGAAGCGAACGCCACGACCCGGAAACCCTCCTTCAGCCAGAGCCGGATTTTTGGCTCGAGCTCGCCGAGCGAGTGTCGATTCCCGGCGACCAGATCGGTGTTGTTTTCGATGAAGACGCGATGGCGCGCGGCAGGCCTCCCGGCTTCCTCCAGCTCGATCCGATCCAGGTACAGGCGGCTTTTCGCGGCGAGAGCCTCGGCGCGGGGCGGGTCCCAGGCATAGAGCTCACCCGCAGGAGGAAGGATCAGGTCGTTTTTCACGGATTCGGCCGAGAGCTCTTCCTGGCGGGAGCGGAATCCCTCCCAAGCCTCGAGGCAGCCCAGCTCGTCGGACCAGATTACCTGGCCTTCGTGGGGGAAATAATCCCAGAATTCCCCCGGCGTGTCGTAGGCGAACGGTGCCCATGCGTCGCAATGCTCGGGATAATTTCCGCCTTGGATGGAAGCGAGCATCGGATCGCGGATGCTTCTCCGGATTCCGAGATCATCGGCGCGGGCTTTGAGCCTTTCCCGGATCGTGCCGGAGGTGGAAGCATTCACCAGTACTTCGCGCGCGGGCGGCACCACGAGCCGCGCGACCGGCTCCCCTAGCGTGCGCTGGGTCGCGGGATCGAAATACCGGAGCCTCTCCATCATGTCGTCGAAAAGCTCGATCCGGACAGGATTGCGGCAATCCGGCGGGAAGATATCGACGATCTCGCCTCGTAGGGCAAACGTGCCCGGATCCTCGACCGTATCCAGCCGGAGATAGCCGTTTTCCATCAGCCGGGCCGCGAGCCGCTCGCGGGACTCAACCGTCGAACCGGCTCGAAGCTCAATAGAGTGGCGCCGGAATACATCCGGCGGCAGCGTAGCCTGGCAGGAGCCGGCCAGCGTCGTGACGAAGACGGCCGGTCCTGAGGCGGCATGACGCGATAATGCCTGGAGCACGGAGAGCCGGCCAAAACGGATACGAATGGACGGGGCGATCGGACTGTACGGCGATTGCTCCCATCCCGGCAGAAGCCACACGGGCAGTGCTGTTCGTTCGCCCGATTCGGCCACGCATTCGAGATCCGCCGCCATCTCGGCCGCGGCATCCTCATCGGGACAGATCACCGCGACGGGTTTCCCGAAAGCGTAGACGTACCGCGCAATGATCAGGGCTTGGGCTGAACCGGGCGCGCCCTGAACCCGCACTGGATCGGGCCCCTCTTTGGCTGACCGGAGAATGATCCCGATGCCACTGGCGCGCATGGAGCCAATCTACTTACCTTGACATGAAATTTCAACTTCAGTAATCTTTTCGCGAGCTTTCCATCTCGGCGAATTTGCGCAAAAATACGGCATGAGCAGATGCGGCCGGCAATGCCCGCTGCGCCCGATGCAAAGTCCACGAAGGAACCCGAATGCCCAGCAGCTGGAACGTATATTACGTCATTTTCCTCTCGGCGCTTCTCGCCCTGGGCATTCCCGCGGTGCTGGCTCTGATTTCTTATGCGGTTTCCCCGAAGCGCGCGCGGAAAAGGCTCAGTCCCGAGGTTCTCGACGAGGTCCCGGCGGCGAACGAGACGGTTCTCGGAAAACGAATCAACACGCGCTTCTTTCTGGGGGTCAATGCCGCCCTTGTCCTGCTCGCGCTCGTACTCGCGTTGGTGCCGTGCGCGGGAATGCTCCAGCGGGGCGCGCAGGAGCTGGGGCTCGCGCGTTCGCTCGTGGCCATCGTGAGTCTGGGCACGTTCGCCGCCATCGGACTCCTTTACTGCGTGAAAAAGGGCGATCTCAGCTGGCTCAAGGAGCAGAAATGAAATCCGGCTCCTTCTATGTTTCGACCGTCGGAAGAGTTCTCAAGTGGGCGCGCGCAAACTCGCTCTGGTACACCTCCACTGGCGCGGGCTGCTGCGCTGACGAGGTGCTGAACGCCTCGGGCAACAGATACGATCTCGAGAGATTCGGCTGCGTTCCGCAGGTGGACGCCAAACAGGCCGACCTGCTCATCATAACTGGAATGATCTCGTACAAGGCGGCCCCGCACCTCAAGGCGGTCTACGATTCGATGCCTTCGCCCAAGTATGTGATCGCCGTCGGCGCGTGCGCGAATTGCGGGGGCATGTTCGCTCCGGAGTTCAGCTATTCCGCGGTGCCGGGCGCGGATCGGATCATTCCCGTGGACGTTTACGTGCCCGGATGCCCGCCGAGACCGGAAAGCATCATGAACGGATTGATCGCCCTTCAGGAAAAAATAAATGGAACTGGCCGCAATCATCACAAAGCTCAATAAGGCCGCTCCCGGCGCGGTCCTGCAGAAGGCACGCTTCGGGCGCGGCGGAGCGCAGGCGATCTGGATCGAGGCGCGAGCGTTGCCCGCGGTCGCCGCGACGCTGAGGAATGATCCGGATCTGAAGCTCGACTGGCTGGAGAACCTTTCGGTGGCCCAACTCGAGGACGCGCTAGTCATCACCTACTTCCTGCGTTCGCGGGAGACTCCGCTGTGCGCCATCCTGCGCGCCACCGTGACGTTGAACGAGAACGAGTCCCCCGCGGAGCTGCCCGAAGTTCCCTCCGTCCGCGAAATCTGGCCCATGGCACGATCGATGGAAAGGGAGTCGTCGGAGCTTTTCGGGATACGTTTCGGTGGCGAGCTCGCGGCGGCGGGGATCCTGCCGAAAGGCTGGCGCGGCTTTCCGCTCCGGAAGAGCTATGTTTTTCCCCAGGAGGTCTTTGGGATAGCGCATTCGAGGCAAGGGACTGACCATGCTTGAGCGGCTGCGGACGGACCTGACCTACTGGGAGATCGGACCCTATCACGGGGCGCTGCCCGGGCCCATGCGGCTCAAGCTGCGAATCGACGGCGAGATCATCGTTTCGGGCGAGCTTGAAACGGGCTTTCTTCATCGAGGACTGGAAAAGGCGATGGAGCTGCATCCCTGGCCCGCGACGATCACGTACGCTGACCATCTCGATCCCGAGGCGGCGGTTTTCGGTGAGCTGGCGCTCTGCCTGGCCGTGGAGGAGATTTCCGGGCTCGAGGCGCCGCCGAGGGCGCAGGCCATCCGAGTGCTGCTCTCGGAGCTGACGCGAATCTCAGCGCATCTGGGCTATATCGCACGGGTGGGACGTGCGACCGGAGCGGAAACGCTGATACATTATGTGCTCCGGGATCGCGAAAGGATCCTGGATCTATTCGAGCTGTTGACGGGAGCGCGTTATTCGCTGAATTTCGTGCGTTTCGGCGGCGTCGCGGCCGACGTGACCGAGGGTTTCATCGAGCGCGTGCTCGAGGTGTCGGAGCTCATGCGCGTGCGGCTCAAGGAGTACAATGACCTGTTCACCTTCAATCACGCGTTCCTGCTCCGCGCGGCGGGCATGGGTGTGATCGAAATGGGACTCGCTTTCCGCCATGGTCTCACCGGGCCGAACGCCCGAGCCGCAGGGATTTCGTTCGACGTGCGCAAGGCGCACCCTTATCTCGGCTTCGAAGCCCTGGATTTCGAGGTTCCCCTCGGTCATGGCGAAGCGGGCCGGCAGGGCGACGCGCACGATCGCTTTCTTCTCCGGCTCCGGGAGATCCCGCAGAGCCTCGAGATTCTCAAGCACGTCGCCGAGAACGTCCCGTCGGGCGAGTACGCCTGCATGAAGATCGAGCGGGAGTTCGAAGTTCCGCGCGGCGAAGGCTATGGCCGCGTCGAAAGCTCGCGGGGGCTGCTCGCTTGCCACGTGGTGTCCGACAGCGGGCGCTTTCCAGCGAGGATCCAGTTTCGCGTGCCGACCACGGCAACGCTCGCGCTGCTTCCGGAAGTGATCGCTGGCCTTCCGATCGCGGACCTTCCGGTACTCCTGGCGAGCCTCGATCTTTCGCTTGCGGAGGCTGACCGATGAGCTCGTATCCCCAGGAAGCCTCGTGGATCAATCTTCTTTCCAGCACGCTGGGTTTTACACCCGGGACGCAGGAGTGGGTTTTCGCGGCGATCGGTCTCGTATTCATCTATTGCGTCATCATCCTGCCCAGCGCGGCGATGATGTCTTTCCTGGACCGGAAGCTCAGCGCTGATTTCCAGGCGCGCGTGGGGCCCAATCGCGCCGGGCCGGCCGGGGTGTTCCAACCGCTGGCGGATCTCGTGAAGCTCCTGCAGAAGGAGGCAGCTTCCACGGATTGGAACTGGCGCGAGGCGCTCTGGCTCGGAGTGCACACGATGGCGCTCTACTCCACCGTGGCCGTGATCCCGCTCGGATCGATGGCGCTGCTGGTCGATACGGACATGAGCGTCTTTCTTCCTTTTTGGGCCGCGCTCGTGCTCGCGCTGGGAACCATGCTTCTTGGCTTCAGCCAAGCCTCCGTTCCGGGGTGGTTCGGCGGAATCCGGATCGCCGCCCAGGTGCTGGCCGGGGCCTTCCCTTCACTCGTGGCGGTCCTCTGCGCGGGAATCCATTCCGGGGATTACCGCTGGAGCGCGTTCGTGGGCGCGCAGGCGGCGTTTCCGCTGCGTTGGACCGCGTTTTCCGATCCGTTCCAGTTCATCGCGTTTGTCGTATTCGTGGCCGGCGGGCTCGTCATGCTCGCGGTTCCTCCAATGGACGCCGCGGTCTCGCTCCGGGATCTCCATGGTGGAGTGTCGTCGCATCTTTTCGGGCGGAGGTTGAGCCTGTATCGTCTCGGACGGTTTTACGGCTTTTTCCTTTGGTCGGTGATGGCAACGGTAATTTTCCTTGGCGCCTGGACTTTGCCGTTCGGGCTCGGCGGCGTCCTCCGGACCCGAGAGGAGCTTTGGCTGCTGCAGTTGCTCGAGACGCTTTGGCTTCTGGGAAAGACCTTCTTGCTGATGCTCGCGATCACGAGCCTTGCGCGCGTGCATCCGCGCGGGCGGATCGACCAGGTGACGGATTTCTCGTGGAAGGTGCTGAGCCCCTTCTCGCTTTTCGCCCTGATAGGCTCCGCGCTGTGGACGGGCTGGGGGCTGTTGCGATGAAAAGCTCTATTTTTTCGACCGTACGGGCCTATCTCTACGATGTGTACCTGCGCTTCAGGTCCATCTGGGGATCGCTCCTGACCGCCCTGCCGTACCTTTGGGGCGCGGGAGAGCTCCGGAAGGAGGTGACCGAGCAGTATCCTGACCCAATTTCCTCGCGGACGGCGGATGACCTCCCCGCGCGAAGCCGAGGCCTGCTTTTCAACGATATCCAGCGTTGCACGGGATGCAAGGAGTGCGAGAAGATCTGTCCCGTTCAGTGCATCCGCGTGGACACGGAAGCGGGGTCTGATCCCACCAAGCTCTGGGTCGCGAGATTCGATATCGATTTTTCCAAGTGCGTCTTCTGCGGTCTCTGCGTCGAGTCGTGCCACCCTCAGTCGCTCATGCATTCCCGACAATACGAAGGCGCGGTGTATGAGCTCAAAGACCTCGTAGCCTCCTTCGGGCGAGGTTATGTCACGGCCGAGCAGCGGATGAAGTGGGCCGCGCTCCGGAAGCAGGCCGAGAGCGACGAGGTATACCTATGATCATCGCGGCTTTACTGGCCATAACCTTGGGGGCGGCGCTGATCGCCGCTCTCGTGCGGGACATTCGGCGGGCGACCCTCGCGCTCTGGATCGCCGGGCTGGGCGTGGGCGGAGTCTATCTCACCATCGGAGCCGAGATGCTGGCCGTAATCCAATGGGTGGTGGCCACGCTCGCTGCCATTTCCTTCGTCTTTTTCGCCGGGATGTTCGGCGAATACGGTTTTGAAAGACAGTTCTTCGACCGGAAGCGCGCGGTATTTTACGGATTGGGCGTGATCGCAGGAGTCGCCTTCTCTGGAGTGATCTGGCTTGCGGCGGGAGAGACCGGTCCCCTGGACCTGGAGATCCCCCGATCCGGCAACGATCTCGTCGCGGTCGGCAGCTTCTTGACGGAAAGACACTTGCTTTCGCTCGAGATCCTCGGGATCACCCTGCTCATGGCGCTGCTGGGCGGCGGGGTGCTGGCGCGGCCCGAGGCGCGTAGAGAAGGGGATGCTGAAAAATGATCATGACAGTCGCGGGAATCATCGGTGGTCTCGGGCTGGTGTGCATCATCTCCCGACGAACGTTGCTTGGAATCCTGATCGGGCTGCAGCTGTTGGCCATCGGAGCAGCCCTTGTGCTGGTGCTTGCCGGAGTCGCTTCGGGCGCGCGCGTGGATGGTCAGGTTTTCGGGTTTCTGATTGTCCTGAGCGGGCTCGCGCAGCTCGCCGGAGGATACGCGCTCGCGGTCAGGTTTTTCTATTTGAAGAGCAAAAACGACATGGAAGAGCTACGCTCGCTTAATCGATGATCACCTTACCGGAATTGCCAGTGCTGTTGGTCGCCGGAATAGCCTACTTCCTGCTGGCGGGCCTGATTATCCTGATCTGGGGTCGTCGCCTTTCACGGCATGGCGACTGGCTCGCCTGGTCCGGGGTGCTCGTCGCGCTCGGCGTTTTCGCGGCGCTCGCGGGCGCGCTGGCCGAAGAGGGATATCGCGCTTGGCATCTGGGCCGGGGCTGGGTCGGTTCGCCGGGGGAGACAGGAGCGATCGCCGTGGGCGTGCTCGAGGATCCTGTCGGGCTCGCCGTGGCCCTGATCGCCTTGGCGCTGACCGCGGTGGCCTTCTCGTCCCGACAACTCATCCTGAAAGAGCCGCGGCCTGAGCGGATCTACGCGGCGCTGTCTTTCTCGACGGCCGGCGTGGCGTTGTCCTGGATCTCGCTGACCCCCTGGCTCGCTTTCATCGGTATCGGCCTCACGGTGCTGGGCGGTTTTTTCGCGCTTGGAGCGCGCTGGGAAGAGAACGGGGAGGCCGCGCTCGCGACCAGATTCGTCATCCAGCGCAGCGGTGGCCTGATCCTCGCCGTCTTCGGCGCCTGTGGCCTGGCATTGTCACGGGCGGGCCTGAGCTGGGGAGATCCGGCCAGCTGGTCCACGGATGCGGGCCTCGTGCCCGTGGATCTCATCGGCGGGATCTGCCTTCTCGCGGGCCTTTTCGTTCAGCTGCAGCCCTTTCCTTTTCTAGGCTGGGCCCTGACCCCATCCGGGGTGCCCACCCTGCTGCGCGCGCTCTCCACGCAGATCTTCCCGGGGCTGGCCACCTTCGCGGTGCTGATCCGTTCCGGCGCGGAGCTGGAGCGCATGGGCCTGCTCGTCCCTTTCGGCTGGGTCCAGCTGCTGTCGGTGGCCTTTGCGGTCGGCGCCGGGCTGTTCCAGTCACAATGGCGGATGGGCTTCGGTGCCTGGCTCTCCTCGGCATTTTCGATCACATCGGCCTGCCTCGTCTTCTCGGGTCCGGCCAACGCTTTCTCGCTCCTCGTCGGGGTCGCGCTGGGCGGGACGGCCGTGGCGGGTTGCGCATCGAGCTTGGGTTTCGGGGGTTCGCAAAGCGCCTCGAACCGGAGTCGCGCGCTCTGGGCGCGGATACTCGGCTTCGCTGGCATGGCGACGGCAACCGGCCTCCTCCTCTTCGCTCCGGCTGGAGGGTTCATCCAATGGATATCCGGGGCCTGGAACGATCCGCTGGTCGCGGCGCTTTTCGCACTCGCCATTTTCGCCCACCTTTGCCTGGGTTGGAAGCTTGCCTGGCAGCTCTCCTTCGTGAAAAACCTCGTTCAGGTTCCCTGGGTCTCCGTTCTCTCTCCCGTGCTCCTGGTTCTTTTCGGCTTGGCCGTCGCTTGGCGCGGGAGTCTCACCGGCGGAGCCATTCCGGGTGATCCGGATCGGGTGGCGCCGTCCGCGATCGAACTGTTCTTCAACGGGCAAAGCGCGACCGGCATACTTGAGGAGTCGGCGTTCCTGGGCGCGTCCGGAACGTTTTGGACCTCGTTGGTCGTGGCGCTAGCGCTGGGTTATTGGCTCGCGCGCAAGGCACGTCAACGCAAGGAGCCGCAGGAGCTCAAGGGAGTTGCCCTCTTCGTCGCCGAGGGTTATCGGGTCGATCGCGGCGCGGAGCGAGGCCTGAAGCTTATCGCGCGGCTGGGTGGCCAGGTAGTCGAGGCGATCGATGAAAGGGTCTGGCGAGAATGGCTGCCGCGGGGGGCGGATTTCGCGATCCGCCGGATTGCGGCCCTCGCAATGGCCATCGACACCAGGCTTCTTTCCGGCCTTCGGCTGGCACTGCGAAAATGCGTGGACGCTCCCGCGGCGGGGCTCCAGCTGATCCAGAACGGAAACATCCAGTGGTATATTTTCTTCGCCATCGGATCGGGCGTATTGATGTTACTTCATTTCATGAGGAGCTGAGGAGAGCACGTGAGCCAACACCTGATTACCCTGATGATCCTGTTGCCCTTCGTCGGCGCCATTCTGCAGGCTTTCGTTCCGAATCCTCCGGGGGCTGGCCGCTGGATCGCGCTGGCCGCGAGCGTCCTGGCAAGCGTGTGCGGAGTCGCGCTCGTGGCATCGCTGCAGGGCCAGACGGCGGATCTTCAGGCGATCGAGTCGCTGCCCTGGATCGGTTCCTTCGCGATCAGCTATGAAATGGGAATCGACGGCCTCAACGCCCTGCTCGTCCTGCTGGTCGCGATCATCTTCCCCGTCCTGGTGGGATACGAGTGGAATCAGAAGCTCGGCAGGCGCGGCGTGCACGGGCTATTTCTGCTGCTCCAATGCGCGCTTTTCGGGACGGTCTGCGCGCAGGACCTTTTCCTGCAGTTCTTCTTCTGGGCCTTCACCTCGATTCCCGTATATTTCCTCGTGGCGATCTGGGGCGGCGAAGAGCGGGAGAACGCCGCGTTCCGTTCGCTAGTGGCCGCATCCATCGGAAACGCCCTGCTCTTCGCGGCGTTGATCCTGATCTATTATTCTGTCGAACCCCACACCTTCGCGCTGAAGGAGCTGGCCGGAGGAAGGTTCTCCGCGCGCGCGTTCCATCTTTTCGGCAGCGAATTCCCCGTTTCCGGAGTCGCTTTCGCGCTCATCGGTGCCGGCCTCGCGCTGCGAATCCCCGTCTGGCCCGTGCATGGCTGGTTTACCCAGATCGCGGAGGAAGCCCCTCCTTCCGTGCTCGTCGCGTTCGCGGGCGCCACCGTGCCTGTCGCGATCTATGTATTCATCCGGCTGACCTATGCGCTCTTCCCGGAAATCCTGAGCTCCGCTTCCGGCACGATCATGGCGGTCGGAGCCATGAACCTCGTGATCGGCGGGATCTGCGCGGTGGCGCAACGGAGCCTGCGGCCCCTGCTCGCCTTCGTTTGCCTGGGCCAGGTCGGGTTCATGCTTCTCGGCATCGGCTCCCTGAGTTCCGCGGGACTCGTGGGCGCGGTCTACCAGCAGTTCGTCGTCGGCCTGGGCTTGGCGGGTTTCGCGCTTCTTCTTGGGATCGTCATCGACCGCGTCGGGCATGCCGATTTCATGAGCGGCGGCGGAAACAAGGGCGAGCGCTCCTTCGGGGGGGTCGCGGTGCGTGCGCCCACGGTTGCGATCGTGGCGGGGATCTTCATCGCCTCGCTGCTGGGGTTCCCGGGCTCGGGTGGTTTCGTGGGCAACGCGCTGGTGATGATCGGAAGCTACTCGGCTCTTCCGGGCCTGGTGCTGCTGGCGGGAGCGGCGGTCCTGCTGGCGGCCTATTACCTCTTCACGATGTATCGCCATGTCTTTCTGGGCAAGCCGCGAGCCGAGGGCGCTGAGTTCAAGGATCTCTCGCTTCGCGAGCGAGCCCTCATCCTGCCGCTCGCGGCGAGCCTGCTCGCGTTCGGGATCTATCCCAAGCCATTGCTGGAGTTGGTGCGGCCGACCGTGCTGACTCTCCTTTCCACGGTCAAATGAGATCTCATACGCGAAAGGAGAACATGGAATGAGCGATTTCATCCTGATCCTGCCCGAGATCTGCCTCCTGCTGACGCTGATCTTCGTCATTGTGGCGGAGATCACCTACCACGGAGAGCAGGTCCGCTGGGTCAAGGCCACGGCACTGGTTGGCTTGGGTGCCGCGCTCGTCCAAACCGTAGTCGCTTACCAGTACGGGCCTATCCAGGTTTTCCATCAGGCATTCGCCGTCGATGGACTGTCGCTTTTTTTCAAGCTTTTTTTCATCACGCTCGCCGCGCTGGCACTGATCGCCTCGGCGCATACGCGCGAGATCCCGCGATCCCGCCAGGCCGAATATTGCGCCCTCGTAATCGCTTCGACGCTCGGCATGTGCGTCGCCTCCTCGGCTTCGGACCTTCTGCTTGCCTTTCTTTCGCTCCAGTTCGTGAACATCCTCGCCTTTTTCATCGCGGGCTATGGCAAGCGGTCGTTGCATTCGATCGAGGCCGCGGTCAAATACATGATCACGAGCGCGGTGGGCGGTGCGCTTCTCCTGTATGGGCTGGCCCTGCTGTTTTCGGTCACGCATACCATGAACGTCTATGAGATCCATCGCGCCCTGGTCGCAGCACCGCTGTCAGCGGAGCATACCTTGGCGATTCTGATGCTCGTGCTGCTCTCCTTCAGCTTTCAGCTCGGCGCATTTCCGATGTACTTCTGGATGCCAGACGTGATCGAGGGCGCCCCGACACCCGCGTCGGGCTTTCTCTCGTTGAGCGTGCGGGCCGTGGGCCTCGCGGTCGCGTTGCGCTTTCTGATCGCGATCTTCGCGCAGCCGGGAAGCGCGGAGGGCCAGTGGCAGGTTCTCGGCTCCGTGGATTGGACCAATATCGTCGCGCTGATCTCGGCCGCGAGCATGCTGATCGGATCTCTCCTCGCGCTTCGACAGGAGGGCGCCAAGCGCCTTATCGGCAATCTGCTGATCGCTCAAACGGGCTTTCTTCTGCTGGGGCTGCTGGTGCTCGATCAGATCGGGGTTGCGGCCGTTTTTTATAACCTCGTGATCGAGCTCTTCTCGCTCATCGGCATCTTTTATGTCCTTGCTTACCTGCTGGAGGAGTTCAAAACGGATCGCCTCACTGGTCTCCGGGGGATGATGGGCAAGGCCGTTCCCGAAAGCATCTGCTTGGTGCTTTTTCTCCTGACTCTCATCGGCATCCCTCCGATGCCCGGGTTCATCGGCAAGTTCACGTTGATCGGGGCCGCGGTTCGTCATGACCGCCTGTCATTGGCAGTCGTGGCGATTCTCTCGATGACGCTTTCGACGGTCGGCGTCGCACGGCTCGCTTATAGTCTTGCCGGCGATCTTCGCATGACGGTGGCGTTCCCTGCTGCTTCGAGCGTGAAGCGTCAACTCTTCCTCGCGGCTTTGATCGGTCCCATTGTTTTGTTCGGAGTCTTCGCCGAACACATTTTGAATTGGGCAGGTAAATCAGTCAGTTTTATTTTGTGGTAGCGGGTTGAATGACGTGGGACTATATCTTCCACTATGGATTACATCCCGGTACTCATCTTAATGCTGGTCGGCCTTGTGGTGGGTGGTGCGGTTCTTCTTCTTACCAGTCTTCTCGGACCTAAACTTCCAAATCGCAAAAAGAATCAACCTTTTGAATGCGGAGTCCCTCCGATAGGAGACGCGCGCCACCGCTTTTCGGTGCGGTTTTATCTCGTCGCGATTCTCTTTCTGCTCTTTGACGTCGAGGCCGTTTTCTTTTTTCCCTGGGCGGTGGTCTACAAAAAATACTTGAGCATCAATGCGTTTATTCTCGTGGAAATGGCGTTCTTCGTCGCCATTCTCCTGCTGGGATATTTTTATGTCGTCCGCAAGGGCGCCCTGGAATGGGAATGAGGAATCATGAGTAAAGATGGTTCGCTTGGATATTTGACGACCCGCCTGCAGGACGCGATCAACTGGGGGCGTAAGAACTCGCTTTGGCCGCTGCCATTCGGCACGAGCTGTTGCGGAATCGAGATGATGGCGACCCTCGCGTCGGATTACGACATGGCCCGCTTCGGCGCGGAGGCGATCCGATTTTCACCGCGCCAAGCTGATTTATTGATCGTGGCGGGAATCATCAATACGAAGATGGCTCCCATCCTCAAGACAGTCTATGACCAGATGAGCGATCCCAAGTTCGTCATCTCGATGGGCGCATGCGCCTCATCGGGCGGGATCTTCAACGTGTACAGCGTACTGCAGGGGATCGATACGACGATCCCCGTCGATGTCTATGTGCCCGGCTGCCCGCCGGCACCCGAAGGCCTTCTCAATGCGCTTCTGCGCCTGCAGGACAAGGTGGCCCGCGGCGATACGCATTCGCAGCGGCGCATGGCGGAAGCCGCCAAGGGCAACATCGCCCGACTTTGAGCTGATTCGAGGGAAAAATGGATATCAGGACCCCCATTCCAACCAACGGCGGAGACTGGCTGACGAAGTTCGGCGAAACCTGGAAAGCTCAGGCCGAGGCACTCCGGCAGAAATTCGGCGGCGCGATCGAGGAAATCCGGATGCCGCCGGATTATCCCACCGATGTTCCCATTGTCTACGTCAGGAAAGAGGCGGTCGCCGAGGTGCTGGCGCATCTCAAGAGCGATCCCGCTTTCGAGTACGGCTTTCTTTCGGATATCACGGCCACCGACGAGATGACGGATCCGCGTTTCGAGGTCGTCTACAATCTTTTCTCTCATGTCCGGTTCAACCGGATCCGCGTGAAGGTCCGGGCTCGCGACGGTGAGGCAGTCCCGACCGCCTCGTCCGTTTGGCCGGCGGCGAATTGGGCGGAGCGCGAGGTTTTCGACATGTTCGGTATCCGTTTCGAGGGACACCCGGACCTTCGGCGCATCCTGATGGACGAGCGTTGGGTCGGTCACCCCCTCCGCAAGGATTACCCGCTGAAAGGGTATCAGATCTTCACGGACGCCGAGGTCATCCATCCCGAGCTCCTGGACAAGGGTTGAACCAGGGCCGAGCCCCCGAGCCGACGAAAAGGTAAAAAGATGAGCAACAATTCCGACCCCCGAACCCAGTTGACTCTGCCGAGCGGAATCACCGTGGAGCACGATCCGGACGATCTGTGGAGCGATTCGCGAATGATCGTGAACATCGGTCCGACGCACCCCGCGATGCACGGCGCGCTCCGAATGGCCGCGAAGCTCAATGGCGAGACGATCGAAAGCTCCTATTGCGCGTTCGGTTACACCCATCGAGCCAAAGAAAAACTCGGCGAGAATCGCACCTTTCATCAGTTCATCGTCTATACGGATCGGCTGAATTATTGCTCTTCGCTGGTCAACAACGTCACCTATGCGATGGCGGTGGAGAAGCTCCTCGGCGTCGAGGTGCCTGAGCGCGCCGTGTGGATCCGCATGATCGTTTCCGAGATCGCGAGGGTCGTGGACCACCTGGTCTGCGTAGGGATCAACGCGGTGGACCTGGGCGCGTTCTCCTTCTTTCTCTACGGCTTCCATCAGCGCGAGGAGGCTTACACGCTGATCGAAAAGCTCTGTGGCGCGCGCCTCACCACTTCCTACACCCGCATCGGCGGCCTGATGTTCGATGCGCCAGAGGGCTTCGAAAAGGAGCTCAAAGCCTGGGTGAATCGCACCCGCAAAGTCATCGACGAGATGGACCGGCTGCTTACCGGCAACAAGATCTGGCATCAGCGCACGATCGGCGTCGGGGTCTTCAACAAGGAAGCCTGCCTGAAGTACAGTTATACGGGTCCGAACGCCCGGGCGGCCGGCATCGACGTCGACCTGCGCCGCGACCAGCCGAGCATGTTCTACAAGAACGTCGAGTTCGACGTGCCAGTCGCGCAGAACGGCGACGTCTTCGATCGTTACGCGGTCCGCATCGAGGAGATGCGCCAGTCGCTCAACATCATCGCCCAATGCGCGGATCGCATGAAGAAGGGGCCCATCTGGGCCGAGGACAAGCGGGTGCGCATCCCGGATAAGGATGTCGTCCACAACACGATGGAAGGCCTCATCCACCATTTCAAGTTTTTCATGACCGGTTTCGAGGTTCCCGAAGGCGAAGCCTACGCGTGCTTCGAGGCGGCGAACGGGGAGCTTGGCTTCTACATCGTGAGCAAAGGGGCGCCGCGGGCCCACCGGATGCGCATTCGCGGGCCGTCCGTCTATCACTACCAGGGGCTTTCGTCGATGGTCCGCGGCGAGAAGATCGCCGACATGATCGCCGCGCTGGGCAGCATCAACATCATCGCGGGGGAGCTCGACCGCTGAGGGGTTCAGGTAACGGAAAATGGGAAAGATTCTTTCGCAGAAATTCTATGATCGGATGAACAAGCTGGAGCCACGCTACCCCGACAAGGTCGCACTGCTCCTGCCGGCGCTTCACGCGGCACAGGAGGAATTCGGCTGGTTACCTCCGGAGGTGATGGAAGAGGTCGGCGCCTTTATCGGCATTCACCCGGCCCAGGTCCGCGAGGTGGCGAGCTTCTACACGATGTACAACCTCAAGCCGGTCGGGAAATACCACCTCAAGATCTGCACCAACGTGGCCTGCTGCCTGAGGGGCGCTGACGAGCTCGTCCATCACGTGGAGAAAAAGTACGGCATCCGCTGCGGCGAGACCACGCCGGACCGGAAGCTCACCCTCAACGAGGAAGAGTGCCTGGGCGCCTGCGGGACGGCGCCCGCGATGATGCTCAATGACGATTATCACGAGAACCTGACGGCCGAGGGTCTGGACAAGATCCTGGAACGGTTGGAGTAACCCATGGCAGAGACGCAGCAGCAGGACGAGACCCTGTTCATCCAGCACTTCCGGGAGTCGAGCCGGCCCCTGAGTTATTACCTCGAGAAGATGGCCGGGTACACGGCGCTCAAGAAGGCGTTCGGGATGTCCCAGGATGACATCATCAACGAGGTGAAGAAGTCCAACCTGCGCGGCCGCGGCGGCGCGGGCTTTCCCACGGGCATGAAGTGGGGCTTCATCCCGAAGCAGTCGGCCAAGCCCAAGTACCTCGTCTGCAACGCCGATGAGTCGGAGCCGGGCACGTTCAAGGACCGCGATCTCATGCGCTACACGCCCCATGTCCTGATCGAGGGCATGGTGATCGGCGGCTTCGCGATCGGCGCCAATACCGGCTACATCTATATCCGCGGAGAGTATACGCGGGAGGCGAAGCTCCTCGATGAGGCGATCGACGAGGCGTACGCCAAGGGTTATCTGGGCAAGAACATCCTGGGCTCTGGGTTCAACTTCGATTTGACCGTCCATCGGGGCGCGGGCGCCTACATCTGCGGAGAGGAAACGGCGCTGTTGAACTCGCTCGAAGGCAAGCGCGGCGAGCCTCGCGTCAAGCCGCCCTTTCCCGCTCAGTCCGGCGCGTTCGCGGGTCCCACGATCGTGAACAACGTGGAGACGCTGGCGTCGGTCCCGTTCATCATCAATCGCGGCGGAGACTGGTTCGCCAAGCTCGGGCGGATCGAGAAGTCCGGCGGCACGCGGCTCATCGGCGTTTCCGGGCATGTCAAGAAGCCCGGGCTTTATGAGCTGCCTTCGGGCGGGGTCACGCTTCGTCAGCTGATCTACGATCATTGCGGCGGGATCTTGGGCGACAAGAAGCTCAAGGCCGTGATTCCCGGAGGCTCCTCGGCGCCGGTCCTGACGGCCGACGAGATCGACGTCGTCTACGACATCGATCCCATGATGAAGATCGGTTCGATGCTGGGTTCGGCCGCGGTCGTCGTCGTGAGCGAGGAGATGTGCGTCGTCCGGCTGCTGACCCGCATCACGAAGTTCTACGCCCACGAGTCCTGCGGCCAATGCACTCCCTGTCGCGAAGGGACGCGCTGGATGGAAGAGGTCCTCGAGCGCATCGAGCATGGCCACGGTCGCGAGCAGGATATGAACCTCCTGCTCGACATCGCCGGTAACATCAATGCCAGGACGCTTTGCGCGCTCGGTGATGCCGCCGCGGGGCCGGTAACGAGTTTCGTGAAGAAGTTCAGGGCGGATTTCGAAGCCCATATCAGGAGTGGAAAATGCCCAAATGCATAATCGACGGGCGCGAAGCTGAGTTCACCCCCGGCCAGAACCTCGTCGAGGTCGCCAAGAAGGTCGGGATCCAGATCCCGTTCTTCTGTTATCATCCCGCGCTCACCGTGGTGGCTCAGTGCCGCATGTGCGTCGTCGAGATCGAGAAGATGCCGAAGCTGCAGACGGCGTGTTCCACGCCGGCGGCCGAAGGCATGGTCGTGAAGACCCGCTCGGAGAAGGTGATCCAGGCGCAGAAGGCGACGATGGAGTTCCTGCTGATCAACCATCCGCTGGATTGCCCCGTCTGCGACAAATCCGGCGAATGCGATCTCCAGGACTTTTCCTTCAAGTACGGCGACGCCTATTCCCGTTACACCGAGGAGAAGCGCACCTACGTCGACCTGGACATGGGTCCGGTGATCAAGAAGAATATGAACCGCTGCATCCACTGTACCCGGTGCATCCGTTTCGGGACGGAAGTGGCGGGTATCCATGAGATGGTGGCCGTCCAGCGTGGCAACAACACGGAAATCACCACCATCGACGGGCGGCCGCTCGAGACCGACTACGCCGGCAACTACGCCGACCTCTGTCCGACCGGCTCCCTCCTTCTCAAGGACTTCCGCTTCAAGAAACGGGTCTGGTTCCTCAAGCGCACCTCGACCGTGTGCGAAGGCTGCGCACGCGGCTGCAACATGACGATCCACCAGGACAACAACGTCATTTACCGCTGCACTGCGCGCGAGAACCTTGAGATCAACAAGTACTGGCTTTGCGACGAGGGGAGATTCAACTTCCATTACGTGAACGCCGAGGATCGGGTCGTGGAGCCGCGCTCCGGCGCGAGCGCCGCGGAGTGGGCCGATGCCATCGCGGTCGCAAAGAGCGCGGTTTCCGGCAAGAAGCTCGCGGTGCTCGTGGGCTCGGATCTCACTCAGGAGGAAGGCAAGCTGCTCCTGGAGTTCCTTCCTAAGAATTTCTCAGGCGCGCCGGTCTTCCATTTCGGTACGCCCGGGATCCGTTCCTCCCAGGAGGATGCCGCGGCCGACCGGATCCTCAAGCGCAAAAGCAAGACGGCCAATCTCCACGGCCTGGAAAAGCTGGGCTTCAAGGGTTTTGATTCGCTGCCTGCGGGAACGAGCGCCGTGCTCGTCATTCGTGGCGGGCGCGCGACCCTTCCCGAGCTCAAGGGCGTGACCACCGTGGGCTTGGGAGTCTTCAGGGATTCCGAGGCCCAGGGCTTCGCCGCGGTACTTCCAGGGGCGAGCTTCGCCGAGAAGGATGGCACCATCGTCAACTTCGAAGGACGGGAGCAGCATCTCCGCCGCGCGATCAATCCTCCGGGCCAAAGCAAGCAGCTCCCGGAGATTCTCATGATGTGGGCCAACAGCAAGGGCGGGCAAAATGCTTGAATCGATGAGTTTGTTTCACCTGCTGACCTTCCTGAAATTCGCGGTGATCCTCGTGATCATCCTCTCGGTCGCCCCGGTCATGGCGTGGGTGGAGCGCAGGGGCTCCGCGCTCATGCAGAACCGGTTGGGCCCGAACCGGATCGGCCCGCTGGGACTCTTCCAGTCGATCTGCGACGCGATCAAGTTTCTTTTCAAGGAAGACCCGATTCCCGGTCATGTCTCGAAGTTCTACTACGCGCTGGCGCCGGTGGTTTCCCTGGTCCCCGCTTTCATGACCTTCGCGGTCGTCCCGTTTGCCAGCACTATCGAGGTTGACGGACGCGTCCTGGGCTTTCAGCTGGCGGATCTCAACGTCGGCCTTCTGTATGTTTTTTCCGTCGCCTCGCTCGGGGTCTACGGGATCATCATGGGTGGCTGGTCCTCGAACAACAAATTCGCGCTTCTGGGCGGACTGCGCAGCTCCTCTCAGATGATCAGTTACGAGCTCTCGCTCGGGCTTTCGGTCATCGGCATCATCATGGCCTTTTCGAGCGTGCACCTGGGTGAGATCGTCCAGGGCCAGGCCGAGGTTTTCCGGCAGATCGGTCCCTTCGTGCTTCCGGAGTGGCTGCAGGTGCCCAAGTGGGGCATCCTCGTTCAGCCGCTGGGTTTCATCATCTTCATCACCGCGGCATTCGCCGAGACCAACCGACTGCCTTTCGATCTTCCCGAGGGCGAGTCCGAGATCGTCGCCGGCTACCACCTGGAATACGGCGCCATGAAGTTCTCGATGTTCATGATGGCCGAGTACATCAACATGTTCGTGGCGTCCTCACTCATCGCGACATTGTATTTTGGCGGCTATCACGGCCTGCACTGGGTCCTGAATCTCGTCCCTCTCGAAGGCATGTCCCGCGAGTGGATGAGGATCGCCCTGGAGCTCGGGGCATTCTTCCTCAAGGTCGCTTTCTTCATGTGGTTTTTCGTGTGGGTGCGCTGGACCTTGCCGCGCTTCCGATACGACCAGGTGATGGAGCTTGGCTGGAAGGTCATGCTGCCGATCTCGCTCGCGAACATCTTCCTCACCGCCTTCGCGGTTTATTACGGGTGGATCTGATTTATGTTGGTCAAAGCCAAAAAAAGCTTCCTGCAGCGCTTTTACCTGGTCGAGGTCATCAAAGGCCTGGGCATCACCATGCGCAACATGCTTTTCGCGCCGAAGGTGACGATCCAGTATCCCGAGGAGCGACGCAAGTACTCCGAACGTTTCCGGGGCATGCATTACGTGAAAGCGACCAACGGGGTGGAAAACTGCACGGCCTGCATGCTCTGCCCGACGGTGTGTCCCGCCGAATGCATTCACATCGTGGCCGGGGAGCGCCCCGACAAGGAGAAGTATCCGGTGCAGTTCGAAATCGACGTGCTCCGCTGCTGCTTCTGCGGCATGTGCGAGGAGGCCTGCCCCAAAGACGCCATCAAGCTCAGCACGATCTACGAAATGAGCCAGGTCACTCGCCAGGTTTATGACAAGGACTATCTGGCCGAGCAGAGAGGGAACAAGTAATGGACATCTCGCCCGTCTTTTTTTATCTGTTTGCGGGGCTGGCGCTCGGCTGCTCGCTGCTCGTGGTTCTGAAAAAAAATCCCGTGGCCAGCGCCTTCAATCTGGTCATGGTGTTCTTCGCCTTCGCGGGCATCTACGCGATGCTTGACGCACATCTCATCGCCGCGCTCCAGGTACTGGTTTACGCCGGAGCGATCATGGTCCTCTTCCTTTTTGTGATCATGCTGCTGAACGCGGACGTGCCGTCCTTCGACCTGCAGCGCTCGCATCCCGGGGCGCGCGTGGTGGCCGGGCTGCTTTGCGCGGTGCTGTTATTGGCGTTCGTCTGGGCGTTCAAGAACAGCCCATCCCCCGTTGAGCCGGGCCAGTTCTCGGCAAGCCGGATCGAGGCGGCAGGCGGAAATACCCGGGTCGTCTCGGAGCTCCTATTCTCGGAATACATCCTGCCCTTCGAGCTCACCTCGGTGCTCCTGCTCGGGGCGATCGTGGGGGCGGTGGCCATCGCCAAACGCAAGCAGAAGGTCGGGGCGGGGGGAGGCGTAAAATGATTCAACAAGTGGAACCTTGGGTGGTGCTGTCGTTTTGCGCCGCGATCTTCTTCATCGGTTTCGCCGGCGTGCTGATCCGTCGGAATATCCTGGTGGTCCTGATGTGCATCGAGCTGATGCTCAATGCCGTCAATCTCACCTTCGTGACCTTTTCCAAGGAGCTTCAGCATCTGGGCGGCCAGATGTCGGTGCTCTTCATCATTACGGTCGCCGCCGCCGAGTCGGCCGTGGGGCTGGCGCTCGTGATCGCGATGTTCCGTACGCTGCGAGGCGTGGACACCGATCAAATCCGGCTTCTAAGGGAGTAATCACCGATGATCGCGTTGATCCCGCTTTTCCCGCTCATTGGCTTTCTGATCAATGGTTCCTGGTACGCGTTCGTACAGGCCGCTCCGGGGCGCCGCAAGGCCGGCTCGGGAATCACGGGCGCGATCGCCACGATGGCGATCCTGGGTTCCTTCGTTGTATCGTGCCTGCTCTTCCTGCAGCTTCAGGGACTCCCTCCCGAGAGTCGGGTGCTCGAGCAGACGCTTTTTCCGTGGATGACCTTCGCCGGGTTCAAGCTCGACATGGCGTTTCGCCTGGACTCCCTGAGCACGCTTTTCACCCTCGTGGTGAGCGGCGTGGGCACGCTGATCCACATCTACTCGATCGGCTACATGAGTCATGACGCCACCCCTGGCAAGTTCTTCGCCTACCTGAACCTCTTCTGCTTCGCGATGCTGATGCTGGTCCTGGGCGCCTCGCTTCCGATTCTTTTCCTGGGTTGGGAAGGGGTCGGTCTCTGCAGCTATCTGCTCATCGGCTACTGGTATTCCGATCCCGAGAAGGCGAGCGCGGGCAAGAAGGCCTTCGTCGTCAACCGGGTCGGGGATTTCGGCTTTCTGCTCGGGATGTTCCTGATCTTCACGGCTTTCGGAACGCTGGATTTCGAGGCGCTCCGCTCGGCGATCGTCCACGGTGGCCACGCGGCGCTGCCGGAAGGCGTCGCCGTGACCACCGTCACGGCGATCTGCCTGCTGCTTTTCGTGGGTTGCATGGGCAAGTCGGCGCAGATTCCGCTCTATGTCTGGCTGCCCGACGCGATGGCGGGCCCGACGCCGGTCTCCGCGCTCATCCATGCGGCCACCATGGTCACCTCGGGCATCTACATGGTCGCGCGCCTGAACTTCCTTTATAGCCTCTCTCCGACCGCGATGGCGGTGGTGGCGGCGGTAGGGGGCGTGACCGCTTTTTTCGCGGCGACCATCGCGATCACGCAAAAGGACATCAAGAAGGTTCTCGCCTATTCCACCGTATCGCAGCTCGGCTACATGTTCCTGGCCTGCGGCGTGGGCGCGTTCACGGCAGGTGTCTTTCACGTGATCACGCATGCGTTCTTCAAGGCGCTGCTCTTCCTCGGCGCAGGCAGCGTGATTCACGGCATGCACGAGGAGCAGGACATCATGAAGATGGGCGGCCTGCGTGCAAAGATGCCGGTGACCTTCGCGACTTTCGCGCTGGGCTGGCTCGCGATCTGCGGAATCCCGCCCTTTTCGGGCTTTTTCTCCAAGGACGAGATTCTGTGGCTGGCCTTCAGCTCCGAGCACGGCTCGGTGCTGCTGTGGGGCCTGGGCGCGCTGACCGCGGTGATGACGGCTTTCTACATGACCCGGCTTTTCACCCTGACTTTCCTGGGCAAGCCCCGCTTCAGCGAGGCCCACGGCGAGAAGCACGGGCATGGCCACGGCCACGGGGATGATCATAGTCACGGCCATGCGCCCGCCGGCGTGCATGAGTCCCCCTTCTCGATGACCGGACCGCTTCAGGTCCTCGCGTTGCTTAGCCTGATCGGGGGGTTCATGGGCATTCCGCACATGAGCTGGCTTGAGCACTGGCTCGCGCCGGTGATTCCCGCGCATCAGGCGACCGGTCACGTGGCCGCGGAGATGGAATGGGTGCTCATGGGCGTGAGCGTGGCCGGAGCCGCGCTCGGCATCTTCCTCGCGATCCGGCTCTATGCGGATCTCGAGTTGCCTCGGCAGTTCGCCACGAAATGGGCGGGTCTTTATCGCGTGCTTTTCAATAAGTGGTACGTGGACGAGCTCTATGAACGGACGCTGGTGCGTCCGATCCACGCGCTTTCGCAAGGCCTTTGGAAGAACTTTGACGTTGCGGTGATCGATCGCATCGTCCTGAGCTTCGGAAGGGCCTCGCAGTGGTCCGGTCAGACCGTCAGAACGATCCAGACCGGTTCGATCCAATTCTATGCGCTGGTGCTGCTTATCGGCATCGTCCTATCCGTGGGGTATCTGATTTATGGCTTGGCTTGATTCGCATCTCCTGACGACGACGCTGTTTCTGCCGCTGGTGTGGGCCATTTTCGGGCTGATGATCCCGACGGGCACTCCCGGCGGTCGCGCAACGCTCCGGACCTGGACGCTTCTGGGCTCGATCGCGACATTCGCGCTCTCCCTTTTGATTTACCAGCGCTACGACGCCGCGGGCGCGGAGTTCCAGCTTGCCGAGGCGATCGATTGGCTCCCTGCCCTGGGGATCAGCTACCAGGTCGGAATGGACGGGATCAGCCTCTGGCTATTCCTGCTGACCACCTTCCTCATGCCGGTCGCGATCCTGAGCTCCTACCAGGCGATCGAGCATCGCGAGCGGGAATATTATTTCCTCCTCCTCTTCCTCGAAACGGCCATGCTGGGCGCTTTCGTCGCGCTCGATGTCTTCCTCTTCTATGTCTTCTGGGAGCTGCTGCTCATCCCGATGTATTTCCTCATCGGGATCTGGGGCGGAAAGGACCGCATCTACGCGGCAATGAAGTTTTTCCTTTACACGCTCGTGGGATCGCTCCTCATGCTGGTCGCGATCTTCTATCTGGCGTATCAGCATAAAGTGCAGTTCGGATCCTACTCCACGACCTTGATCGATCTGTACCGTCTGCGCCTGCCGGGAGAGGGCTACGCCTCGGCGCAAAGCCTGCTCTTCCTGGCGTTCGCCCTGGCCTTCGCCATCAAGGTTCCGCTTTTCCCGCTGCATACGTGGTTGCCTGACGCGCACGTGCAAGCTCCGACCGCGGGCAGCGTGATCCTGGCGGCCGTCCTGCTGAAGATGGGCGGTTATGGTTTCATGCGGTTCGCTTTTCCGCTCTTTCCGCAGGCGGTCCTGCTTTATCAGGTGCATTTCCTGGCGCTGGGAGCGATCGCGATCGTGTACGGCGCCTGGGTGGCGATGGTCCAGCCGGACATCAAGAAGCTCGTGGCTTACTCCTCGGTGAGTCATATGGGGTACGTGGTGATCGGGCTTTTCTCGCTGAACCCCGTTGCCGCCATGGGCTCGTATTACCAGATGCTCAACCATGGCATCTCCACCGGCGCGCTCTTCCTTCTCGTAGGGATGATCTATGAGCGGCGCCACACGCGCGAAATCAGCGCCTTCGGTGGGATCACCCGCGTGATGCCGCTCTTCGCGGTGGCTTTCATGATCGTGACGCTCTCTTCGATCGCGCTGCCGGGCACGAACGGCTTCATCGGCGAGTTCCTGATCCTGCTGGGCACCTGGCAGGCCAGCCGGGCGACTGCCGTGGTGGCGGCGCTTGGCGTGATCTTCGGCGCGGTCTACATGCTCTGGATGTTCCAGCGCGTGATGTTCGGACCGGTGAACCACAAGGAAAACGAAAGCCTCAAGGACCTCAGCTTCCGGGAGCTCGCCGTCCTGATTCCGATGATCGTGGCGATCTTCGCCATGGGCGTGTTTCCGAATTTCTTCTTCAGCAAGCTGGACCCATCGATCTCGAGGTTCCTGGAGCGCAGCACGGGCGCGGCCTTGAAGGTGGAAGCCGCCAGCGCCCCGGCGACCGCGGTTTACGCCGCGAAAGGTGAATAATATGGAAGCCCTCACGACAATTCGGCCTGAACTCCTCACTCTGACGGATGGCCAGCTTCAGGCGCTCATGCCTTACTTCCTCGTCTTCGGCGGAATTTCGCTGGCGATCATCGCGAGCGTCCTGCGTTCGCTCAAGCCCAAGTGGCCCGTGTTCATTCTGGGGATGCTCACCACGATCGCGGGCATCTGCTCCGCGTCCGGACTGTTGGGCTCGCAGGCGGGATCCGAGCTGATCTTCAACGGGATGATGGTCTCGGACGCCTATTCGAACTTCTTCAACATCGTGTTTCTCGCCTCGGCGGCCTTCACGCTGCTGTCCTCGTTCCGGTATCTCGATCACGAGCAGCTTCAGCATCCGGAATATTACGTGCTGGTGCTCTTCTCGGCGCTCGGGATGATGCTGATGGCCTCGGCGCTCGATCTGATCGTCCTTTTCATCGCGCTCGAGCTGATGTCGCTTTCGGTTTACGTGCTCGTCGGGTTCCGGCGCGCGGATCGACGGTGTAACGAGGCGGCGATGAAGTATTTCATCCTGGGTTCAGCCGCTTCGGCGATCCTGCTCTATGGCTCCGCGCTCCTTTATGGGATGACCGGTTCGACCAACATCCGCGACATCCTGGCTTTCGTTCAGGCGCACCCTCAGGGCCTGCCCGTGGTCTATGTGCTGGGGGCTTGGCTTGTTCTGGTCGGCTTCCTCTTCAAGGTGGCCACGGTGCCCTTCCATATGTGGATGCCGGATGTTTACGAAGGCGCTCCGACGCCCGTGACGGGCTTCATGACGACCGGCCTGAAGGCCGCGGCCTTTGCAGCCTTTGTTCGGGTGCTGATTTCGGCGGGGTACGGCAAAGGGCTCGTGACGGCGGTGCAGAGTCATTTTCATGACATCCTCTGGGTCTCCGCGGTGCTGACCATGCTGGTCGGCAACATCGTTGCGCTCACACAGGTCAACCTCAAGCGGATGCTGGCCTATTCCTCGATTGCGCATTCGGGCTACATCCTGGTCGGGATGATCGCGGGCCCGGGAAGCGAGCAGGGCTATGCCCCCGTCGTGATGTACCTGGTGGCCTATGCGGTGATGAACCTGGGTGCTTTCGTGGTCCTGACCATTTTGGCCGGCCGCGACGACAGCGGCTTGAATCTGCAGGATCTGGCGGGGCTATCCCGGCGCCATCCCTGGCTGTCTTTCGCGATGGGTGTCTTCATGTTCTCGATGGCGGGGATTCCGCCCACGGCAGGATTTGCCGCCAAGTACCTGCTCTTCTATTCGGCGGTTCAGGCCAATGAGATCCCCCTGGTGATCATCGCAGTGCTGTGCAGCGCGATTTCGGTGTACTATTACCTTAGGGTACTTGTTTACATCTACATGCGGGATCCGGCCGGAAGCCCGGCGGCATCGCGTGTTTCGGTCTGGTCGCTGGTCGCCGTTTCAGCAATGGTCGTGCTGACGCTGCAGATCGGAATCCTTCCGGCGAAAATGGTTTCCGCCGCCAAGAAGGCCGTGACGAGCCTGTAAGCGAAGTAAGCCAGGTACCCGTTTTGGAGGCTCGGGGAATCATTCCCCGCCTTTGGAAAGGGAATAGGCCAGGCTGCAAATGGCGCCTTCGAAGGCCCAACACTACAAGGTGAAGCTCGCGTCGGGGCGGGTCCTCGGACCGATCGATCTCGAGAGAATTCGCCTGCTGATCCTGAAGAACCGGATCACCGGCGTTGAGCTCGCGCGCGAACACCCGACGGGCGAATGGAGGAACATCAATTCCTTCGCTCCGATCGCGGACCTGCTGGTGGCACGCGCGGAGGGCCGGCTCGTATCCGAGTCCGGCGCCTCGGAGCTCATGGGAGGCGCCGAGGCCGAAACGATCGCGCTTCCGGGAGCAACCCAGGTATTGCCCGATCCCGTTCTACCCACGGTGGTTCCAACCACGGCGCCTTCTGCCAGCGCGGAGTCAGCGGTGCCCCCAGAGCCGCCCACCGTCGAGCCGCAGACCCGCGAGCTGAAGCTGGATGACCTAGCGGGGACGCCCGAGGAGGAGCCCGAAAAAACCGTTGTCGTGAGCCGGCCTCCGAATCCTCGCGCAGGCGGATTCAGCGTCACGGCCACGGCCGCCAGGCCGGAACCTCGGCGGGAGCTGGTGCTCAAAGGGGATGAAGGCGCCGTCAGCATCGAGCTCGATTCCCGGCCTTCGGTGGCGAACGCCGAGACCGTGGTCTTTAGGAGGAATGCGCCCAGCCCCAGGCCGCATTCCCTTCCCGGAAAGACCCGGAACCCGTTGAAGGAAAAGATCAAGCTGGTCCTCGCCTTCATCGCGCTCGCGATGATCGGCCACGAGCTCTTCTTTGAGCAGAACAAGAAGACCCGGCTCGGGACCTACGTTCCGCTCCGGCCGGCGATGCCTTCGTTTTCGGAGAAACAGGATCCCGCCGGAAGCGCGGAGATCTATAAAGCCGCCATGAAATCGTACGTCCTCGACCATGTCGAAGGTTACCGCGACGCCGCACGAAAGCTCCAGGCTGCGGCCGGGCTGGACTCCGGGAACGTGAAGGCGCTGGCGATGCTCGCTTCGACTTACCTCAACCTGATCGACTCTTCGAACAAGGATGAGAACTATTTCAACGTCCTCTCGAAGCTTATCGAACTGTCGCGCGCGAAGAACGTGGATCTTCCGGAGACGATCATCGCTGACGTCGAGTTTTTCCTTACGGCCAACAAGGCCGAGGCGGCGCAAAACCGCATCGTCGAGTACACCAAGACCCACCCGAACTTCGGCTCCGAGATGTTCTATTACCTGGCATTGTCGTTCTATCATCGCGGAGATGCCCAGAGCGCCGCACGCTATCTGGCGGAGCTGCCGGAGACGCAGGTTTTCAGCGCCAAGGTCCACTATCTCCAGGGCCTGATCGCGGAAAAGGTCAATGACGAGGCGGCCGCGTTCCGCGCGTATGAGAAGGCGCTGGCGATGAACCGCGCCCATGCGCGCTCCCGCCTGCGGATCGCGCATCTTCTGTATCGCCAGGGCCGACTCAAGGACGCGGCCAACCATCTCGATGCGCTGGTCAAGGCGTCCCGGCTGCTCGCGCCCCGCGATCTGAGCCTGGCCTACTTCCTCCACGCGCAGCTCGCCCAGCGGCTCGGCAAGGTGGATGTCGCCATCGGCGACATGGAGCGCGCCGTGCGGCTGGACGCAGGCAATCACGACTATCTGCTGGAGCTCTATTCGTTGCGCGCGAAGGCCGGCGAGAAGGCAGCCTCCATGCGAAGCAGTGCGCGCATGTATTTTTTCCTGAGTGAGGGCGAGAAACTGCTGAAGGCGGGGAAGTTCAGCGAGGCGCAAATCGAGTTCCTCAACGCCCGACACGCCAACGAGAGATCCCCTCTGCCGCTGATCAAGCTCGGCGACATGTTCGCGCGCAACCACGATCTCGGCAATGCCCGGATGAACTACCGGCGCGCGGCGGAGCTCGCGCCCCAGAGCATCGATGTCTGGGCGAAATACATCGACGTGTTGATCCAGAGCTATGAGTGGGGCGAGGCGGCGAAAGCCATGGATCGCTTCCGAAAGCTCCCCGTTCCCCAGAGCGCCATCGACAAGGCGGCTGCGGATATGTACGCCAAGCAGGGACGGCATGCCGAGGCCCAGGCCTATTATCGCAAGGCGATGAGTCGCGATACGATCGCTTCCGATGTGTATATCGCCTACGCGCGGAGCCTCCTTGCAACCCGACAATACAAGGAGGCCCCCTTCTTTTTCTCGCTGGCCCTGCGCTTCGATCCATTGAATGGCGAGGCGGTCGTGGGCACCGCCCGAGCCATCGCCGAATCCGAGTCCATCGATCGCGCGATCGTCATGCTTCAGGACGAGCTGCAGAAGGACGCCGCCCCTCACGCCGAGATCCTGGCCGCGATCGCGGAATTCCGCCTGAAAAAGGGCGAAGGAGAGTTGGCGCTGAAATTCATCGAGCAGGCAAAATCGGCGAACCCCGATTACGCCTATCCCTGGAAGCTGCAAGCCGAGTATCACGTATCGCGCGACGGGGTGGACCGGGGTGCTCTCGAGCGTGCCCTACTCGCCTATCAGTCCTATTCGGATCGGAACGCCTCGGATCCTTCGGGGCATCTCGAGCGCTATCGGATCTTCGCCAAGAAGATGGAGTTCGACAAGGCCACGGAAGAGCTCGAGAAGGTCTACGCGATCTATCCGAAGTACCCCAATCTTCATTACTACAAGGCGATCCTCTACGCGCGCATGGGCAATCACAAGGCCGCCGTGGTGGAGTTCCGGCAGGAGCTCTGCAACGCGGTGGGCGCCGGCGACAATGAGGAGTGCCGGGATCCGGGCAAGCCGATCCCGGAAGTCACGACTCCGGGAAGCGTCCCGACTCTGATCGGCATGGGAAAAGTGCTCATGGAGCTCAATGCGCCGGTCGAGGCGCTGAAATACTATAACCGTGCGATGCTGTTGGACCCGCGTTCAGCCGAGGCCAAGCATGACTCGGGGTACGCCAACTATCTTTTGAAGAACTATGCGGGCGCGATCGCGCTGTATCAGGCCGCGCTTGCCATCGATAAGGCGAATCCCCTGATTTACAAGCGGCTCGGCCTCGCCTATCGCGAGCTGGGAGATAACGCGTCGGCGGCCCAGGCCTTCCGCAAGTACCTCGAAATGGAACCTGACGCGGCAGATAAGGCGGTTTTCGAGAAGTACCGGTGACTTTATCCCGGCCACGCCCTGTGCTAGGCTGATGAAATGCTAGATCCCCGGTATTTCAATGAAAACGTGGCTGAACTGGAAAAAGCGCTCAAGCGCCGCAACGCGGGACCCGAGCTCGTCTCGACGGTGAGCGAGCTTTCGCGCAAGCGCAAGGAGCTGATCCAGGAAACCGAGGCGCTCAAGGCGAAGCGCAACTCGGCCTCGCAGGAGATCGCGCAGCTCAAAGCCAAGGCGAAATCCGATCCCGCCGCCGCGGCGCAGGCGGACCAGAAGGTCGCGGCCATGCGCGAGGTGGGCGACCGGATCAAGTCGCTCGACGAGTCGCTTCGCGGGATCGAGGATCAGTTTCAGGATCTGGCGCTGCGGATCCCCAATGTTCCGCACGCAAGCGTCCCCGAGGGCGAGGATTCCGAAGCCAACGTCGAGGCTCGCCGCTGGGGCACGCCGCCGAGCTTCACTTTTCAGGCGAAAGACCACGTCGCGTTGGGTGAGGGCCTTGGCATCCTCGATTTCGAGCGCGCGGGTAAGCTCTCGGGAGCGCGCTTCACGCTGTACCTCGGCGCCGGAGCGGCGCTTGAGCGTGCGCTGATCCAGTTCATGCTGGACCTGCACACGCGACAGCATGGTTACCAGGAGGTGATCCCACCCTTCATGGTCAATCGCGCGACGATGACAGGGACGGGTCAGCTCCCGAAATTCGAGCAGGATCTCTTCAAGACTCAGGTCGCCGATCGCGAGCTCTTCTTGATTCCAACGGCCGAAGTCCCGCTTACGAACATCTATCGCGACGAGATCATCGAGCCCGGGAAGCTGCCGCTTTATCTTACGGCCTACTCACCCTGCTTCCGAAGTGAGGCGGGCTCCTACGGCAAGGACACGCGCGGCCTGATCCGTCAGCACCAGTTCCAGAAAGTCGAGCTCGTCAAGATCGTGGAGCCCGAGAAATCTTATGACGAGTTGGAAAAGATGGTCCAAAACGCCGAGAAGGTCCTCCAGCTGCTCGAGCTTCCCTATCGCGTGATGGCGCTATGCACGGGCGATATGGGTTTCGGCGCGGCCAAGACTTACGACCTCGAAGTCTGGCTCCCCGGCCAGGACGCCTACCGCGAGATCTCCTCGTGCTCGAACTGCGAGGACTTCCAGGCGCGGCGGGCGGCGATCCGCTTCCGTTCGGAGCCGCAAGCCAAGCCCCGCCTGGTACATACGCTGAATGGCTCGGGCCTCGCGGTCGGCCGCACGCTGCTCGCGATCCTGGAGAATTACCAGAACGAGAAAGGCGACGTGGCGATCCCGAAGGTGCTCAATCGTTATCTCGAGGGCGCGCCAGGCTTCGTCTCCGAGGGAGGAAGGCTCTGGATCAAACGCCCCGGGGCGTGATAGTCGTAATTCAAATCTGCTGCGGAGAGGTGGCTGAGTGGTCTAAAGCACCGGTTTTGAAAACCGGCGTCGGGGTAACTCGACCGTGGGTTCGAATCCCACCCTCTCCGCCATATCCAAGACCTTCTCATTCAAGAACAACAAGTCATGCGCTCTTTCCGGTCTTCCTGACTAGAGAAGCGCGGCTCGGAACATCCTGTTCCTATGCGCGCGTCCGCTAACGCGGACGGGGCCATCCATGGCCGCGCCAAGCCAGCTTCTCTAGTCAGGAAGACCGGGAGAGCCCACGATTTTAGATCTTGAATGAGAAGGTCTTGGATATGGCGGTATACGATGGAAAATCGCGATAGCGATTTGTACCTTTGGGTGGGATTCGAACGGCGGAAGCGCGCGGGTACCCGCTTGCGGGTGCGCGCTGAGCCGCGGCCCGTAGCCCTCGCGCGGGTAGCGCGAGAGGCGAAGGGGAATCCCACCCTCTCCGCCATCTACAGGGATCACCCTTTCAAAGACGAAAATAGCGCGTTCCCCCTGTTCTGCTAGCTAGAGAAGACGGCACGGAACATCCGGTTCCTGTGCGCTTTGTGGCCATCCATGGCCGCGCCAAGCCGGTTTTCTCTAGCTAGCAGAACAGCGGGAACGAACGAATCTGGTTTGAAAGGGTGATCCCTGTAGATGGCGGAGGGCGGTGAGGATCGAGAGCCCTTTGCCCCGTCAGGGGCATGGGTTACGCGTGCCGCGCGGGTTCGACGACCCGTTCTCCGAAGGAGAACATAAAAAGAGGAGGCCAGGATGGCCGACTTCATTAGGGAGCTACATTTTGCATGGAATGCAAAATGTGAATCCCACCCTCTCCGCCATATGCCTAAAGAGATAATCGCCAGATCAATGACTTACCGAGTTTGCTCGAATCAATTGGCGATCATTCCACAAATGTATCCACAAATCCGCGCTGCCCAACCGAATTAAGCAGCGGCAAATCCTGAACTACCGGGCAGCCGCGCCAGAAGCGGGTCGGCGAGCATCGCTTTGGCTAGCAGTTGCCAAGCGCTCTGAGGTGGCAGGCTTTACCGTGTTCGTGCTTACCGAAGCATGATCACTTCTTCCGGGGATCTCCTCGCACTTGAAGGTGACCTTGGTCGTCAGCTCCGGCGTGCTTCCCCACGAGCATTTGGAAACTACGAATTTTCCGAGCGCCTTCTTCTCTTTTTTGCAAACTGAAGTCATCTGCCACTTGTTGGCATTGGCGTAGAAGTTACAGTCCGCGGCATTTTCGCCGGAGAACATGGGTCCAGTGACTTCGAAGGTGTGCGTCGTCGTGGGAGGCAGCTTCTCTGGCTGCTTTGGAGTGGTGCCGATCCATTCGCAGTTGAACTGGAGGCCCACGGTCAGTTGATAACCTCCGCTTCGGTAATCTCTGCCCCACGAGCAACCGGACACGACTCTGCGACCAAGGACCTTCGATTCAGAGGTGCAAACGCCTGTCATGTAGGCCTTCTCACCTTCTAAGACGCGATTGCAGTCGGTGGTTGGGTCTCCGATGAGCGTCGTAGTGACGTTGTAGTCGTAACGGGAGGTCACTTCATCCGCCAGGGCCGGAAAGCTCAAAAGCAAAAGCGGCAGGGTGAAATAGCGAAGCTTGATCATGTTTCCTCCAAATCTCATCATCTCAATGGGGCTCTTAATCTGATGAATTGCAGCGAGCGTGCCATTTGGATCAAGTTGCGCTGGAGGCGCGGCTTATCGCGATGAAATTGTAATTCGGCGTTTTCAGGGGCTACCGCCAGAGCTAAGGGGACTCTGGAAATCCGGACAGCAACCGGTGCTGTCTAAGTATTTGACACCCGAACATCGGAAAATGCCTTCAATTGCTTCGGTCGGCGCTTCAGCTTCATGGCCTCGTCTTTGAGAAGGCCGGTTTTGCTCATCCCGATCTTCTTCTTCAGGTGTTTCCGCACCAGATTCCGAACTGCCTTTGCGGTCCACCTTTTCCCCTCGAGGCCAAGGTCGGAGGGAATGTGCTGCAATACGAGATTGAGCACCTTTTGGCTCTGCAACTCGGTTAAAGCGCGAGGTCTGCGACTTTGACCGTACTTCTTCAGCTTGGCCAAGACAGCATCAAGTCCGTCTTTGCGAATTTCAGCTCTTAAACGAAAATATGCAGATTTCGAGATGCGGAGCCTCTCGCACGCGTCCGTGTAATGTTCGGGTTTGCCCGAGTGACCGTGTGACAGGCACTCGCTGATCTGTCGGGCCACATACGTCAGATGTTTCCTGCGTTCAGTAGGATCTTTGAAGGTTAACCTCCAAGACTTCCTTCGTGACATGAATTCCCATTCCCACCTTAAGCAGAAAGGGGCAAGCGAAAAAGGCTTTCTATTTCTGCGAGATAGGCAAGATATTTACGTCCTCGCCGCTGACTCAGGAATATAGCCGAGGCCATCGCATGCTCTTCCCTTCGCGGCGGCGCTTCATGGATTCCACGCCTTCCATCAGCTCGCCGAAAATGTCGCGTTCTCTCTTTTTCATTTCCGTGCCCTCCGTTTTTTCGATCGAGCCTGCTTTTCTGCTTCGATCGCCGCCTTGAGCGCCTTCTTCTGCTCGGGCGACACGTCCGTGGCTTCGTCCTTTATCGTAAAGGGTAAGAAACCAAATCTGCTCATCCTCTTCGAAGAAGTAGTAAATGATCCTCAAACTACCGCGCTTGCCTTTGCCTCGACGCGGGTCTACCCACCGCATCTTGCGAAATCCGCCGGTGCCCTGAATCAGGTCGCGGCTTCCGGATTAAGCAATAGCGTCAGCTGAAGCTCGCGGTACTGCTCCTCATTGAGATAATCGGGAAGATGGCGGAGGGCGGTGAGGATCGAGAGCCCATTGCGTGCGCAAGCACGCGGGTTACGCGTGCCGCGTGGGTTCGACGACCCGTTCTCCGAAGGAGAACATATAAAGAGGAGGCCAGGATGGCTGACTTCATTAGGGAGCTACATTTTGCATGGAATGCAAAATGTGAATCCCACACTCTCCGCCATTTTTCGAGTCAAGTTCTAAGCAAGTCGTCAGCAAATCAAAGCAAACCAAGTAGTTGAAATCACAATCACGGGCCTGGCGGTCACGGCCTGAATCTTTCGCAAAATTTCAGAAAATTTCGTGAGTATGCTTCCTTTTTGCTTCCTCGATGCTTCTTATGCCAGAGGTTAGCGGGAGGTCGTGGCCGGACGTATCCCCATCTTGGCCAAGGACGCTCCATATCTCTTGAAGATCTCGCTCATGGGGATCGCCTCCATCTTTCCCCATGATCCCATGTGCAAAATGCCGATGACGTTGAGATCCAAGTCAAAGACGGGCGATCCCGAACTTCCGCCAGCCCCGAAACAGTTTGAACTGAAAGAGATCCACTTCTTATCTATGGTATGAAGCTCTGGGCTCGTCGGATCAAGGAGTTTTTCGATGTCATAATTTCGCCTTAATCCGAGTACAGCATCCGGTGCCCAACCTTGTTCAACTCGTCGAATTCCTCCGGTGACCTCACAGGGAGCCGAAATCTTCTTTATCGTTCTGAAATCAGGCCCCTCAGGGTAGGCGGGGTGATCTCCGGGATGCCCGATCACGGTAAGCCGATCGGCTTGGATCTCACGGTACTTGCGTTTAGGAAATGGCCATATCGTCCATCCATCTTCCAGCCAGCGGGGGGATTGCGGCTCGCGGTCAGTGAGAGAAAGCGCAGCGTACTTTTGTCCAGGATTTCCATCGACCTCAACCAGGGAAACATCAAGCTCGTCGTCAGTGAATACGATGCGATTACACTTATAGGCATCTAGCGGCTTTATTGACTTGAGATCTGGGCCCAGCTCTTCATTAAATCGAAACGCGGTAATGCCGCATTTCTCTTCGCTGGAAATGCAGTGATGGTTGGTCATCACGAGGTTTTGGCTGACCAGAAAACCGGTGCAGTGTCCATTTCCAGGAAGGTCACGACCGTCTGGAAGATTTTTTTCAAATGGACTGGCCCGCCACTGGATCATGTTCGGTGAAATCTCGCCCTTGGATTTCAAGATAGAAAGAACTTCGTCATGCGAGGGACTCACTGTCCAATAATCAGGAGAGGAGCCTTGGCGCCAAAAGTGCGAAGAGCCAAAAACTGTGCGTAGAGCATCAGTCATCGGTATTTCACCGTGCCCACCACGCTCGTTCCAGCGTACTTTCCTGTCCTGGAAATCCGGAGGTACCGCGACCGAAAAATCGCCGTCACCGTTTCCCATGCTAACGACGGAGGCGGCCTTTTTCCTTACCGCTTCACTCACTGACGGATGCTCTGGATCTACCATTTTCGAGAGAAATTCCTCAAGAGATGGCCGGATCTCGGCGCGGGCACTTAAGGCAACCGCTAGGGAGAGGGGCAATAGCGGCAACAAAGGATTCTTCAGCATGGGGCCTCCCATAGGCCCGAGTAAACTATTATACCATACTGGAAGGGTCAACGATATATTTTCGCCTTAAATGTCAGTGACATCCATGATTCCCGGGCCGCTAGGCGCTTCGCAGTCGCCTCAAGGTCTCCGATCGAAATCAGGCGCCTTTTCGCTGAAAAACTAGGCGAAAGAACGGTTTATCGGGCGCCGCAACTTTCGGCGAAAGACGCCGAGGCCATCGCGCGAGAAGGGCTCAGGCCCCAGGCGCCTCAGGGCAAGAAAGCCTTGACCGAGCAGGAGCTGCGGGATTGGGCCGCGAATGGCACCATCTCGGATCTCATCTACACCAAAATCAACCTCGTCCATCCCTATCGCAAGAGCGAGCTCTTCGAGGCTCAACACGCGTCGAATCCCCTCATGTCGGTGACGGATGACGGCCAGGTCGGATGGGCGGTTGCCACGATGTATGGCAAGTCCGATCTCCTCTCGAAGGTTGGCCTGGGTTCGCGGGATACCCACGTGTTCGAGCTCAGAGTTCCCGAGGCGCTGATCCTCAAGCCCAGCATTTTTGGAGATCAGGTTGCCCTCGATGTCGGGGATTCGGTTGAGAGTTTTGTGCTTCCGGAGATCCCGCCGGAGATGATCCGGAAGGTCACGCGCTCCGCTCCGGATAAGAAAAAAGCCAAGGCCGTCCTGGAGCGTGTCTTTTTTGACCTCCCCGAGCCAGCTCCCTAAGGCGGCGTGATCACGACCCAAAAAGAAACGAAACGAACTCACTCTCCCGCCCGTCTTGCCTAGTGAAGGATGGGTGGGGTCATGGAGCTTTCAACTATCAGCCAGAAGAAAATGACGGGATCCGTTGTTTTGATGGGCGAGATCGATGAGCGCACGGACTTCGCCCTGCTGAATGTCCAGGGCACCGAGATCACGGTTCACTGCGGCGGCGTCACCCGGGTCAACTCCTGTGGCGTGCGCGCGTGGAGGAAGTTCTTCAGGAATCTGCGCGCCAAGGGCGTGAAGCTGCGGTTCGAGAATCTCTCGGCCCCGCTGATCGACTGCGTGAACATGTTCTCGGATTTCATCAGGCTGGAAGAGGTCGAGTCGTTCCAGGCCCATGTTTTCTGCGCCTGCTGCCGCAAGGCCCAGGCCATCCTCTATAAGATTTCCTATGGCGCCGAGGGTCTCGAGCGCCTCGAGCAGATCGCCTGCGCGCGCTGCGGCGGCAAGCTCGCGCTGGACGAGAATCCCCGTCATTACCTGCGCTTCTTCGAGGTGGTGCGGAGCTTCAAGAGCGCCGCCTGATTCTTGACGGCCGGCTGAGCCCCGAATTCAAATGAGCGTTTGAAAAACCTACTGAGTCGTTTACACTGCTGTTCTATGGCCAAGGCGGTGAAAACGACACGGGATGATACGCGCGAGCTGCTCATCGGGGCGGCGACAAAGCTATTTTCCCGCAAGGGGCTCGACGGGACAACTGTCAAGGATTTGGCTCGCGAGGCGGGCGTCAACGTGAGCCTGGTGAGCTACTACTTCGGCGGCAAGGAGGGGCTCTACCTCGCCTGCCTGGAGACTTTCGGTTCCGAGCGGCTAGCCGTCGCCGAGCAGATCCTGCAACCGCCCGGGACCGCCGAGGAAATGCGGCTGCGCCTGGGCCTCTTCGCGCGAAGCATCCTGGATTTCCATGCCAGCCACGCCGACGTCGCCCGCATGATCATGCGGGAGTGCGAGTCCGAGGCGAGCCTCACTCAGCCGGTCTTCGAAAGGACTTTTCTCAAGATCTTTCTCATGCTCGAAACGTTCTTCCGGGCCTCCCAGAAGGCGCGCATTCTCCGCAAGGAGGTCGAGCCGCAGGCGCTCGCCATCTTCATCATCGGCGCGATCCATCAGGTCGCGCATTCCGACTTCCTGAACAAGAAGTATTTCAACCAGTCCGTGAGCGATCCTCGTTACCGGGCGAAAATCACCGAGCAGTTCCTGCAGATTCACGTTGACGGGATCCTCGCCTCGCCCGCCGCACCGTCGTCGAGAAGAAAGAAAAGCTGATATGCGTTCGTCCTCGCGTTTTCTGTGCCTGTCGCTTCTTCTGGCCGTTTCCCTGGAGGCGCAGGGCGCTTCGCTGAGCATCGAGGATTTCCTGGAGCAGGTGCGCGCCCGGAACGGCGGAGTCGCGGCCAGCCTCGAGGCGAGCGCCGGGGCGCGCGCGCGCGCGGGAGAAGGCGCGCTCCTGACCACGACGAGCGCCTTCGCCACGCTCCAGCTGGCGAGCGATGGAAAGCCCACGCTCTTTCCCGCGCAGCAGGGCGAGAAGACCCTCAATAACTCCTTGGCGCTGGGCGTTTCCCGGCAGCTGAGCTTCGGCCTCGCGGCGAAGCTCTCTTACAACGCGAGTTTCACGGAGATCCAGGGTTCGCAGGCGATCTCCGCGCTGTATCCCCAGGGATTCAAGGAGGCGCGGCCGGTACTGGAGCTGAGCCAGCCGCTGCTGCGCAATGGCTTCGGCCGTGAGCTGCGCGCGACCCAGGAGCTCATCGAGACGCAGGCGCTCGCGCAGAGCCATGCCGAGAGCTTCAAGGCCAAGGTGGGCTTGGCTGAGGCCGAGAGCGCCTACTGGCGGCTGGCGGCCGCGCGCAAGGCGGTTCAGATCCAGAGCGCGAGCCTCGCGCGCGCGCTGAAGATCCGCGACTGGAACAAGCGCCGGGTGGAGCTGCATCTCGCCGATCGCACCGACCTCCTTCAGGCCGAGGCCGGAGTGCAGGTGCGCCAGCTCGAGCTGCAAGGCGCGCGCGATGAGGAAAGGGCGGCAGCCTATGCCTTCAATTCCGCGCGAGGCGCGCAGGAGAGCGAGGTCGTGGAGGAGCTCGAGGCCATGGACCCGAAGCGGATCCTCGCGATGAAGGCGCCCGTCCGGGGACAGTATCGCGAGGATGTCGAGGCGGCCCGCCAGCAGAGCCTCGCACAGAAGGCCGGCGCGCGGATCGGGGCAGAGAAGAACCTTCCTTCGCTCGATCTATACGCGAGTGTCGCCTTGAACGGGCGCGATTCCTCGCTGGGCACGGCCGTCTCGAACTCACTGAGCGCCGCGAATCCCACGACCGCGATCGGCATCAAGATGACGGCCCCGCTCGACTTCGAGCTGCTCGAGTCGAACCGCGCGGGGTACCGGCGCGAGGAGGCCGCTGCCGAGCAGGCGCTGTCGCGCAAGGTTTACGAGCAGGAGCGAGACTGGGCGGACCTGCAGGAGGGGCTCATCGAAGGCCGCCGGCGGCTGGAGCTTTTTCTCGCGATGGAGAAGGTGCAGGAAGCCAAGCTCGCCGCCGAGCGCGATCGTCACGATCGCGGCCGCAGCACCACCTACCAGGTGCTGCTTTTCGAGCAGGATTACGCGCAGGCGCAGCTCGGGCGGCTTCAGGCCGAGACCATGATCCTGAGACTCCTGGCCCGAATGAAGACATTCAGAGGTGAATCATGAATCTCGCAGGACTCTCCATCAAGCGCCCGATCTTCATTACCTGCGTAGTGACCCTGATCATCGCCGTGGGATTGCTCTCGATCCGGAAGCTCGCCGTCGACCTTTTCCCGAACATCACCTTCCCCTACGTCCGGGTGCTCACCGCCTATCCGGGGGCGGGTCCCAAGGAAGTCGAAACCCTGGTATCGAAGGTTCTCGAAGACGAGATGAGCACCATCCCCGGCATGAAATCGCTCAGCTCCATCAATCGCGAGGGCATGAGCATCGTCTTCGCGGAGTTCGCGCTCGAGACTGACGTGAAGTACGCCGAGCAGCAGATCCGTGATCGCGCATCATCGGCGCGGATCAAGCTGCCCAAGGACATCAAGGAGCCTCAGATCCGGCGGATGGATCCGGCGGATCAGCCGATCCTGATCGTGTCGGTCACGGGCGAGCTCCCCCCCGCGAAGCTTTTCGATCTCGCGGATCAGAACGTGAGGACCAAGATCGAGCAGGTCAGCCAGGTCGGGCTGGTCGAGATCACCGGCGGCCGCAAGCGCGAGATCCACGTGAACCTCGACCGCACGAAACTCAAGCGGCACGAGCTTTCGGCGACCCTGGTGGCAGGCCGCCTGGGTGCTACGGGCCAGAACATCCCCGCCGGCAAGATCGATGAGGGCGAGAAGGAGACCTCCTTCAGGACGCTCGGAGAGTTCAAGTCGCTCAAAGAGATCGGCTCGACGATCGTGAGCTTCCTCGGAAGTGACGTGCCCGTGACCATCGACAATGTCGGCGTGGTCGAGGATTCGCTGCAGGACGAGGTTACCCGGAGCTTTCTGAACGGCAAGCCGTCGCTTTTCCTGAACGTGTACCGGCAGTCGGGTTCGAACACGGTCGCCGTGGCGAATGCGGTCAAGGCCAAGATCGCCAAGCTCAACGAGGAGCTGGGGACGGGCGAAGGCAAGCCCCGGCTCGAGGTCGTGCGCGACGGCTCCAAGCCGATCCGCGCCAACCTCGACGACGTCGAGGAGTCCATCATGATCGGCATCGTTCTCACGGTGCTGGTCGTTTTCTTCTTCCTCGGAAACGTGCGTTCCACGCTCATCACGGGCCTGGCGCTTCCGAACTCCCTGCTTGGCGCTTTCATTCTGATGTCCATCGCGGGTTTCTCGATCAACGTGATGACGCTCCTGGCGTTGAGCCTGGCCGTCGGCCTTCTCATCGACGACGCGATCGTCGTGCGCGAGAACATCTTCCGCCACGTGGAGATGGGCAAGCCGCCGCACAGGGCGGCGCTCGAAGGAACGACCGAGGTCACCCTCGCGGTCGTCGCCACGACGATGACTGTGATCGCGGTATTCGGCCCGATCGGCTTCCTGCAGGGCGTGGTGGGTCAGTTCTTCAAGGAGTTCGGGCTCACGATCTGCTTCGCAATGGCGATCAGCCTTTTTGACGCGCTCACCGTGGCGCCGATGCTCTCGGCCTATTTCGCCGCGAGCTCCCATCTGCCTTCGCGCGATTCGCTCTGGGGCAAGACCGGGGGTCGCGTGCTGCGGGCCTTCGATGCCGGACAGACCTGGCTCGAGAACAAATACGGGAGGACGCTGGAATTCACGCTTCGTCACCCGCTCCTGGTGATTTTCGGAGCGATCGGGATCTTCGTGCTGAGCCTGGTCTCGGCGGCTGCGGTCCCGAAAACCTTCATGTCCGCGCAGGACATCGGTGAATTCCAGGTGGTGCTCGACATGCCGCCCGGGACGAGCCTCGATGCCATGCATAAGGTCGCCGGAGAGGTGGACCAGGTGCTTCGCTCGAATGCCGAGGTGGAAACCGCGGTGATGTTCGTGGGCAGCGCCACGAACGGGCCGAATTACGCCACGTTCTTCGTTAACATGATTCCCAGCAAGCAGCGCAAGATCAATACCACGGACTTCAAGGCGCGCGTGCGCGAGCAGCTCGGGAGGTTCGCCTTCGCCAAACCCAAGGTCCAGGACATCGACATGGTGGGCGGCGGCATGCGGCCCTTCTCGCTGAACATTTCGGGCAACGACCTGGCGGAGCTCGAAAAGATCGCCAACGCCGCTTATGCGAAGCTCAAGAACCATCCGGGCCTGCTGGATGTGGACATCAACTTCCAGCCGGGCAAGCCCGAGCTTCAGGTGGCGCTGGACAATCGGCGCGCCGAGGAGCTTGGCGTTTCGAGCACTACGGTGGGCTCGGAGCTGCGCGCGCTGGTCGAGGGCGTCACGCCCGCGGTCTATCGCGATGCCGGCAAAGAGTACGATATCCGCGTGCGGCTGAAGCCGGAGCAGCGCAATCTTCGCGAAAGCTATCAGGACACATTCGTGCCCAATATCAATCAGAACCTCGTGCGCCTGGCCCACATCGCCAAGCCCGTGGATGCCACGGGGCCGGCCGAGATCAGCCGGCAGGATCGCGCGCGCTACATCCGGATCTCGGCGGATATCGCGAGCAAAGGACCGGGATTGGCGGCCGTGGTCGAGGATGTGCACAAGCTCTTCCGGGAGGAGATCAAGCTTCCCAACGACGTGCGCTACCGTTTCGTCGGACAAGCCGAGAGCTTCGTCGAGCTGATGCAGAACATGGTGATCGCCATGGGACTCGGCATTCTTTTCATCTATCTCGTGCTGGCGAGCCTCTATGAGTCCTTCGTCACCCCGTTCACGATCATGCTGGTGCTGCCGCTTGCGGCCTGCGGGGCGTTTTTCGCGCTCTTCATCACCCGCACTTCGCTCGATTTGTTCTCGATGATCGGTTGCGTGATGCTGCTCGGGATCGCCACGAAGAACTCGATCCTGCTCGTGGATTACACCAACCAGCTCATCGAGCGCGGCATGGATCGCTCCAAGGCGCTGGTCGAAGCGGGCAAGGCGCGCCTGCGTCCCATCCTCATGACCACTGTCGCGTTGATCGCGGGCATGGCTCCGGTGGCCATCGGCCTGAACGAAGCTTCCCGTCAGCGCACGAGCATGGGTATCGCGATCATCGGCGGCTTGATCAGCTCGACTCTCTTGACCCTCGTGGTGGTACCCGCGGCCTTCAGCTACATCGATCGCTTCCGACTCTGGAGCGGGGCGCTCGTGAAGCGCGCCTTCGCCCCGGAGTCGAGTGCGCCGCAGGCGTCCGCACGCGCACCTGCGGCCAAGCCCCAGTCCGAGGTCGTCGAAGCCGAAACCACCGTGTGATCCCGGTCAGCGCTTGAAACGGGCGAACTGAGGATGGGTGAGCAGCCGATCGCGCGGGAAGCCCTTCGTGGAACGCTCCAGCTTGACCAGCCACTCCTCGCCCAGCGGATCGGCAAGATCCTCGAGCCGGAGCGCTGCCACCGTGGTTTCCTTTTTTGCAGGCGTGGGGACCCCGCGGCCCACGAAAAATCCGGCGAAAAGCAAGGCGGCGCGCACGGGAGTCCCCGCGCTATAGGTCAGGAGCACGGGCCCCAGGTCTCCGACGGGACGGGCACACGAGCGAAAGAGCCGTTCGAAATTGGCCTGGGTCCAAAGCTCCGGGCAGGTACGGGGCGAATAGAAATCAAAGTAGATCAGTTCGGCTGCAGGCTCCCCGAGGCGGGTTTCCGTCAGGAAATCGCCGGGGCGCAGCTCCCAGGCAATATCGCGTGTCGCGCTGTCCCATTTTTCGGTTTCCAACAAGGTGCGAAGCACAAGCTCGTTGCCGGCCAGGAAAGGAAGCCTTTCCGGATGCTCGAGCGCAAGCTCGATCCCTGAGAGATCGCTTTCGAAGCTCACGATCCGAAGCGGGCGCTTGGGTCCGGGCTGCCGTTGAAACTCCGCGATCGCGGCAAGCACGTTGGTCGCCAGGCCCATTCCGACATCGTAGAGGACCAGGGGCGCGGCACTCGGAGTCCCCAGGCGTTCGGAGAGCCGGGACTGCCCGATATAGATGCGGTTGGCCTCTTCCCAGGGGCCGATCAGAGAGTGCATGGCCTCGCCGGATTCGAGGTTTCTCAGGGAAAAGGTCTCATTTTCGAAGCTCACCCATTCGTGGGTGGGCTGGGTGGGTTGTTTCATGGCTTTCCTGTTTCTACGTCAGCGAGTATACTGCGGCAATCCTTATGGCGTACAATCCGAAGCTGATCGAAGCGAAGTGGCAGCAGGTCTGGGAACAGAAAAAGGTTTTCGAGGCCAAAACGGGCGACAAAAAGCCCAAGTACTACGTTCTGGACATGTTCCCCTACCCGAGCAGCTCCGGCCTGCACGTCGGACATCCCGAAGGTTATACTGCGACCGACATCATCTCGCGCTACAAGCGCGCGCGGGGTTTCAACGTCCTTCACCCGATGGGCTGGGACGCGTTCGGCCTTCCCGCCGAGCAGTACGCGCTTCAAACCGGCGTCCATCCGGCCACGACCACCTACAATGCGATCGACAACTTTCGGCGGCAGCTCAAGTCGCTGGGCTTCAGCTACGATTGGTCGCGCGAGCTGGCCACGTGCGATCCGAAATATTATAAATGGACCCAGTATATCTTCCTGAAGCTCCATGAGCGCGGCCTGGCCTATCGCAAGGAAGTCCCGGTCAACTGGTGCCCGGCGCTCAAGACCGTCCTGGCCAACGAGGAGGTCGTCGACGGCAAGTCCGAGCGTGGCGGCCACCCGGTGTATCGCGTCCCGATGAAGCAGTGGATGCTCAAGATCACGTCTTACGCCGAGCGGCTCCTCAAGGACCTCGACAAGGTCGACTGGCCCGAGGGCACCAAGGAGCTTCAGCGCAACTGGATCGGCAAGAGCGAGGGCCTGCAGATCCGTTTCGGCGAAGTGGAGATCTTCACCACGCGGCCGGACACGATTTTCGGCGCCACTTTCCTGGTGCTGGCCCCCGAGCATCCGCTGGTGGCGAAGCTCACGACGCCCGATCGCCTCGAGGCGGTGCAGGAGTATCAGCAAAAAGCCTCGCAAAAATCCGAGATCGCGCGCCAGGACGAGGCCAAGGAAAAAACGGGCGTGTTTACCGGCGGAACGGTGGAAAACCCGCTCACCGGCGAGCGCGTCCCGGTCTGGATCGCCGATTACGTCATGATGGGCTATGGCACGGGCGCGATCATGGCGGTTCCCGCGCATGACGAGCGGGATCACGAGTTCGCGGTGAAATTCGGCCTGCCGATCAAGAAGGTGGTCGAGGGCTCCGCCGAAGACGGCAAGGCCTTCACCGGCGAGGGAATTTCGGTCAACTCGGGCTTCATCACCGGGCTTCCCACCCGCGAGGCGATCAGGAAGGTCATCGCCTGGGCCGAGGAAAAAGGCCTGGGTAAAGGCACCGTGCAGTACAAGCTGCGTGACTGGCTCTTTTCGCGCCAGCGTTACTGGGGCGAACCCTTCCCGATCATCCATCTCGAGGAAGGCGGCAGCCGCGCGCTCGAGCTGAACGACCTGCCGGTGACTCTGCCCGAGGTCCAGAGCTATGAGCCTTCGGGCACGGGAGAGAGCCCGCTCGCGGCGATCACGAGCTGGGTGGTGATCAAGGATCCGCGCACGGGAGAGCCCGCCTTGCGCGAGACGGACACGATGCCCGGAAGCGCGGGTTCCTCGTGGTACTTCCTGCGCTACTGCGATCCGCACAACGAGCGGGAACCCTTCAGCAAGGAAGCCGAGAAATACTGGATGCCCGTCGATCTCTACCTCGGCGGGCCCGAGCACGCGGTCGGGCACCTCCTTTATGCGCGCTTCTGGATGAAGGTGCTCTTTGACGCGGGCCTGGTCTCGCACGACGAGCCGTTCAAGAAGCTGGTCCACCAGGGCATGATCCTGGGCGAGGACGGCGAGAAGATGTCGAAGTCCCGCGGCAACGTGATCAATCCCGACACCGTCGTGGAAAGATACGGGGCGGACACGCTTCGGATGTACGAGATGTTCATGGGCCCGCTCGAGCGTGACAAGCCCTGGTCAACTTCGGCGATCGAGGGGGTTTATCGCTTCCTGCAGCGCGCCTGGCGCGTCTTCGTCAACGACGATACCAGCCTGCCCGTCGTGCTCGACGTCGAGCCCACGCAGGAGGACCTCAAGATCCTGCACAAGACGGTCAAGAAGGTCACCGAAGACATCGAGAATCTGCGGTTCAACACAGCGATCAGCCAGATGATGGTCTTCATCAATCACTTCACGAAAATCCAGCAGGCTCCGCGAAAGTGCATGCGCCCGTTCGTGCAGCTGTTGAATCCTTTCGCTCCGCACGTTGCCGAGGAACTCTGGTCCCTTCTGGGGGAGAAATCCGAGCTCACTTTCGAGCCGTGGCCCGCGTTCGACCCCGAGCTGGCCAAGGACGATCTCATCACGATGGCGGTGCAGGTCCTGGGCAAGACGCGCGGAACCGTCCAGGTGGAGCCGGGTTCCGATCAGGCGACCGTCGAAGCGGCGGCCCGGGAGCTTGCCACGGTGGCCTCGCAGCTCGAAGGCAAGCAGATCCGCAAGGTGATCTTCGTCAAAGACAAGATCCTGAATTTCGTCGTGGGCTGAGCCGGCTCAGTTGGAGATCTGGGCGATTTTGAGCCACTTGAAGGCCAGCTCGTCGCAGTAATTCTTCACCGAAAGCCGCTCGTCGATGGACCGGAATTCGAAGAGGATGCCCGCCCGGAACGGGAAGGTGTTCCCGGTGGAAACGACGTTCTCGCGCAGGCTCAGCCGCTTGCAAAGAACGACCTTCCCGTGGGCATAGAAAGTCCGCGGGTGGTGGATCACCAGGGTGACCCGCTCACCCAGACGCAGGTTGCGGCTGCTGAAGAGAAAAAGGCCGCGCGGGGAGATGTCGTTCAGGATCACCGAGCCGTGGATGAGCTCGCGATTGGCCCCCATCCGCTCCGGGATGAGGATTTGCGCTGCGGAACGCTTGAGATGCAAGATAGGCGGGCGACTTGAGCTTGGGTTGACCAGGCCGCTTTCCTGTCGGCTCTTCTTGAGATTCCGTACATACGCTCGGATCCGGTAAATCGGGACATCCCACATGAATGGAGCTCTCCTGATACTCGTATCGGCGGGTTGAGAGAAACCCTTGAGCGGGAATAGGTGGAATTACATCGTATTCCGGGATAAGGCTTGGCCTCCCAAGGAGTTTTTATGACCCAAATCGCGGCATTCGTTTCGAAATTCACGGTTTTGCGCGGCGCGACCCGCGAACTTTGGATCATCTATCTCACGAAGGTACTGGAGATCCTGGCCTATGGGATGATGTCCTCGACGGTCATCCTGTGGCTCTCCTCGGATCTTGGCTACAGCGATACCCAGGCAGGTTACATGATCGCCGTCTGGTCGACGATTCTTTCGCTCGTCACGATGATGGTGGGCTCGCTGACGGACGCGGTCGGAATCCGCAAGGCGTTCCTGCTGGGCTTTGGCGTCTGCATCGCTTCACGCGCGGTGATGGCCTTCACGACCGCCAAGTGGATCGTGCTTCCGCTGGGGCTTCTCCTGCTTGCCGTGGGCCTGGCGCTCATGGTTCCGGTCATGACCGCCGCGCTCAAGCGTTACTCGACTACCGCGCAGCGCTCGATGGCATTTTCGATGTTCTACGTTCTCATGAACGTGGGCTTCGCCATCGCCGGCTGGGCATTCGACTTCGTCCGCAATACCATGGGCGAGTACGGTACCTACACTCTTCCCGTGATCGGCACGCAGCTGAGCACTTACCGGGTGCTGTTTTTCCTGAGCTTTTTATTCACGATCCCCGGCTTCCTGATCACCTACTTCAGCCTGCGCGAAGGCGTCGAGGCCACTGACGAGGGCGTGAAGATCTCGAAGGTCGAGTCCAAGTACGCCGGGGAGCCCACCATGAAGGCGCTCTCGCTGATGGTAAGCGATACCCTGCGCGAGACCACGCGCATCTTCATGCATGTCTGGAGACAGCCGGCGTTTCACCGCTTCCTGATCTTCCTTGCGCTCGTCGTGGGCGTGAAGCTCGTGTTCTATCACATGCACTACACCTTCCCGAAATACGGTATCCGGGAGCTCGGCGAGGGGGCCCCGATCGGCCGGCTTTTCGGGATGCTCAATCCGGTGCTCATCGTGCTTCTGGTGCCATTCGTGGGCGCGCTCACGCAGAAGATCTCGGCCTATCGGATGATCACCGTGGGGACCCTGGTTTCCTCTCTCTCGGTTTTCATCATGGCCATGCCGCCGGAATTCTTCGCGGGGCTGGCCAAAGGGCCTCTTGGGCATCTGATCACGAATACCTGGCTCGGGATGAATCTGATCGAGGTCAATCCGCTTTACGTTTCGATCACGATCGCGGTGACCTTCTTCTCTATCGGCGAGGCGATCTGGTCGCCCCGGCTTTACGAATACACCGCGGCGATCGCGCCAAAAGGGCAGGAAGGCTCGTATATGGCGCTTTCGACGCTTCCTTACTTCCTCGCCAAGTTCGTGGTGGGGATGCTTTCGGGCGCGCTCCTGCAGAAATACTGTCCGCCCACCGGCGAGCGGAACTCCGAGATGATGTGGTTCCTCATCGCACTCATGGCGGCGGTCAGTCCCGCCGGGCTTCTGATCTTCCGCAAATACCTGCAGGTAAAAGAAGAGGGCAGGCAGGAATAAGTCCATAAAAACAGCTATTTACCTATTTGGATGACGCACCAGGTCAAGTTTGTTAAGCTTGTTATTCTGGGGGCGGAATGGGGCAAAGTTATCCATCTTTGGAGTTGGATCTCAGCGAGTTTACCCGGAAGGTTCACGGCGTGCGCCGAACCCCAAGGGTGGTCAGGGCCGAGCCGCGGGTCGAAATCGTGCCAAGGCCCTGGATGGAGTCGGCCTCCAAGAAACGCGTTCCTCCACGGCCAACGGTGGCGAAAGCGCGCAAGCCCGAGCAGAAGGCGAGCCTCGCCTCGTTCTTCCTGGGTGTTCTGCTTTCGTCGATCGTCTGGATCGTGATGTCGGCCCAACCGCAACGGGAACTCGAAGATGCTTCCGGAAAGAAGAGCGTTCCGGCTGTCGCGGCCGCGGCCCCGGTCACGCCAGGGACGCTCAAGAAGACGAAAGTCGCGCCTGTGCGGAAGAAAGTCCTGGCCATCCGGAATCGCCATCGTTGATACTGGCGACATGTCCAGGCCGATTCGGATCGGTTTCAACGGAAGGACCTTTTCCGACGACCGCGTGCGAGGATTCACGCGGCACACGCTGGAGCTTCTGGGAGCGCTCGAAGCCTTGCCCGCGCGCAAGGAGCTCCATCTCTTCAGCGATCGGAGGATCGCGGCCGCTCACCTCTCCGCGCTTTCGCGCTTCAGGCAACATCGCTCGCGGGTGAAGCCGCATCTGGCCTGGGAACAGGCTGCGCTTCCGGTAGAGCTGGCCATGAGCCGCATCGAGGTCTTCCATTCGACGACCAATATCGGCGTTCCCTATTTCCCGCTCAGCGCGGTCAAGCGCGTGGTGACGGTCCATGACCTGATCACGTTGAACGAGCTGAGCCGCGAGCTTCCCCGGGATCTGCGCGCGCTCAGGGCGCGTGCGAGCCATGAGCTTTCCTGGAAAGCCACGCTCTCCGCCGACGCCATCGTAACGGTAAGCCGCTACAGCGCCCGCCAGATCGAGACGCGATTCCCCCGCATCCGCAAGAAGATCCACGTGATTCCGAACGGGGTCGATCCTCGTTTTTCGGCCGGGCCGGCGGAGCTGCCGGTGCTCGACCGGTACGGACTGCGCGAGCAGGGACACCTGCTCTACGTGGGAGGCTTCGAGGAGCGCAAGAACGTGGCCTTACTGGTTCGCGCTTATCTGGAGGCGTTTGGAGGCAGGGCCGGGACGCCCGGGCTGGTTCTGGTCGGCGATTTCACCGAAGCTCCGCGGAAGCTGCTCCAGGCCGCCAAGGGCCCGGAAATCCGCTGGCTCGGGTACGTTCCCGACAGTGAGCTGATCAGCCTTTATCGCTCCGCCCGATGCGTGGTCGTTCCTTCGCGCGACGAGGGCTTCGGTTTCCAGCTGCTCGAGGCCATGGCCTGCGGCGCCCCGGTACTCTCTTCCAATGCCACCTCTTTGCCCGAGGTGGGCGGGGATGCGGTCGAATACTTCTACCCCAGTGACCTCGACGCGTTGAAATCGCTGTTGCTGCGCACGGAATCGGATGAGCCCTGGCTTCAGGCTCTTCGTAAGAAAGGTCTGGCGCGCGCCCAGGAGTTCAGTTGGAAAGATGTTGCGCGGCGAACCTTCGAGCTGTACCAAGAGCTGCAACGCGAAGCGGCAAAATAACGCGGCTCTTGAGTGTTCAGCAGCGGTAGGTTATCCCTTCGAAAGCCTAAGAGGAGCCTCGACCATGAGAATGCGAGATTGGGTGGTTCTGTCCGGAAACGCCAATCGCCCGCTGGCTCAGAAAATCTGCGAAAAACTCGGCAAGCCCCTGGGTCATGCCGAAGTCAGACGCTTCAGCGACGGCGAGGTCTTCGTCGAGATCAAGGAAAACGTCCGTGGCCGGGACGTTTACGTGATTCAAAGTACCTGCCGCCCGGTGAACGACACCTTGATGGAGCTTCTGGTGATGATCGACGCGCTCAAGCGCGCGAGCGCCAAGGAGATCACCGCGGTGGTTCCTTATTACGGCTACGCCCGGCAGGACCGCAAGGTCGCCCCGCGCACCCCGATCAGCGCCAAGCTCGTGGCTGATCTTCTGACTTCGGCCGGAGCCACCCGGATGGTTTCGATGGACCTGCATGCCGGTCAGATCCAGGGTTTTTTCAACATCCCCTTCGATAATCTTTTCTCCTCGCCGGTCATCATGGAGCATCTCAAGCAGAAGATGGTGGGCCACACGGAAATCGTGATGGTGAGCCCCGACGCCGGAGGCGTGGAGCGCGCGCGCGCCTATGCCAAGCGGCTCAACGCGGCCGTGGCCATGATCGACAAGCGCCGCACGGGACCCAACGTCGCCAAGGCGATGAACATCGTGGGAGATGTGAAAGGCAAGACCGCGGTGATCCTCGATGACATGATCGATACCGCAGGGACCCTCACCGAAGCCGTGAATGCCGTGCTCGACCATGGCGCGCGGGAAGTCTTCGCGGCGGCGACTCATGGGGTGCTTTCGGGCCCGGCAATCGAGCGGCTCATGGCTTCGCCGATCCAACAGGTGATCGTAACGGATACCATCCCGCTTTCCGAGCAGGCGGCCGCTTGCAGGAAGGTGGTCCAGCTCTCGGTGGCGGATTTGCTCGCCGAGGCCATTTACCGCATCCATAACTACGACAGCGTGAGCAGCTTATTCATCTGATGGGAGATAATCGCCGCGGGCGGGCCGGCGGGCTCGCCGTTGATGGCGTTTGATTTAAATGAAGATCATCGCAGGCCTGGGCAACCCGGGACCCAAATACGAAACGACCCGGCATAACGCGGGTTTTCTCGCGATCGACCGGCTGGTCGACGATTGGAAGGCCAAGGGCCCCGCGCGCCGCGAGGAGGCCGAGGTTTACGAAGCTTCGGTCGCGGGCGAAAAGGTACTGCTCCTGAAGCCCCTCACTTACATGAACAACTCGGGGCGGTCGATCGGGCCGCTTTTCAAGTTTTTCAAGCTCATGCCCGAGGATTTGATCGTCATTCACGACGATCTCGACCTCAAGCCGCTCACGATGCGGCTGAAAACCGGTGGCGGAACCGGAGGGCACAATGGCCTCAAGTCGATCGACGCCCACCTGGGCTCGGGGCAGACGGGGTATCATCGAATCCGGCTGGGCATCGGCAAACCCGGTCCCGGAGCCTTGATCTCCACGGTGGATTATGTTCTTCAACAGTTTTCCGACAACGAGCTTGGCGAGCTGGACCCGCTGCTCGATGACGTTTCGCGGGCGGCGGAGATGATTCTTCGCGGAGAGATCCGCGCGGCCATGAACAGGTTCAATACGGAGAGGTGAATTTTCAATGGGCTTTCAATGCGGTATCGTGGGCCTGCCCAACGTGGGCAAATCGACCATTTTCAACGCGCTGACTTCGGCCAAGGCCGAGGCCGCCAACTATCCCTTTTGCACGATCGATCCCAATACGGGGATCGTGAAGGTGCCGGATCCCCGGCTGGCCGAGATCGCCAGGTACATCCCGCCGCAGAAGCTGGTGCCCGCCAGCATGGTCTTCGTGGACATCGCGGGCCTGGTCAAAGGCGCCTCGAAGGGCGAGGGGCTAGGCAACCAGTTCCTGGGCCACATCCGCGAAACGCAGGCGATCGCGCACGTCGTGCGCTGCTTTTCGGACCCGAACGTCGTGCATGTCGATGGCTCGGTCGATCCTCTGCGCGATATCTCGGTGATCGACACGGAGCTCATCTTCGCGGACCTCGACACCATCAACAAGCGTTATAACCAGCTGGAAAAAGCCGCGCGCGCCGCCCAGGACAAGAAAGCTGCCGCGATCATGGGCGTGCTCGCCCCGGTCAAGGCCGCGCTGGAGGCCGGCAAGCCCGCGCGCTCGCTCAACCTGAGCGAGGACGAGCTGGCGCTGATCCACGACTTTCACCTCATCACCGCGAAGAAGGTCATGTACGTAGCCAACGTTGACGACGGCGACATCGGCCGCTCCGAGCCGAACGAGCACGTCAAGAAGCTCCTCGAGTACGCGAAGAAGGAGGGTAGCCCCGTCGTGCAGATCTGCGGGAAGATCGAAAGCGAGATCTCCGAGCTGGCCGAGGACGAGAAGGCCGCCTTCCTGAGCGAAATGGGAATGGACGAGCCGGGCCTCAACAAGGTGATTCGCGCCGGTTACGAGCTGCTGGGCCTGCAGACATACTTCACCGCCGGCGAGGTCGAGGTGCGGGCCTGGACGATTCGCAAGGGCTGGAAGGCGCCGCAGGCGGCGGGCGTGATCCACACGGATTTCGAAAAAGGTTTCATCAAGGCCGAGGTCTATCACTACGAGGACCTCATGAAGCACAAGAGCGAGTCAGCCATCCGCGACGCCGGCGCCCTGCGCCTCGAAGGCAAGGAATATGTGGTGCGCGACGGCGACGTGATGCATTTCCGTTTCGCGGTCTGATCGAGCCGGCTTATTCCTCGCTCGGCGCATCGGTGGGAACGGGCGGCGGCGGGATGACCGGCGCCGGCGCCTCGGGTGGACCATAGACGTTCCAGAAGTAGGCCAGCGTCTTCTGGGATTCCCAGTTGAGGCTGCGCGAGTACCAGAAGTAGTTCCGGATGATCGCGGCGACATATTCGCGCGTTTCCTTGTAAGGGATCGACTCGATGAACTCGAGCATGCCTCGCTGCGGAGCCGTGGCCTTCACCCAGCGGTCGACCGCGCCCGGACCCGCGTTGTAGGCAGCCAGGGCGAGCGTGATGTTCCCGTTGAAGCGCGCCAGGAGCTTCCCCAGGTAACGCGTTCCGGTCCGGATATTGGCTTCGACCGCGATCAGCTCGACGCGCGACAGTTCGGGAAAGACATCGGCCGCCGTAGCCGGCATGAGCTGCATGAGGCCCTGGGCGCCTGCGCCCGAGGCCGCCCGGCTCTCGAAGCCGGACTCCTGCTTGATGAGGCTCAGCACGAGGATGGGATCGAGCTTGTTTTCGAGGGCGTACTTCTCGATGAGCTCGAGATGCTCCACCGGAAAGATCAGCCGCAGGACGTACGTGGAGTATACGCCTTCGTAGCTGCGCTGGAAAAGCTCCGTCAGGATCGTGAAGGCCAGCGAGTGGTTGCCCGCCTCGTGATCGAGCATGGCCAGATAAAGCAGGAACGGGCTCGAATGAGCGTCCCTGGGACGGAAGTCCTTGAGTTCCATGGCTGCGAGCTCGTCGGCCTGGTTCGCCAGCAGGAGCTCCGCTCGGGAGAGACGGCGAATCTCCTGCGGGGAGAGAAACGGGTCGGTTGGGCGCACCGCGGGGACGGCGCCGTCGATAGGCTCGCCGAGATTCCGTCCGGAGCTGATCGCGGCGAGCATGCCGTAGTACGTGAGCGGCGAGCTGTTCTGCAGATTTTCGAGGATCTTCCTGGCGTCGTCGTGCTTCTGCTGCTGGCTCAATGCCTGGGCGAGCCAGTACTGCGCGCGGTAACGATAGGTCGAGCGCGGGAAATCATCCAGGAACTGACGGAAAGCCTTGGCTGCATCCCCGTACTTCTGGTCGAAATATGAGGCCATGGCGGCATCGAAGGCCGCGTAGTCCAGGTCCGGCGCCTTGTAGGCCCGGGTGGCCCGCGCGTGTCCGGGCGGGCTTCGGCGTTCGAGTCCTGTGGAGTTGGCGAGGAGGGCCTTGGTTTCGGCGGAATTCTTCGGATAGAAGCCGACGAGCCGCTGCTGCCAGGCCTCACACAGCGGCCCCGGTTTTTTCGTGCAGGCCAGTCCGTACGTTTCGAGGAATTCCGGGCGGATCGTGCCGAAATCGTTCATGGCGCTCAGCCGCTGAAAAGCGGCTTCGAGCCGGTCGCGGCAGGACGCAAAGCTCTTCATCGCGCACGCGGCGGCCCCGGAGAGCAGCTCCGCCTGCGCGATCTCGCGGCTGGTCTGCTTGAGCAACGGCGAATAAGGATAGCGCAGCGGCAGCGCGGCAGTCGCCGCGATCGAGGACTGGGCAGGGCGTTCGACGTCCCGCCATTTTCGAGCGTCAAAGGCGGCGCGGGCCTCCTCGAAGTTCGCGGCAGCGAGGATCCATTGGGCGTAATCACCGAAGACGGGGTCCCGGGCGACGCCTTCGGCGGCCTTGCGTGCCGCCACGGTTTTGCCTTCCTGCAGGAAATCGTAGGCCTTCTTGAGGGCTTGAACCACGCGGTTCTTGCGGGGGGCGCGAAGCTTCTCCTGGAGCACGTCGATGGGCTGGGGCGCCGAAGGGACATCGTTGGCACCCTGTGCGCCCTGGGCAAGAAAGAGGATCAATCCCATCAGCAGCGCGGGCGTTCTCATTTTTTCCCCCCGCGCAGCCGTTCCAGCGCCTGACGGCAGACCCCGAGCTCTTTCCAGGAGCACGGAGCGCAGGCGTTCTCGAACGCTCCCGGTGTCATCCGTTCGGCGATCCGGCGCTTAGCCTCGCCCCAGCTCAGGCGCTCTCCCGGGCTCAGCCCCAGGATGCGCGCGTGCGCGAGATCCAGGGTTTGGATCTTGATTTCCGATTGGCAGCCTTCGCCGCGGCGATCGGGGCAGGGCTGGCAGATCGAGTCCGAAATCGTCGTGACCTCGATCTGGATTTCCTCTCCCGCCGGAGTGCTCCGCAGCTCCTCGGCGAGACGGCTGAAGTTCCTGATGAACTCGGGAGAATAGCCTTTTCCCTCGAAGCCGAGGGTGCACAGGAAATGATGGGGCCGGAAGCGGAGCACGGTATCAGGTCTGGGGAGGCGCCGGAAGGAGCGCGGAGAGAGCCTTCTCGAGCTCCCGCCGGCCCTCGGGAGTTGCCGAGGCCATGGCCTTCTCGATCCCCTGGGCGGCCTGCTGGGTCCGCGCACGGAAATTCGCTACCAGCTCATTATAATCGGTCGCGAGATACTGGAAGTGATCGTACTTGCGGAAGCGCAGCTGCTCGCTGTAATCGCCCGCTTTGGCCTGGCCCATCAATTTGCGAAGCTTGTAGATGGGGCCCGCGATCCGGTGGGCGAGGAAGAGGCTGCTGAAGAAAGTCAGCCCGACGAATACCAGCTCGGTGAGGCTCATGAGAGTCAGAACCTCGTTGCGCGTCTGATGCAGCAGCTCGAGCTCGGGCCCGTTGGGGGTGGCCGCCGCGAAGCCGATGAAGATCTCAAAGAGGCTGTGCACCACGAGCGGATGGACGAAGCCGAGCGCCACGACCCAGGCGCAGACGTACAGCGCGATTCGGAACTGGAATTTCTTGTCGATCAGAAAGATTCGCCGACGATAGGTGGCCATGAGTTGAATTCTACCTTTTGGGGAAGAAAGTTCCAAAACTTTCGGCAGAGCGGGTTAATGCGACCCGTCATCAGAGGGAGTTTTCCTCCCGAGGGCTTTTTTGCCATACTCGGGGAGCGCACTGCAGAAGGGGCCGCATGAGCCACGTGAACCTAAAAGGCGTGACAGGATTAATGCGAAAATTCGTTCCGGCGCTCTTCGTCTTGACCTGCCTTGGAGGCAGTCTGACTGCTCAAGCCAGGCTCGAGCCGTCGGTGCTGCGTGCTTCGGTAGAAAACGAGCCGTCGACCCTGGACTGGAATCACCACCGCACCTCCACTGAACGTTTCGTCATTTCGTTTCTCATGCGCGGATTGCTCCAGTACGACGCCAAAAGCAGCCTGATCTGCGATCTCTGCAAGAGCTATCGGCTTTCCGAGGACGGCAAGACGATCGTCTTCGAGCTCTTGCCTGACGTGAGGTGGTCCGACGGGGTTCCCCTCGAGGCGCGGCATTTCGTCGACTCGTTGCGGAGGCTGCTGGATCCGGCAAGCGCATCGCGCAATGCTTCGGAGTTCGCTGATATCGCGGGAGCGCGGCAGGAAGGCGCGCGTTGGGATCCCGAGCGCCTGGGCGTGAGCTCCGAGAGCCCTCAGCTGCTGAAGATCCAGCTGACCGCGCCCTCCCCGCTTTTTCTGCACCGTCTGACGACGGTCTCGGCTTTCCCGATCCGCAAGGACCAGCTCACGAAGAGCTCGAAAACGGGTTTCGTTCACGCCCAAAACGCGGTGCTCGGCCCCTATTTCCTCGCCGAGTGGCGACCGGGCAAGCGGCTCGTCCTCGAAGGCAATCCCGAGTACCGGGGCCAGCGACCGGTTTACCGCGTGGACCTGGTGATCGGTCAGCATGCCGCGCTTTTCGAGCATTTCCGCAAGGGACGCATCGATATCATGCCCAATCCCACGACCGAGGACCTCATGAAGTTCCCCGGCCAGAAGGTCCAGGTCAATCCGTTCCTGGCGACCCGTTATCTGCTGATGAACGTGAAACACGCGCCCCTCACCGATCCCAAGCTCAGGCGCGCGATGGTCTACAGCCTCGATCGCGAAAGCCTGCCGGCGATCCTGCGCAATGGCGATCGCAAGGTCACCGGTCTGATCCCGCCCGGGCTGCCAGGACATCGCGAGCTGCCCCTCGCCACCCAGGATTTCGCCCAGGCAATGGCTGAGCGGGGGCCTACCGCGACGCCCGTCCAGGTGAGGCTGCTATATCGAAATTCCGAGAACCAGGGAAAGATCGCCCAATGGCTGATCGACCGGATGAAGAAGATCCAGGTCCGCCTGATCCCGCAGCCGGAGAGCTCCGAGAACTACCGTCGTCGGTTCGAAACCAGGGACTACGACCTAGTTCTGGCCACCTGGCTCTATAAGATCGCCAGCCCGTTGGAATTCTTCCTTCCCTTCCGGACCGGTGCCCCGGCCAACCGCTCCGGCTGGTCCAATGTGGCTTTCGACGCCCAGCTCGATGAGCTCCTTCACGCGCGCGATCCCGGGAAGATCGCACAGCTCGTGGATCAGATGACCCAAATCCTGGAGATCCGGGATGTCGGGGTGATTCCCCTGGACTACCCCTCCCGCCCCTATCTTCTGGGACCTCGAGTGCAAAGCTTCGCCATCACCGCCTTTGGAGACCCCGACCTGGTGAAAATCCAGCTCAAACAGTAGGAATTCTGAGTCCTATCCGCCCCTAGACTGGACAAAGCCCCGTGGTTAGTCTAAGTAAAACAATGCTGAGCCTTTCTGTTTACGTTCAGGAGTAGCTCAGTGGTAGAGCAGCCGGCTGTTAACCGGCTGGTCGGGGGTTCGAATCCCTCCTCCTGAGCCATTACAAGGGCCTCTCACAGCGAAAAGTTGTGGGAGGCTTTTTTGTTTCAAGGGCTTAGGATTCAGGGCTCTTCCCCATTACGAGGGGCATGTCGATTTTGCATCGAATCAATTCCTGATCGCAAATACTCCATCCCACCCACACAGCGCAATCATTCTGAGTCGGTAGTTCTTAAAGTTCCTGAAGCCATAGGCTCGCCTTGAGATCATTTCCATCTTCGTGTGGAGGCCCTCGGTAATGCCGTTGTTCTTCGTAAAACGCCACATCCGGACTATGGGCTCAAGCCAGGACCTCAGGGTTTGAC